>JACZQN010000056.1 GCA_022545705.1 Nitrospirota bacterium | reverse complement strand
TGGGAGCTGTTCATTCCAGAGATTCCCGAAGGCGCCAACTACAAATACGAGATTCGGCCTCGGGACCAGGAAGCGTCCTTTCTCAAGGCCGACCCCTACGCGTTCGCGGCGGAGCTCCGACCAAAGACCGCTTCGATCGTCCGTGATTTATCCCGATACCAGTGGGACGACGCCACCTGGATGGAAGCGCGGACAACCCGCGATCCCCTGAGCGTGCCGTTGACCATCTACGAGGTGCACCTTGGTTCCTGGATGCGCGTGCCTGAGGAAGGTGGACGCTGGCTGACCTATGGGGAACTCGCCGACAAGCTCGTTCGCTACGTCAAGCACATGGGCTATACCCACGTCGAGCTGATGCCCGTCACCGAGCATCCGTTCGATGGCTCCTGGGGTTATCAGGCTACGGGATACTTTGCACCCACCAGCCGATACGGCTCCCCCGAGGACTTCATGGCGTTCGTGGATGCTTGCCACCAAGCGGGCATCGGCGTGATCCTTGATTGGGTGCCAGCGCACTTCCCCGATGATGCTCACGGCCTGGCCTGGTTCGACGGCACGCAGCTCTACGACCACGCCGACCCACGCTTGGGGTACCATCCCGAATGGCATAGCCGCATCTTTAATTTCGGGCGTGTCGAGGTCAAAAACTTTCTGCTGAACAGCGCGCTCTTCTGGTTTGACAAGTACCATATTGACGCCCTGCGTGTGGACGCCGTGGCCTCCTTGCTGTACCTGGATTATTCCCGAAAGCCGGGAGAGTGGGTTCCGAACCGCTTCGGCGGCAATGAAAACCTTGAGGCGGTGGCGTTCCTCAAGGAATTCAACGAGGTCGTCCACCGCGAGTATCCGGGCGTCCTGACCATTGCAGAGGAATCAACTGCGTGGCCCGGTGTCTCACGTCCGACTTACACAGGCGGCTTGGGCTTCAGCCTGAAGTGGAACATGGGGTGGATGCACGATACGCTGGAATATTTCAGTCTGGACCCCATTCATCGCAAGTATCACCAGAACAACACTACTTTTGGTCTCGTGTACGCCTTTACCGAGAATTTTGTGCTGGTGCTGTCGCATGACGAGGTCGTGCATGGTAAGAGGGCTCTCTTGGACAAGATGCCCGGCGATGACTGGCAGCGGTTCGCCAACCTGCGCGCGCTCTTCGGGTATCTGTATGGGCATCCCGGCAAAAAGGTGCTCTTCATGGGCGGCGAGTTCGGCCAGTGGTGGGAATGGAACCACGACGCCAGCTTGCAGTGGCACCTGTGCCAATACGAGCCGCATCTCGCGATGCAACGGTACGTTCGTGATTTGAACCGGCTCTACCGTGAGGAAGCGGCGCTGCACCAGGTCGACTTCGATTCGTCAGGATTCCAGTGGATCGACTTTGGTGATGCGGAGCAGTCGATGGTCGCGTTCGTGAGACGGGCGAAGGACGCAAGTCGCTTTGTCGTCTGCGTGTGCAACTTCACGCCGGTGCCGCGGCACGGGTACCGGATCGGGGTGCCCGTTGCCGGATCCTACCGAGAACTCCTGAATAGCGACGCCGCGGTCTACGGTGGGAGCAACATCGGGAACTTGGGCGAGGTGCACGCTGAGGCCACCCCCTCGCATGGACTGCCCTTTTCGCTGTCGCTCACCCTCCCTCCCCTTGGAGTGTTGTTCCTCAAGCCAGCCTGAGAGTCACGCAAGTCCCTGCCCCCACCGTTCGGAAGTCCGCCGCTGAACTAGGTTTCCGATGGGTTCGCCACATACTGAGAGAGGAGCCTTCCCTGTTTTCGGCTCACCCCCGTATCAGCGTAATCGTTCCCTGGCGCACTTCTTCCACGAACCCACCGACCCCGGCTCTCTGGGCGACATCCCCGACTCGAACTTGGTTTGCCAGCCGGATGGACAAGCCGGTGATCACGTCCTTGACCAGGCTCTGCGCGCCACAGCCGATGGCCAACCTGCCAAGCCCCGCGGCGGCCAGGACCGGCTTGAGATCCACACCCAATTCAGACAAGATCATCATCGCCCCTATCACCTTGCTCGTCGCGCCCCTCCGCACAGAGAAGATGATGATCATGGCAAGGCTGATGCCGACGACTCGAAACCCTGATGTCAGCAACCAATCCAGCAGTCTCTCGAGAAATCGGGCCGATCACCACAGCTCGATGAAGCACCTCCATTCTGGACAGCGGCACCGGCGAGTGCCTTTGCGATCAGCGTGACAGAGTGAAACGAAAGGCTGTGGTTTCTACGAAGCCGAGGTCAGATAGACTGCGGCGGTATAAGCAGGAACGGCCACCCGCACCCGTTTCCGGCTGATGGTGAGGCGCCTCGGGAGCGCGTCCCGACCGACACCTCCAAACTCCTCGGCTGCGCTGGTCAGCCGGAGTTTCCATGATCCCTTAGGTTCCTGGAGCGTGAGCCGACTCTCCCCCTTGTTGAACCCCAACATGAGGAGGGCTGCCGGACCCCGTGTGCTCCGGCGATGCATCACCAGCACTTGCTCGGACTCGTAGCTCCATACTCGATGCACAGAACTGCCCGACTCGGAGGCTCCCAGTGCAGGAACCGATCGCCTCAACGTAATGAGTGCGCGGGTCCACCGGAGCATGGCTACCCGACGGGGATCGGCTGGATTGCCCGGCCGCACCCGGGAGCGCTCGAAGGTTGCAAGATCCTTTGGGTCGGGGATGTCCTCCGGCTTCCATCCAAAGCGAGCGAACTCGCTGCAGCGCCCCTTTCGGACCGCCTCCACCAAGCCCGGGTCACCGTGATCGATGAAATACTGGAATGGGGCGGTTTCTCCGTACTCCTCGCCCATAAACAGAAGCGGGATGTTGGGTGAAAGGAGGACCGTGGCAGCCGCGACCTGCAATGCCTGAAAGGGCACGAGGGTGCTCAACCGGTCACCGGTCGCTCGATTCCCCACCTGATCATGATTCTGTGCATACACCACGAACTGCGTTGGCGGACGTCCCTTCGAAGAGTTTCCATGCCGTCGCCGCCGAAAGGCTGATCGTTGCCCTGTGTAGACGAAGCCGTTCTGGACGGCTGCCGCCAAGTGGTGGAGTCGGCCGAAGTCCTCGTAGTAACCAACCCGTTCGCCAGTCAGCGCCGTGTGCAGGGCATGGTGAAAGTCGTCGTTCCATTGCCCATCCAAACCGTGCCCGCCTTCTGCGGTCGGCGCGATGACCCTGACATCATTCAGATCACTTTCCGCGATCACGGATACGGATCGGCCTAACCGCCCCGCCTCGGCATGCACGGCTTCGTTCAGCTCCCGCAGAATATGCGTGGCACTAAAGTCATAAATCCCGTGGATGGCGTCCAACCTCAGCGCGTCCACGTGATATTCCGAGACCCAATAGACGGCGTTGCTGATGATGAAGTGCCGGACCTCATCGCTCCCAGCTCCGTCGTAGTTGATCGCCAGGCCCCAGGGGGTCGGGTACCGATCGGCGAAGTAGGGGCCGAAATCCCCAAGGTAGTTCCCTTCGGGGCCAAGGTGGTTGTACACGACATCCAAGACAACCGCGAGGCCCTTGGCATGGCAGGCGTTCACCAGGGTCTTCAGGCCCTGTGGTCCCCCATAGCTGGACTGAGGCGCATAGAGGTCCACCCCGTCATACCCCCAATTCCTCGCGCCTGGGAACTCGGCGACCGGCATGAGCTCGATCGCGGTGACCCCAACATCGTCTCGTAAATAGTCCAGGAAACGGATGATGGCTTCGAACGTCCCTTCCTGGGTGAAAGTACCGGTATGCAGCTCGTAGAGAAGGAAGCGATTCAGTGAGAGCCCAGACCATTCGTGGTCCGTCCAGCGAAAGGCATGGGGATCGACGACGACAGAAGGGCCGTGGACACCCTCCGCCTGGAATCGCGACGCGGGATCCGGACGCACCTTCTCTTCATCAAGCACATAGAAATACCGGTCGCCCGGCTCGACCCCGGAGACTGTCGCTTCGAAATAGCCCAGGTCACGAGGTTCCATCGGAACAGCTCTCGCCGTTTGATCAACGAGTCGGATGACGGCGGATCGTGCACGCGGCGCCCACACGCGAAAGTGCACCGACGAACGACCCGAGGGTCGAGCGCCCAGGTCCAATGTCCACACATCGCGTCTTCCCATAGCGGTGTCCCGCCGCAGTGTGCCAGAAAGCAGCTTGCGATTCCAAGAGGAATGACCGGGCACTGCTCCTTAGCTTGCATTCCAGCAACGATCCGGGTATGTACCACACCCACTTGCGCGATCCGCTCTCAGCGGAGGAGGCACTGACGGTCGTATGATACCTCGCTGAACGAATATGGAGGGAAGGGGCATGGAGGTCTGGCCTGGTCGGCCCTATCCGCTCGGCGCGACATGGGATGGGGAGGGAGTCAATTTTTCACTGTCTTCTGAGCACGCGACCGGGGTGGAGCTGTGCCTCTTTGAGGGACCGGGCTCAGACAAGGAACTCCATCGAATTCGGGTCGAGGAGCGGACAGAATACGTTTGGCATGTGTACCTGCCAGAAGCGCGGCCCGGAGCGTACTACGGCTACCGCGTCCACGGGCCGTACGAACCTGAGGCGGGACACCGCTTTAATCCAGCAAAGCTCCTCATCGATCCTTACGCCAAGTCCATCTCCGGGACGATCGAATGGTCCGATGCCATGTTCGGGTATTGTATCGGCGACCCGGCGGCCGATCTTTCCCGTGACGACCGGGACAACGCTGGCAATATGCCCAAGTCGGTCGTGGTTGAACCGGCCTTTACCTGGGGTGGCGACCAGTTGCTCAGAACCTCCTGGGAACGAACCGTCATCTATGAAGTGCACGTCAAAGGCTTTACCGCCACTCATCCGGATGTGCCCCAGGCACTCAGAGGCACGTACGCTGGGCTGGCTTCCCCAGCGGCCATTGAGCATCTCAACGCGCTCGGCGTCACGGCGGTTGAACTCCTGCCAGTCCACCATTTTGTGCGTGATAGACAACTCAAGGACCGCGGCCTGACCAACTATTGGGGATACAACACCCTCGGATTCTTCGCGCCAGAGAGTGCGTACGCCACCTCGTCGGTTCCCGGCCAGTCGGTCAGGGAATTCAAAACGATGGTGAAGTCCCTGCACGGCGCCGGGATCGAGGTCATCCTCGATGTCGTGTATAACCACACTGCGGAGGGCAATCACCTAGGCCCAACTCTCTCCTTCCGCGGCATCGACAACTCTTCCTACTATCGACTCACGCCGGACAATCCCCGCTACTACGTGGACTACACGGGCTGCGGCAACAGCCTCAACGTCAGAAACCCACGAACGCTGCAGTTGATCATGGATAGCCTCCGGTATTGGGTCTTGGAAATGCACGTGGACGGCTTTCGGTTTGATCTCGCGTCGACACTCGCACGGGAGTTGCACGAGGTGGACCGTCTGGGTGCCTTCTTCGACATTATCCACCAGGATCCGGTGCTCTCGCAGGTCAAACTCATCGCCGAGCCTTGGGACTTGGGCGAAGGCGGCTACCAGGTGGGCAATTTTCCGGTCGGATGGGCGGAGTGGAACGGAAAATATCGCGATACGATTCGGCGGTTCTGGAGGGGAGACGGAGGTCAGATCGGCGAATTCGCGTATCGGTTCAGCGGGAGCAGCGACCTCTACGGAACGACTGGTCGGCTTCCCCATGCCAGCATCAATTTCCTAACCGCCCATGATGGGTTCACGCTCCACGACTTGGTCTCCTATAACCAGAAGCACAATGAGGCCAACGGGGAGGGCGACCGCGATGGGATGGATGATAACCTCAGTTGGAATTGCGGAGTGGAAGGGCCGACTGATGATCCGATTATTCTTGAGCTCCGCGAGCGCCAGCAACGCAATTTCTTAGCCATCCTCCTGCTCTCCCAAGGCGTCCCCATGATTTGCGGCGGCGATGAGATCGGCCGGACGCAACAGGGCAATAACAACGCGTACTGCCAGAATAACGAGCTGAGTTGGTATAACTGGCATCTGGACCGCTCGGCTCGACAGCTAAGAGCGTTTGCGCGGCGTCTCGTCGCCATGCGTCAAGAGCACCCTGTCCTACGCCGTCGGCGCTTCTTTCAGGGACGTCGGATCCGCGGCTCCGAGGTCAAGGACATCGCTTGGTTCACTCACGAAGGCAAAGAAATGACAGACGAAGAGTGGAATATGGGTTTTGTTCGAAGTCTCGCCATACGGTTGGCGGGCGACGCCATCGAAGAGACCGATGCCAAGGGTCGACCCATCACGGGTGAGACGTTATTGATCCTGCTCAATGCGCACCATGAATTTCTTTCCTTTATCCTGCCAGCGCATAAGCGGGGCGTCCGCTGGGAGCCCGTTCTCGACACCGCCGAGGCTCATACGGTGAAGAAGGTGACCGTCCTTAAGGGAGGTGAACAGTACCGGGTGACAGGGAGATCACTGGCGGTGCTTCGGCTGCGGACGACCAAATAAATACCAGGGCTACGCGCCTCACTGCTCTCGCTAAGACCAGTGCCATGGGTGCGGAACGGACGCGACACCGGTTTCATCCCGCCGGCGATGCTAGGGACACTACGGCTTCCGTTGAAGATCCTCCTCCACGGCTTCAACGAGGCGGCCGAAGATATCGGGCACGGCGTCGGTCACACGGCTCCAGTTAGAGATCAAGGGGATCCCGAGCGGGTTCGCAAGGAAGGTCTCCGTCGCCAGTTTAATTCCTTTGAGAAAGGCCTCGATGGCCGTGCGTTCCTGGTGCCGGTCGAACCGGAGGCTATTGATCATTGCATCATCTTCGTACCGACGAGCCGCCTCCTGCGCCGTCTGCAGATAGGTCGCCCTGAGGGTTTTGAGGATTCCTTCGGACAGCACCACTCCTTCGCTGGCAAGGTTGCGGAACAGAGACTTGGTGATATCCACACACATCTTCAGCAGACCAGCCTCGGGATCATCGGCCGAGAGGCTCTGATGCTTGTGGTCGTAGGCATCGGCGAGGTCAGCTTGACAGATGCGGCGTAACGCGCAATTCCTGTGCACTTCCGCGAGCACGCCAACCTCCAGACCCCAATCCCCGGGAATCCGGTTGATCCGGGCCAGTTCACTCACCATGGCAAACTCGCCGGCGAGCGGGTACCGAAAACTATCAAGGAAGGTCAGCATCGGCTGGGGCCCGACCAGGAGTTGCAAGCTCCGGATGAGCGGCGTCAGAAACAGCCGAGTCACGCGACCGTGGAGTCGATCCGTGACCCGGCTGTAGTATCCCTTGCAGAACTCGTAGCCAAGGTTCGGATTGGTGACGGGATAACACAGCCTGGCGAGATACTGGCGGTCGTAGCTGAGGATATCGCAATCATGCAGCGCGATCACTTTGCTCCGCCGCCGTGCCAGCACGTATCCGAAGGCCAGCCAGCATGATTGGCCCTTACCGGGAAGGCCGATGTCAATCTCTTGGCCGATCAACTCCTTCAACATTCCCTGAATCCGAGGCCCATCCACCCAGACAATGTGCACGTCCTGGGGCAGAGCCTTGAAATAATCTTTAGCTTTCCGAAACTCCAGGGCTGAAGCCTGTCCAAGCGTCACGACGATCTCGTTCAGATAGCGGATCTTCTCCAAGGTTGCCACAATCGTCTTGAGCGCGGGTCGTTCCAGCTCCGCATAGGTCGATGGGAGCACCAGCGCGATGGGGTTCACGGTGGAGTGCCGTTCCAGCTCCGATTCAAGCTGCTCGACGTTCGGCTGTCCCAAACGGTGAAGCACGGTCACGATACCGTTCTGGTAGAAATCAGACATCGAAGGTTCCTCGACTCAGAATTGAACCCGCACACGGATGGCGATCTCGCCCCGTTCGCGCCCCTGTGCATGGGCCGGAAATGTTGCGCGAAGGCCCGTGCCATGGTAAGCATACTGGAGTCCGTCTCGCTGTACAATCCTTTCGTGTCGAGCTCGCCCCGTGAGGGTCGTGGGATGCGCGAATTTCCCCTGTTCCGGAAAAGTACAAAGCCCAGCAGCCATGGATGGCACCCATACCGTCAGCCTGATAGGATGGCAACCCTCTTGGTGCAACCGCCAGTCTCTCACCCAGCGCAGCTCACCTCCAGGAGGAGGTCGTATGAAAAACCTGCTCTGGCAGTGGACCCAAATTTTCTGTGTCTCGGCCCTGATCGTCAGTCTCAGCATGCCGATTGCCGGGTGGTCCGCTTCAGCGGGGAACCCTAAACAGGGAAAGGCGCGATACCAGCAGTACTGCGCTGTCTGCCATGGCGAACGAGGACGTGGGGACGGACCCATGGCAAAGGCCACGACTCCGCCCGCTCGCAGGCTCACCTCGAAGAATGTCCGCAGAATGACAGATCAAGAGCTCCTGGCCATCATCGCAGAAGGAAAGGGGGGCATCATGCCGGCCTGGCGAGGGATTTTGAACGATCAGGAGCTACTGGACATGGTTGCGTATGTACGATCACTGAGCCGTTGAGGAACTCCCGATATCTCACCGACACGGCGAGACCCGAAGGCCATTCCAGTCATCAAGGCGTCAAGGCTTTTATTGAGCGCTGGCACCTGTCGCGCGATCCCGCGCGTCCCTCTCGTCTCCTGCCAACGCGGCAGCACCGTTCCTTCAGGCAGTCTCGGCAATAAGAAAAGACCCAGCTCTCCAATGAACTCCTGGCCGCCCAAGCCATGGCCGCACAGACCCAACGCGCGCTGGGGGCCACGCAGCAAGAGCTAGCCCGCACGCATGCCAGCCGCCGTGAGGCCGAACGCCCGGTGGCCAAACTCCAGGAGCACTCGGCCGGCGCTGGCCGAGACGCGCAAGCAGCGCGGTGGGCTACGTCATCAAAGAAGGGGGGCTTCGCCCAAGCTGCGACGGCGGCTGGGTACGCGCAGAACCAACCGGTGGCCAGCAACGAAACACTAGAAGGACGAGCCGAGAACCGCCCCATCGCGATCGTGCCGGATCCCAAGGACCTGTCCGAAATCGTCCACCTCTAACTGTGAGCGGAGTGAGCTCTTCGGAAGGCAGGTGCTGGACTCGGGCTCAGTGACCGGGGTGAAAGTGCAGGATAGGGTCAGGGGAAGAAGATTGGTGCCGAAGGCGGGATTCATTTAAGGCAGTTCGTCGATCCATCAGCTTTGTCACGCTTTTCCTATGCTCCACAAATGAATCTGCGCACTTGGTCAACAACCAGGAGTGAGCGGGAGTGACACCAAATAAGTCGGTTTGACCCCTGCTGTACGGCCGTTTTACGGCCACCCATCGCGGGTGCTCTCACACCTGGAAAATTTCACCGACAGGAATCCGGGTCACAAATCGCGTCGGCGCTGGCAAGTGCCGGACCCCTCGCACGACAAGCGGGGGGGGCGTAGGCAGGGGAGGATGGGGGATGGGGTGTAGTCCCGCGCGGTCAAGGCCTCTTCTGCGTTTGGACAGGTTCATTTGCGCTGATGTTTGACGGCTGCGCCTGAGGGAGCCCGAACGTCTGCCGCCAAAAGGCCAGCACCCGACGCTCGTATTCCTCGGGAGCCGTCTCCCAGCCTTTTCCGTGCGCAGCCGCTATTTGCCACAAAACCTTCGGCTCGCGCGCCGCTTTGTAAAGCACTTCCACCGAGTCACTGGGAAACAGGTCGTCTTCGAGGTCATCTATGAGAAAGACAGGGCGTGGGCTGATCTTGCCGATGGCTTTAGAAGGTGCCACTGCATCGAGGTCGACCCACAAGCGAAGCTCGCAGATAAATTTACTGACGGGCGCAAACGGGAACCTCGGCAGGCCAACGTGGTGTTTAAAGCTGTGAGAAATGGCGCTAGGTAGGTCCTTGAAGGGGATTTCAGCTACCACTCCCTTTATCTCCGGCGTTTCCGCTGCGGCCAGGATAGCCGACACGGCCCCCAACGAACCGCCTTGCACGCCGATCCGCTCGGGGTCGACATCAGGGCGCGTGGCGATGTACCTGACTGCGGCTTCGACATCCCACACCTCTTTGGCCCCGAGCGTTGCCTCCTCCCCCTCACTCTCACCCCGGTAGCGCAAGTCGAACAGCAGGACGGAGAAGCCGCCCCGATGCAAATAATCAGCGTGAGGCAGCACCCGGGTGCGCGAGCCGCCCCTGCCGTGCACCAGTACCACCGTGGCGCCGTTGCTTCCCGGAAGGAACCACCCGGCCAGCCGCAACCCATCACGCGTGTGGAAGGACACGGCCTCCGGCGGCGGGAGGTCGAACTGCGAGAGGGTATATTTGTCCGCCATCTGGTTCGGGTGGAGACCTCGCTCACACCCGATCCATCCCCCGACGAGGACCACAATCGCTGCGGCCACACAGACAACCGCCGCTGCCCAATAAACCTTTCGTTTCAGCGCCAAGCCATTCCCTCTGGAGTGTGGCCTTCAACGTACCAAAATTGCGCAATACTGCATATGCCACCCTTGACACCCCCCCACGGACGGCCTAGCCTTCGCGACATCTGATGGCCTGCCCATGACGTTACGGTGATCAGCGAAACGGGAGGCTAATCTACCGAAGCAGAGGGAACCCATGAGTGCCAACATGATGGAGCGGATGACGGACTGTGGCTGGATGCCCATGATGGGCTTCGGCATGCTGTTTATGGCCCTGTTCTGGGTGGCACTCATTGTGGGCATCGTCCTGGTCGTGAAGTGGCTCATGGGACAAGGTGGAGCGTCACGAAAAGACTCTGCGCTGGACATTCTGAAGAAGCGGTACGCCCGTGGTGAGATCAATAAGCAAGAGTTTGAGGAGCGCAAGCGCGACTTGTTGGCCTAAGGTGCTACGCGTGATGAAGTTCCAAACCAGGAAGTGCCAGGGATGGGTTTAGAGGCGGAACCCAAGCCAGCCATGCACCAGACGACATCCCTGAATCGGCTCTCCCTCACCGCCACCCTCCACTGCTTCATCGGGTGCAGCATCGGCGAGGCGCTCGGTCTCGTGACCGCCACCGCGCTCGGTTGGGGGGATGTGGCGGCGATTGTCCTGGCGGTACTTCTAGCCTTCGTCTTCGGGTACGCGATAATGCTGTGGCCGCTTCTTCACAGTGGGATGAGCTTTGCCACGGCGGCCCGGGTGGCGTTCGCTGCCGACACCGCCTCAATCACGGCGATGGAAATCGTGAACAATGCGGTGATGCTTCTTATCCCGGGTGCGATGGACGCAGGACTACTGGACCCGCTGCTCTGGGGGAGCTTGGCGCTGGCGCTAGGTGCTGCCTTCGTTGCTGCCTGGCCGGTCAACCGGTGGTTGATTGCGCGTGGGAGAGGACACGCGGTGGCGCACGTACCGTTAAGGCAGGGCCGCTCTGTTGCAGGGAGGAGCACCCTCGTGCTGCCACGAATATGGCGGACGACGCGGCAGCCGTATCGGTAACCACCTTGACACCTCCCCACGGACGACCTAGCCTCGTACTGCTCCGATCAGCACAAAGGGGGTGACATCGTGCATCTCAAGTTTGCCATCCCTGCGCTCGGTATCATGACCATGCTATCCGCCTGCGCGACACCAGCTGCTTGCATTGCCGTGGTCAAGACTGCCTAACCAGGCGTTGGACCGGACGGCGAATAGCGTCGGTCCTGATGGCAGCAAGTGTCGCGCCGCCGGTCAACTTTAAGGTTAGGCGATAGTCAGCGCTTGTAACAAGAAAGAAAGGACGAAAACAATGAAAATGAAAGCAACAGTTATACATAAATTTGGGGATGTCGATGTGCTCAAGCACGAAGACATCGAACGGCCAAGCCCAAAACCTGGCCATGTATTAATCAAAGTGCTCGCGGCTGGGGTCGAGCGTTTGGATCATTATATCCGTGAAGGATCAATTGTGCCGGAACTGCCATTCCCTCATATACTAGGGGCAGATGCTGCTGGCGAGGTGGCTGATCTTGGAGAAGGAGTTACCGGTTTTGAAATCGGTGAGCGAGTGATTGTAGTCCCGGGATATCCGCAAAAAGAAGAGGAGACCAACATTCGTCCTACGGTGACCGCACCAAGCTTTGCCTTACCAGGTTTGCACATTTCAGGAACTTATACTCAGTTTATGGCAGTGCCTGCTTACGCCCTTATCAAGGATGAAACTGGGCTAAAGCCCGAAGAGGTGGCCACACTCCCGGTGGCTTTAGCGACGGCTGTTCATTCTCTTAAGGAGATTGGCGAAGTGAAAGCTGGCGACAAGGTTCTGATTCATTCAGGCGCTTCCGGTTCTGGCAGCATGCAAATCCAGGTCGCTAAAGCAGTGGGCGCAGATGTCGCTACGACTGTTCGCAGCGATGCCAAGGGCGAATTTGCCAAAACGCTCGGTGCAGACCTTGTGATCAACACACGCAAAGAGGACTTCGTCGAGCGCGTCAAGGCATGGACGGGCGGGGCCGGTGCTGATGTTGTGATCGACAACTTAGGCGGAGATGTTTTGGCCAAAAGTATTGAAGCCGCAAAGCCAATGGGCGTTATTGTTGCCTTTGGCTTTTCGGCCGGTCCTGAAGTGAAGTTCGACATTCGAAGCCTATTCTTTGCTCAGAAACAGCTGCGTGGTTCGATGGCTAGCGATATTGAGGATCTCAACTGGGGACTGGAGCAAGTCCGTGTGGGTCGTATCAAGCCATTACTCGACCACACGCTGCCACTGAGCAAGGCGGCAGAGGCGCACCGCCTGATCTCCACCGGCCAGGTCACTGGGAACCTCGTGTTACTACCGTGGACTGAATAACACCTTCGCCTAACAAGCGCATGCAGCCGACCTCCTACGTCGACGGCTGCTTTGCGGTGTTAGACGGCAATGAGGAGACACAAATGACACAGGACCGACTCTACGCTGTGAGGCTGGTGTGGGTGCGGGATCCGGGCCTATTCGCCGAGTATCAGGAGAAGGCCAAGCCGATTCTGGCAAGGCACGGGGTCCACATCGAGCGCTGGCTTGTCACCGAGACCATCGATGGTGACGGCATGGAAAAGCCAGACGAGATTGTTGTCAGTTGGTTTGCCAGTCCTGCTGCGAAGGAAGCGTTCGAAAATGATCCCGAGTTCAAAAAGGTCGCCGAGATCAGAGACGAAGCAGCCAAGCTGGTCACAGTCACCGGCAGATCCGTCTTCGGGGATTGACGTAGAGTGATTCGCAGGGCGGCGGTACGTCACACAGCTGAACCTTGCCGTCTAACAAGCCCATGCAGCTGACGCCGCCCGACGTGTCAACCTGATTTCAGATGCCACCCGGCAACCCCACACCCCCGATCACTGGCCCCTCGCGCTGAGAGACACTCTCGATTGACACCTCCCCACGGGCGGCTTACGCTTTAACTAACGCGCACCCGATCCTTTTAGAAAGTGGTCAAAGGGTGCCTACGTTTAACCGTCACCTTATCATTGGGCAGGCAGCACTCATTCGGGGACGATAGAGGATATTAGACAATGGCAATCCTATGGGGGAACGCGGGAACGCTGCCATCAAGGCAGCATATCTGTGCCTACTGCGGCAGCCCGTTGGCGTCCAACCAAGTGGCCGGCAACATCGTGTTGCTGCCATAGATTTGATGAAGTTCAGATAGGGAGGTGATCATGGAAAGCAATCCCATCCTCGTCACAGCGGCCGGCGGGCAAAGCGGTCGTCGTCAGGTGGTCGCCAGAAAGACCGCTTTTAGCCACAAGCGGACTCTAGCCTTGCCGAAAGAAGTGGAGTGTGCAAACCACCAACCGAAGGGGGATGAAATGAAGACTCTGTTGAAGATGGTTTTCGCGGCAGCCGCCGCTCTTCTGATCACGGGCTCGAGTCTCGCGCGCGCCCAGGAGATCCCCGAGGGCTTCTTCCTGCCGCCGATCAACCCGACCGGCGCGACGCTGGTGACGCAGGAGCTCAGCCCCGGCGTCTACGCGCTTCTTTCCGACAAGCCGCCGGTGGACAACTCCGGCTTCGTCGTCGGCAAGCGCGGCGTCCTCGTCATCGACGCCCACATCAACGGCGAGATGGCCGGCAAGATTCAGCAAGCCGTGCGCGCTGTCACGGACAAGCCGATCCTTTATCTCGTCAACACCAACTTCCACGGCGACCACACCTTCGGCAACTACGCCTTTCCCGCCGAGACGCAGATCATCGCGCACCGCAAAACGGCCGAGCGCATGGCCCGCTTCGAGGAGGAGAAGGTGTTGATGCTGGCAATCGTCGGCGAAGCGGCCGTGATCGCCGACGTCGAACTCAGGCTTCCCGACATCCTGTTCGACGATCATCTGACCGTCGATCTCGGCGGTCGCGTCGTCGAGATCTATCACTTCGGCCACGGCAACACGCCGGGCGATACGGTGGTCTATGTATCCGAGGCGAAGGCGGCCTGGACGGGCAATCTGGTGCTGGGCGAGGGCTTGATCCCCTTCCTGATCGAGGGCGACGCGGGCGCCTATCTCGAGACCATCGCTCGCTTCGCGCGCACGCTCGAGATCGAGACCATCATCCCGGGTCACGGGTTGGTCGCCGGACAAGCGGTGCTTGGCCGCGACCTCGCCTACCTGAGTGGATTGATCGATTCGGTGCGAAAGGCCGTGGCCCGGGGCGCGACGCTGGAGGAAACGCTCGCCGCCCTCCCGCTGGAGAAAAGTTACCTGCCGGCCCCCGATTCTCCGCTTACCGGACCCGTGACGGGCATCCACGCCTGGAACGTTCGAAAGACCTATCTCGACCTCACCACCGATTGACGCCTAAGCCGACAACCGTCGGTACTGCTCCCTGATCGGGCGGCTCTCACGGGCCGCCCATTTTTTCGGCGGAGGCTTCGCGCCTCAGGCCGCAGCGAGCTCGCCGCGGATCGACTTGCGAAAGAGGTCCTCGAGGATCTGAGGCGAAAGCGGAATCGGGTTGCCGTCACCCGCCGGATCGACGGCGCCCTCCGCGCGTACTGCTCGATGCTCTCCTCGGTCATGCCGAGCTCGGCCAGCGTGTGGGGG
>JACZQN010000134.1 GCA_022545705.1 Nitrospirota bacterium | reverse complement strand
CAGCCCTGGCGAGGATCTCAAAGACCTCCTTGAGGCGGGCGTTCTGAAACCGCAGGGTAATGGGCTGGCTCGAGCCCCCAATTGTCTCTTCGGACTGAATGCGTGCGCTGAGCGCTGTAATTCCCTCCAGCGCGGGGGTGAGGTCGGGGTCCAGTTCGACGGCGCGCTGGTAGGCTTCGATGGCTTCCTCCAGGCGGCCCAGATTCCGAAGGGTGTCGGCCGTCCCCAACTCGGTCCGGGCTTCCTTGAGCCGCATCGCATCGCCAAAAGCGAGGTGATGTTCGCTCCGCGCCGGGTCCAGGCCGAGCGCCAACTTGAACTCATAGAGCGCTTCCGTCAAATGGTCGTCCTTCATGAATTGCCGCCCGCGAGCTGAGTGGGACTCGGCCGCGCGCCTCTTGGCCTGCTTCAGGTGTTCCTGGATGGTCTGATCAAAGGGGTCTTTCTTCAGGGCCGCACGGTACGCCACGACCGCGCCATCCCAGTTCCCCTGAGCAGCGAGTTGCTCGGCCGTCCGGACTTCCGGTAGCGCACAGCCGGTTACGAGTACAAGCGCGAAAGCAGCTCCGTTCAGGAGGATTCGGCTGACCTGGCGGATGTGGAAGGTTTCATGGGCGCCGAAGAGACTTCTCATAGGTAGGATCCTGGACTAAGACCTTGCGCCCGTCGGCGTATCGGTCATTATCCATAGGGAATCCACAATCAGTTGTGGGGAAGGCCACCGACCACCCATCTTATAGGGGCATGTGACCTGGCCAGTCAAGACCTAAAATCCTTAGCTTCCAGGAGCCACTGCCGGCCCCAGATATGTGTTTAAAGGGGCCTCGATCATACCGAATGGCGGAGCTTGCCACAAGAGCATTTCTTTCAGTCACTTGCGCCGGGCAAGATGCAACTTGCCTTCCTGAAGATCCAACGTGACCAAAAACTGATCCAGGAAGCTCAGGCCGAGCAGGCCATCGACGCCCGTCGGCGGATCCGGGAGATCATGGACGGCCACCATCACGTTCCGCACTTCAGCCTCACCCACGGTGATCACACCCACGCGGATCATGTCTGCCCGGATGGTGCCCCCCACTGTGTTCAACGTGATTGTCGGAGCGCTTGCGGTGGGGACGAGGCCCAAATCTCGGACCACTTCATGCGAGAGGACCGTGATGTCCGCCCCTGTATCCACAATGAACTTGGCATCCCGCTCGCCGTTCAAGCGAGCTTGGACCACCAGTGATCGACCAGCCCTGTGGATCGGCACGGTCACCTCAACGGTTGCCCGGTCACTCTCCACTTTTACGCTGCTTGAACTGAGTTCGGGTGTGGGGTGTTGAGCGGGTTGAGCAGGTTCCGCCGGGTGTCCTTTGTGGACTACCGTGCAGGTGCTCAACTGCGAGGGGCTGTCGGTGAAGACGACATGGCCGGAGGGATCAACACAGCGGTAGGTGATAGCCCATGCAAGAGGGTCAGAGAGCCCAGCGACCAACGGAAGCGCTAGGCAAAGGGCTACGGAACATTTCATAACGTGGCCCGGTTGCACCGGAATGCCGACCTATCACAGCAGGAATTTCAAGCCGACATAATACAGACCATCGCGGTTAAAAGGAAGCCGCCGGACCCACCGCACTTCAGCGAGGGTCGGCGTTTGAGCCTTCATCTCCAGCATCGGCACGTGCACGCGCATCACGCTTTGCAGTTCCGGCGCATGATCCATCAGGAGGCACATGCCGCCACTGCTGACGTTGACTGAAAGCCCCTTGGGCTGGCCGGTAATGGCCTGTTGTTCCCCGATCGGCACGCTTGGCTGGTACTGCACGGGACGCATGAGGGGAAAGCGGTCACGTTGCTGCTGATGGCCCTTCTCTCTCTGTATCTCCCAAGCCTCCCAATTCTCCTGGGCCATGCCCCCTCGCTTTGGGAAGTTTCTGCCCCCGTCGCTGAGCATGGAAGCGGCTCAACCAACGCACGTCGCAGATCGGATAGCGCTATCTTCCCGAAAACCCTGGCAAATAGCACAGTAGAAGGAAGCGGACCGAATCACAATACCGAGGAAGTAGGGGGTACCCCTACGAAAGGGGGGGGACTCCCCCAAATGGGGGATGGGATACTCTTAACGATGACAGCCCTGCTTGCCCAGGAAAAGCGAGTCTTATGAGATGGTTGCAGTCAATGGGCTGTTCTGGTCAATGCTCGTCCCAGTCCGGGTGGAGTTTCCTGGCGCATTCGGTGCAAATGCCGTGAGAAAACATGGCTTCTGAGTGGGCGCTCACATAATCCTCAATCCGGCTCCAGTAGCCCTTGTCATCGCGAACTTTCTTGCACGTCGCGCAGATAGGCAGTAACCCGCTCAAGGCCTTGACGTTCCCCGAGGCCTCTTGCAATTCTGCAATGAGCTTCTCCCGCTCCTCTTCCACCCGCTTGCGCGCGGTGAACTGGCCGATCTGGCTGCCCAATGCGCTCATCATGTTGAGTAAGTTATCCTCCGGGCTGCGGACCTCTCGGCTAAAGAACTCGATTACGCCGGTGACTTCACCGGCAATGAGGATCGGGAATGCAAAGGCGCCATGCAGGCCATTGGACGCCGCGAACGGCATCCGAGGAAAGTTGGTGTCTTGGATGATGTCGGGAATCCACGCGGGCTTTCCACTGGACCACACACGTCCAGGGAGCCCGATACCGGGGGGGAACGTCGTCACGCCTGTCACGGAAACAAATTCCTTCGCCTCCACTGTGGGTGCAAGCCACACTTCAATGCAGCGGAGCAGGTCGGCTTGCTTATCAACGATCCAAAACGCCCCCAATGCCCAATCGACACTTTGGCAAACCGCTTCAATGATTTTCGGCATCGCGTCGGCGAGTGTCGCGGACTCTGCCAAGACTCGGGTCACCTCGTACTGGGCAGCCAGACGTCGCTCCTCGCGCTTGAGGTCGGTCACATCGCGGGCCGTGGCATAGATCAACTGCTGATCTATCAGTGGGAACGCATTCCAAATCAGCCACCTGTAGGTTCCATCTTTGCAACGGTAGCGATTTTCGAACGACCGTGTGACGCCCCCATTGGCTAACTTCCCTGCTTCCGCGATTGTAGCCTCCTGATCATCAGGATGCACAAAGTCGAGGAAGGGTTTCGAAAGGAGCTCCTCGTTGGTGTACCCGAGGGTCTGCTCCCAAACAGGGTTCAGGTGCTTAAAATAGCCGTCGAAGCCTGCAATGCAGAGCATGTTGAGCGAGAGCGAAAAAAACCGGCCCCGCTCTACCGTTGCTTGGTCTATCATTGCCTGAGCTTCAGGACTATTATCCATAGAATCGTCCTCCAGACAATGCTCGGCATCCTGAGTGCTCGGGGAAGCGTCAGCGCTGGCCTAGGCCGGAGTGATCGGGGTCAGTTCACCGCCACGGAGGGTAGGGAGCCGTGAAGGATACGCGCCGGCCCCTCAGGGTGGCGAGTGATACGCGAGTGCTGGACACGGGGTGGTCTTAGGCCAGGGCTGTTGACGCAGCCCTATGTCGCGAACTGGTCCTTGAACAGTTCACGCTGCTTCACAGCCTTCTCGACTGCCGCCAGCAGTTTTTCCGGCACGATCGGCTTGACCAGATAATCGACCACACCCTGCTTGTACAGATCACTGGCATTGTCAATATTCGGATGACCAGTCAGCACAAGGATAGGAACCCCAGGGAACTGCGAACGGAAAAAGGCGATGGCCTCCATACCGTTGACCTTCGGCATCACGAGGTCGCAAATCACGGTGTCCACCAGCAGCGGGTTATCGCCTGAGCGGATCGCTTCGATCGCCTTCTCACCATCCTCCGCCTCGACAGCATCGTAGCCGGCCTTCGTTAAAATCAGGCGGATAGACTTTCGCAGGTCAGCCTCGTCATCGACAATCAATACCCTTCCCAGGCCCATAATACCCTCCTTCGGTGTATGAATGGAGTCTTCCAGCCGCGACTCAGCCGTTCATTCTATCTACGCATGAATGCAGAGTATTCTTGCTGACACAACCACCCACGGAGGCTACTGGAATGGTCTCGGAAAGTCAACAGGGCTGGTCTGCCTTGTCAACCCAATTTAGAAATGTCCTCTTTCTCCCCAAGTAGAAATGTCCGGTTTATGACGCGGCTTTTGGTGGCGAATCCACAAAGCCGCTGCCCCCATGCCGC
>JACZQN010000055.1 GCA_022545705.1 Nitrospirota bacterium | reverse complement strand
TCACCCCTGATGAACTCGCTTTCTTTGAGTCGCTCGGCGGCCGCCTGCTGAGCTTTTATCGAGCGCTGAACCGCCTGTACTTCGACAGTGTCCGAGGCACACAACCAGCGTGGGTCGCGGCTTACCTCGATCAGGGCAAACCCGAGTCGTTGGTCACGTTTAGCCGGATGAAACGGTTTCGGCACCTGATCCCAGGTGTCATCCGTCCCGACGTCATTCCGACTGAAGAGGGCATGGTGATCTCCGAACTGGATTCCGTGCCCGGGGGCATCGGCCTGACCGGTAGCCTGTCACGCGCCTACGATGAGGTGGATGCTGAGAGCTCAAACCGCGAGGACATCGTCGGCGGCCCAGATGGGATCGTCCTGGGTTTCGCGGCCATGCTGCGACATCAACTGGAGGACCGACACGGGTGTGTCGCCATCATGGTGTCCGATGAGGCGAACGACTATCGTCCCGAGATGACATGGCTCGCGAGACAGCTTCGGCAGAGCGGCCTCGACGTGGCCTGTGCACACCCTCGGGAGGTGCGTTTTACGGAAGAGGCCTTGCTGCTTGCCGGAGACACCGGCGATCGTCCGATTGCCCTCGTGTACCGGTTCTTCGAACTCTTCGACCTCAAGAATGTGCCCAAGGCGGAACTCATCATGTACAGCGCCAAAAAGGAGCGCACGCTGGTCACCCCGCCGTTCAAACCGGCGCTCGAGGAGAAGCTCGCCTTCGCGCTCCTGCACCATCCGGCCCTGGGTCCCTTCTGGAAACGGGAGCTTGGAGAAGAGACCTTTGAACTCCTGTCTGGTCTGATGCCGCGCACCTGGATCCTGGACCCGCGCCCCATCCCCCCTTCCGCCACCATTCCCGGTCTGCGTCTGGCGGGCCGCGTGATCAATGATTGGCTGGATCTTGGCGGCGCGACACAAAAGGATCGCCGTTTTGTGGTGAAGCCGTCAGGTTTTTCGGAGCTCGCCTGGGGCAGCCGGGGCGTCTCCATCGGGCACGACCTGCCGCAATCTGAATGGACTGCCGCCTTGGAGAGGGCATTGGCCTCCTTCCCGACGACCCCGTATATCCTTCAGGAATTCCACAAGGGCCGGCATTTCGATCTGTGCTACTATGATGAGCGGAGCGGGGCCATCGTCTCGATGGCCGGACGCGCGCGGTTGTCCCCGTACTATTTCGTGACCGGGGATCGCGCCGAACTCGCCGGCATCCTGGCCACGGTCTGCCCACTGGATAAGAAAGTGATCCATGGCATGCGCGACGCCATCATGGTGCCCTGCTCTCTTGCAACACAAGCCAACCAGGGTCGTCACTCGTCATTGGTTACTCCTCAATCGTGACGACTCTTGGCCCCAACGCATGACGGATGACGCTTCACGCATCACGAGGCTTATGACGCTCTACCATGTCCGCTGGTGCCCCGAATGCGCAATCGTCCGCGAGAAACTCGGCGAGTTGGGTATTCCTTACGATGATGTGGTCGTGCCGGACCTGCGACCCCTGCGCCAAGAAGTGTTCGCCGTGTCGGGGCAATACTATGTCCCCGTGATCAAAGACCGCAATACCGTCTTGACCGAAACGCGTGATATCTTGGAATACCTCGATGCTCAATGCTCCGAGACCGGTGACCGAGAAGAAACGGGAAGCCGGTGAGGAACAGCCGGTAGGGTTGGCTCGCGATCACCCAACGAGACGGAATTACATCTCATAAACGGAAGGATGAACTCGTGGAAGAATGGAGACGGATACTCGCTGAAAGCGTGGTGAAGCCCAAGGACCTCGCCGATCGCCTCGGTGTCGATCCGAAAGAGATCGAGTCCATCGTCGGCGAATACCCCATGCGGATCACGCCGACCGTCATGGCCACGATCAAGGAAGTAGGCGACCCGATCTGGAGACAGGTCGTCCCCGATCCCGCCGAGGCGGAGGATGCGGACGCCGAAGACGATCCGCTTGAGGAAGACACGATGAGCCCCGTCCCGCATCTCGTGCACCGGTATCCGGATCGCGCGTTGCTCATGGTGACCAACCAGTGTCCGATCTACTGTCGGTTTTGTACGCGCAAGCGCCTGGTGGGCAAGCCCGGCTTTCTCAAAAAGGGCGAGCTTGACCGCGCGATCGCGTACCTGCGCGAGCACACAGAAGTGCGCGACGTGATCCTGTCGGGCGGCGATCCGTTGCTGCTTCCCGATCACCTCTTGGAACGCATTCTCAAATCGCTACGCTCGATTCCACACTTGGAACTGATCCGCATCGGCTCGCGGGTGCCCGGTTCTCTGCCGCAGCGCATCACCCCCAACCTCTGCGAGATCGTCAAGAAATACCACCCTGTTTACATGAACCTGCACTTCAATCATCCGGACGAACTGACCCCGGAAGTCAAAGCGGCGTGCGGCATGCTCGCGGATGCAGGCATCCCTCTCGGCGCACAAACGGTCTTACTCAAAGGCGTGAACGATGACCCTGAGGTCATGACACGCTTGATGCACCAGCTCCTGCTGGCTCGCGTGAAACCCTACTATCTCTACCAGGCGGACCTCACCAAAGGCACCAACCATTTCCGAACGACGGTCGAAACGGGCATGAACATCATCCGCGAGCTGCAGGGCCACACCAGTGGAATGGCGGTCCCTCACTTTGTGATCGACGCGCCCGGCGGCGGTGGCAAGATCCCAGTCCTCCCTCCCGATTATCTGGTGCATCTGGACGAAGATGGAGCGGTGTTGAAGAATTACGAGAATAAGACCTTTTATTACCCCCAACCCCAGAACGGCCACTCGCGGGAGTTGCCGATGGTCGGGGCCCAGCCAAGCTTGTCCGCCTGCGGCGACGGAGGATTCAACGACCTGTGACGCGCGGCGCTGCCCGGCACGGCATCCTCCCATACCAGGGCCTGAGACGACTCATCGGAGAGCAAGTCATCCGTGCAGAGGTGCCCTTCGATGAGCGGCAGCTCCAGCCCGCCAGTCTCGATCTGCGCTTAGGAACCAAAGTCTATCGGCTGCTCAGCAGCTTTCTGCCCGAGCGATCCGAGATTAGTAGCCGCCTCACTGTCCTGGACTTTTATCAGTCCGATCTCGTGATGTATGAGATGGATCTCACGGGTGGCGCGATCTTGGAAAAGGGCCACGTGTATCTTATACCCCTGCTCGAAAGTCTGCGGTTGCCCCGGACCCTGCACGCCCGATGCAACCCCAAAAGCACGATTGGTCGTCTGGATGTCTTCACCCGAGTCATTACCGATCTCACCGCCGGGTTCGACGACATTCGGGCAGGCTACAGCGGACCGCTGTACTTGGAGGTGGTCCCTCGTTCGTTTACGATCAAGGTCAAGACCGGACTCTCGCTGAACCAGCTCCGCCTCGTCCGCGGCACCAGCACGGTTTCCGACTTCGCCATTCGCACGCTGCACCGGACCACCCCCGTGGTGTACCATAACGTCGCTGCTGCACGCCCGGTGGCTTCCGGAGACCTCCGGACCGCTCGCGGGTTGTTCCTTCGGGTGGACCTTCACGGTCCTGAAGCGGAGTCCGAGCCAATCGTGGGGTACCGCGCCAAGAAGAACAGCCACGTGATTGACCTCTCAAAGATCGGACACTACGCGGCGATGGATTTCTGGGAGCCGATTCGTCGTCACCGGAACGACAGCCTGCTGCTCGAGCCGGAAGAGTTCTACATCTTGGCCTCCAAGGAACGGGTTCGGGTTCCCCCGGGCTACGCCGCGGAAATGGTGGCGTATGAGGCGGCTTGCGGCGAACTGCGTACGCACTACGCCGGGTTCTTCGACCCGGGGTTTGGCTATGGCCATGGCGAAATCTGCGGCACGCAGGTTGTGTTGGAAGTCCGGCCCCACGATGTCCCGTTCCAGATCTACGATGGACAAACCTTTTTCAAGGTTGTCTATGACAAGATGCTTGAAGTGCCGGCGCAGGTCTATGGATCAGCGCTGGGTTCTTCCTACCAGCAGCAGGGTCTCACGTTAAGTAAGCAGTTCAAAGCCTAAGTCCGCCACGCATGGGTCCCGACGACCAACACCACGATCCCGCCACATCAGGCTCGCCCGGTCCTGAGGTTCCTACCCCCACACCGGCACGGGGCTCGGAATCCGATGAGGGCCACCAACTTCATGTCCCCGGCATGATGCTCGGCACGGCCCTGATGTTTATCGGCTTCCTGAACGTGCTGTTGTCCCTCGGCGGAGGATTCGAGATTAATGTGACCCCACTCGTTCTGTATTGCGCGGGCCTGGCCTTGTGGGCCCACTCGGTGATCGAGCAACCGGCGGTCCGTTACACGGTCATCGCTGGGGCGGTGGTCTTGGGTCTGGCGTTCTACTACTACGGGGAGGTCCACTTCTGGCACAAACAGGTTGTATTCTGGACGACAGTTCTCCTCGTCTCCTTCTTCATGTTCAAAAGCTCCAAGCCCAAGTAGAGTCAGCTGATAGCTGACGGCTAAGAGCTCGATACTGAAGGAGCTATGACGATCAGCGTGGTGATGCCGACCCTGAATGAAGAGCGGGTCCTCCCGGTCACGCTCCCTCGGGCAGCCGCCACGCTCGTGGACGAGGTCATCGTGGTGGACGGCGGAAGCCACGACCGCACGAGGGAAATCGTGACTGACTGTTGCACATCGTATAGGTCGCTGCCTCGCATCACGTTGCTGACAGCTCCCGCCGGGCGGGCTCGGCAGATGAATGCCGGCGCGGCTGTGGCTCAGGGCGAGGTGCTCCTGTTCCTCCACGCCGACACACGCCTGCCTGGCGATGCTAGGCACGCGATCGAGCAAGCGCTGGAAGATCCGATGTGCGTGGGGGGCCGTTTTGACGTGCGGTTTGAACAGGACTCGGGATTGGGCCAGCTCGTCGCGCGACTGATGAATCTTCGATCGCGCTGGACGGGAATCGCGACCGGCGATCAGGCGGTCTTCGTACGGCGGCGCGTGTTCGAGGAGTTGGGCGGCTTCTCGGACATCCCCATCATGGAGGATGTGGAATTCACTTCCCGCCTCAAACGTGCCGGCCAGGTGGCAGCTCTTCGAAGCCAGGTCGTCACATCATACCGGCGCTGGAGCACGCGGGGGGCGGGTCGCACAATTGTCTTGATGTGGGCCCTTCGATTCTTGTATTGGTTAGGCGTCAGCCCTCAAAAGTTGAGCCATCTCTACGGCATCGTCCGGTAGAGGGAGGGCAATGACTCAATGATTCAATGAACAAATCCTCCAATGGTGATTCGGCCCTTATCGTTTTCGCAAAAGCCCCAATCCCCGGCCAGGTCAAGACGCGTCTTTGCCCTCCCCTGTCGCCTGATGAAGCGGCTACCCTCCACGGAACGCTGGTGCTGGATACGCTCGAACGTACCCAGAGCCTCGCCATGGGGTCGGGAAGGACGCTGGATCGATTCCTCGCCTGCGCGCCGTCCGCCGACCATGTCTTTTTCAAAATCATGGAGGCCCGGCAGGAAACCCGTCTACTCGACCAGATCGGTGACGACCTCGGCAGCCGCATGGATCAGGCGTTTGAGACCGTCTTCGCGATGGGCTACCAACGGGCAGTCCTTATGGGGACAGACCTCCCCACTCTACCGGGATCGCTTGTGGAAGAGGCCCTCAGCCTCCTTTCTCATCACGACTTGGTGCTGGGCCCCGCTTACGACGGTGGCTACTACCTGATCGGCCTCAGGCGCCGTATGCCTGAACTGTTCGTCGGAATCCCTTGGTCCACGAACCAGGTCTTCTCCCTCACTCACGACAAGGCCGAATCCCTCGGGTTGAAGATCGCTCTGTTGCCAAGATGGCGTGATATAGACACGATTGAAGATCTTCAGGTGCTGATCGAGGAGGCAGACCGTGCGTCGCGGCAAGGGGCGAACAAGAAGGCGAGCGAACTTATTCTCTCGGCCCGTACGGCAGGCGTACTCCGCGTCTTGTCCGCACGCCTTCGCGAGCGCTGCACGCCTCCCCACCCCGTGGGCGGGGGAGCAGCGCAACGGTCGACATGATGGCGAACGATCAGGGTTCACGGTGGACACTCAGTTCGCGGCGTTGGTCCACGAACACCAAGCTGCTCCTGTTCATCGCTCCGCTCCTGCTGCTCCTTCTGGTGGCGTTCACGTGGCTGTTTCTCGGACAGCAACGCATGAAGTTGTTGGAGCACCAGACCATTGCGACAGCCGAGGCGATTTTGACCCAGGTTCGGATTGACCGTGAATACTATGCCTCTGTCTTGACGCCCAAACTCTCTTCCGCACCGCGCCGCCTCAACGCCGATTATTACCACACCCCCACCGCGTTCCCGCTGCCGTCCACGTTTCTGAGGGAAGCGACCGAATTGATGGCCAGCGCTCCCACCGGGTACCGCATCGAACAGATCAGCCCGTGGCCAATCAACAAGCGGAATGCGTTGAAGGGTTCCTTCCAAGAAGAAGGGTTCCGGACACTGACCGAAACCGGCGAGGCACTGTACAGCCGGCGTGACGTGCTGAACGGGGCTGCGGTCATGCGGATTCTTGCGCTTGACAAGGCTGTGACCCAAAGCTGCGTGAGCTGTCACAACGCCCACCCGGAAAGCCCCAAACACGATTTCCAGCTTCATGACGTGATGGGTGGAATTGAGATCACGATCCCGATCGAGTCCTCCTTGAAAGCCGCTCGGCAGGACCAGCTCAGGTTCATGGGGGGAGCCATGGGGGTCGGCCTCCTCATCATCGCGCTCGTCATGGTGGGGACGCGACAGGTGATCCTCAAACCGATGCGGGAGCTGACGAGCCAGATGCGGAACCTTGCTCAAGGCAAACGAGAGGTGCTGGAGAAGCCGGTGCTCCGGCGACGAACCGAGAAGGCCATGGGAGAAGAATTCCGACAGCTCTGGCACGGGTTCTGGGAGATGCATCTCAACACCCGGACTCCCCAACAGGATCAGCCGGGAGACTTGGCCCAGCAAACCGGAGCCCTTCAATTGCTAAATAAGCGGTTGATGGAACTTCAAAGGATCTCCCAGGTCATGCAACAGGCCATCTCGGAGGAAGAGGTGTACCGCATCCTCACCCACTCCCTGCAAGAAGGACTCCCCCTCAAGCAGATCCTCATCCTTCGGCTCAACGCCTCGGAGGACCGGTTAGAAATTGTCTGGACCTACCCCAGCCGCGAGGACTTGGCAGTTGATTCCTATCCCGTTTGGAACCAACCCTCCCGATGCCCGGTGATCAGATCAGGGCGGGAGTACAAGGTCCACGACGTCTCTCGGGACCTCACCTGCGCTTCAAGTCTCTCGAACAAGGAACAAGGGGCCTACTGGTGCGTGCCGTTGGTCATTGGAGGACGGACGATTGGCGTTGTCCATCTGGTGAGTTCCGTCACCCGGTGCTGGACTGAGGACACGTGCCAGTGGATCGAGGCGCTCATCAACATGGCGGCACCGATGATTGGCCATCTCCAGCACCTGGAGCGAGCCAAACGTCGAGCCCTGATCGATGAGCTAACGGGAGCTTATAATCGACGGTTCCTGGAGGAAGCCCTGGCGAAGCTGATCGTGCCGGATGATCGCAGGAAGGGTCAGATACTCAGCCTGCTCGTGATCGACTTGGATCGCTTCAAGCGAGTCAACGATGCCTATGGTCATCCGGTCGGTGATCTGGTTCTGAAAACGGTCGCGGCGACATTGCACCGAACGCTCAAGTCAAGCGACGTCCTGGCACGGTACGGTGGCGAGGAGTTTGTCGTGGTGCTGCCGGGGACCGAGACGAGCAACGCGCTGGTGGTCGCAGAGCGCTTGCGGGTGGCCATCGCGGGCCTCACGCTCCGCACGCTCGCGCCTGCAGCGCCTGCCCACATAACCATCAGTGTGGGAGTTGCCACCTATCCCACCCACGCCCTGTCTATTCCCGAACTCATCCGTGCGGCTGATCAGGCGCTCTACCAGGCAAAATACTCCGGACGGAATCGCGTGGTCTGCACTCCCGGCAGCTTAGAGCTTGCGGTGGGGAAGAGAACGGAGGAGCGGGACGCATCATCGTGAGCAATCGTGTCGCCCTTATTACGGGAGGTGCGCGCGGGATCGGTCGCGCCCTCGCGCTTGACCTGGCCGCCCAGCACTGGTCCGTCGCGATCTGTTACCGCACCAGCGAGACCCAGGCCGCTGAGACCCAGCAGGCGATCATCGAACGGGGCGGCACGGCCCTCGCCATCCGCTGCGATGTGTCAGATCCTGTTGCCGCGCGAAATCTTGTCCAGCAGGTTGAACAAACCTGGGGCCGACTCGATGCGCTGATCAACTGTGCAGGCCCCTACCATCGCGTGACTCTGCTGGAGGAGACGCCGGCTGGATGGGCCGAGATGTTCGACAACAACCTTCACCCGATCTTCTACCTTGTGCAGGCAGCCACACCGGGCATGAAGGCACGCAAGTATGGGCGCATCATCACGTTCAGCATGGCCAACGCGGATCAGATGGTTGCCCAACCGGACATCACCGCTCATTACATTGCCAAAGCGGGCGTCCTCATCCTGACCCGGACTCTGGCCAAGCTCCTCGCACCCCATGGTGTCACTGCGAATACGATTTCCCCTGGATTCATCGATTCAGGGAGCGCCCCACCAGGTGAGTTGGCCGGCATCCTGAAAAGAATTCCAGCGGGGTACGTCGGCGACGTCAGCGACACGGTCGCGGCGGTGCGCTTCCTGCTCTCCGAAGAGGCCCGGTACGTCAACGGGGCGAATATCCACGTCAGCGGGGCGTGGGGAATTTAAAGCTGTGCAGGACCGGTGGTTACTTCTGCTCGAAGGCCGCTTTCAGGAGAGGTACCAACTCGCCCTTCTTCTCCATCGGGTCAAGAACATCAGTATCTCCGTAGAACGTACCGTTGATGAAGACCTTGGGAAGAGTCGGCCAGTTCGTCAGTTTCGTGAGCGCCTCGCGCTTGGCCGGGTTTTGCAACACATCAATAAGCTCGTAGGGGTACCCGTACTTGTCAAAAAACTGCATCGTCTCCTTGGTAAACCCGCACATGGGCGCGGTTTTGGTCCCCTTGCCGTAAATTAGAATCTTGTGTGCTTGAATCTCCTGCTGAATTTCTTGCTCGAAGAGTTCTGCCATAAGTGCCCTCCTCACTATCCCCCGTCCGTGGTTTCAGCCTTGATCTCCAGCGCATGAATGCGGCCATCCTTCATGGGCGCATCCAAGGCCTGATAGACCAACCGGTGGCGATCTAAGAGCGACTTGTCTTTAAAGAGATCTGACACCACACGGACGCTCAGATGATCCATGGTTCCCGTGCGGTCCATGACCGTCACCGTGGCATCCGGGATGGCCCGCTGAATAAAGCTGCTGACGACATCGGCAGTGATCATGGATCACCTACGCACCCCGGTCCTATCAAGCCCCAACTACGATAACCCAATTGCGGCTCGAAACGCAATCGCCTGATGCCGCAAGGCGTACGCTGAGGGGAATCGGAGCCTTGAGCAGCGGCAGGGAGGTGTTTCTACCGCTTCACAAAGGTGCGGGCGATTTGCTTGACGCGAGGATCTCGATCATTCGCCAGGGGCTTGAGCACTTTGGCCACCCGTGGATCGGGGATCTGCCGTAACGCATAGGCAGCGGTACCACGAACCTCGCCATTCCATCGTTTCGTGACGAGGAACCACCCCTTCTGTCCCAGGATCTTAGCCAGGCTCTCGATGCTGTTCGGATCCTTGATTTGACCCAGGGCCTGACAACAAGCCACGGCCTTTTCCGTCTCCTTCGTGGACGTTAACACGGAGACCAGCAACTCCGTGGCTCCCTCGGGCTGAAGCTTACCCAAGCACTTGATCGCACCAATCGCAACAGCGCTATCGAAACTCGCCGCGAATTCCATGAGCAACGGCGCAACTGCTTTGTCGTCCAACCTCTCGGCGAGCCGAAACGCCGCCTGGCGTATCACTGCGTTTTTGTCACTTATGGCAAACGCAAGCTCAGTCTCTAAGGCCTGGGAGACGGTATCAATCACTTCAAGTATCCTGAGGCGCTCCTCGGGCGAGATCTCGAGAACCAGTGCGCTCTTCAGCGCCCTGGCAGCCTTCGCCCCCAGCTCCGCGAGCAGACCTGCCGCGATCTGCCGCACCCTGAGCTGCTTCTCCTGCTTGACAATATCAACGAGCAGCGGGATAGCTGACCGGCCCATGCTGCCGAGCAGTTTGGCCGCGTTCTGTTGCCGCGTGGGGTCGCCTGACCTCAGATCATCCATCACCAGCTTCTGCATTTGCAGGTCCAACTTCCCGTGCAAGATCTTGGCAAGCTTTTGGGCCCGGGCGTCTTTTGTCTCTTCCAGATTTTCGTGACGCCTGCGGAGCTGGGAGAAAATCCGGCTGGCCAGCAGGTATTCGGAGAAACGAATGAGGTTTTCGGCCATGGTGCGGAGATTGATGGCGATCACCCCGAAAATCTTGGAGTCCGTTTCTTCCCCCAACTCGAGCAGCAACGGGTCTGCAATCAGTTTGGTGAAATCCTGTTTGAACCCGAGAGGCAGCTTCTCCAGCGCCGTTCGGCAGACATTCACGACCTTCTCACGGACCACTGGATCGCGTTTCTGAAGATCCCGGAACGCGCGTGCGACCATCTGCTGAACGACCCCAGTGTCGCCCCTGAGCAACAGGTCACTCACTCGGCTAGGCATCGTCTCAAAAAAGGTCTCGAAGGGCTCTTCCGTATCCTGCTCAGGCTGCTCCGCCTCGGTCGATTCTTCTCCAGGATCCACTGAAGGCGGTTCCACCAGAACTTCATAAACATATGCGTTGAACAGGATCCTTGTGATTCCGCGTTCTTTGGCAAAGCCTTTCCAGAACTCGGGTCCCATCCCGTTGGGAAGTTGCGGTAGCGAACTGATAAAGGTTTCTACCTCGTGGGCAGATGGGTGGCCTAAAAACGTGAGGCTGTTGAGCTCGATCGATTTCAGAAATTCCATGAAACCATCAGCCACCGCCTTAAACTCAGAGGTATCGATTTTTTCGCCGTTGACTAGCAGCGACTCACTGGCCCGCGCCAAAGTCAGAGACGGCCGGCTACTCAGGAACTTGTGCAATGCTTCCACAAGCTGCTCGATAGAACTCGTAATGGTCTGACTCTTCAAGGGAAAGAGCTTGATGTTTCTTGTGCTACTCAGGAGACACCGGATGATTTCGTGAATCTGGCCGATGTCCTCCCGTTCCACCTTCTGTTCGGCGAGGAGTGCGTGTGTAGGCTCTTCATCGCGGGCTCCTCGCTGCGTATATCGAACCTGCCTTAAACGAATATTCACAAGGTTTTGTTGAGAACAAAAGTGTTCCCAGAGGCGCTGATCGATCGTTTCCGACGGCTTGAAATGAGCGAATGCTTCCAATACTGCCTTCAACTCCTGTTCGGTGATACCTCTACGAAACGCAATGCCCATCAGCTCCATGCTGTTGAGGAACCCGACAAACGCCTCTGCAACGGATTTATACTCGCCGACATCAGCCTCTTCGCCATTCACTAGAAAGACATGCTCTTCCTGAGCGAGATGCAGACGCTCATTCTTGGTCAGGACCAGCCGAATGGCTTCCACCAACTTCAGATTGGCATCGGCAATGCTTTTACTTTCTGGGGGGTAGAGCTTAATATTGCGGACTGCAGTCAACAGACCGCGGGTGACGACAGGGATGTGGGGCAAGCTGGCCGGATCCAGTGGGATATCCGGTTCAGTTTCATCAGGAAGCTCCCCCGAATAGGAGACGGCTTCCTCAGCGTCGAACACTTTTGCGTTATGAGCAGCCTGTAGTTTCTCGTAGGTTTTGGCCTTTTCTTGGTTGGCTGAACGCTTGAAGTGATAGGCGAGATAGGAGGCCGAAGGCAAGAGACGCTGTTGGTAGAGGTTCTCTTGATAGTTCCCGATGCGCTCGTGTAGTACCTGCTTCTGATCCTCCTGTATTCCGCCGTAGGCAATCTCATGGACGCGCTTGCCGAGAAACCGGATCGTCTCATCGTTGTGCTGAAAATCCGAGCTGAGCAGGCCCAGCGCCACAGCCTTATCAACAAACTCCTCGACTTCGGCCTCCTTCTTTTGAGAACTACCGGTGAGAAAGCTCAGAGAGACGTCTTCGCCGAACGTCGAGGCCTGTGCGAGCAACTGACGGCTTTCTTCATCAAGGGCGGCGATTTTCTCGCTGACGATGTCTTCTAGCGATCTTGGCAGATAACTTTCTTCAAGCCGCCGGACGATCCATCGCTGACCCGTCAGGACGATTTTCTGATCCATAACCAGTTTCCGCAGGATCTCGCCGAGAAAGAGGGGATTGCCTTGGCTAATCTCAGCGAGGTTCTCTTCAAATCCTTCAGGTACCGTGACTTGAGGGAAGAGCCCGCGAAGGTGGCCGCCGATATCGGCGGCAGTCAGAGGCTTGAGGTGTATTTTCCTGATGTCGAGCTCACGGTGGAATGCTAAGTAGAACCGATCCAGGGGGGCCACCTGCTCGTCAATTTTTGCTGACACGGATTCCGTGGATGTGCTGCAGACGAACAGCGGGATATCCCTCCGCAGCATCATTCTCCTGAACAGCAGCAGGGACGCTTCGTCGGCGAATTGTAGATCGTCAATGAGTACAAACAGGGGACGGGAATCCAGGAGCTTTGGAATGAAGTGGATCAGTGTGCTGAAGATCCCCTCGCGCTGGGTCGTCTCATCCTCCTCCAACTGAACTTCTCGCGATGCTTCCAGTTGGGGCAGAATGTGGGCCAGATAGGCGATCTCCTTAGAACTCAGGTCCTCAAAGACCTTGGCGCCTTTGTCTTGCCGCTGGTTCAGGAGGGCTACGACCACATTCGTCGCCAGGTAATACGGTCTAAACGCTTCCTGCTGTATCCCATTCACCTTAACCGTTTGGTGTTCGTTCCTTGTCAGCGTGCGCCGAATCGTGTCTAGGAACGTGCTCTTGCCCATCCCCGCAGCACCCTCGATAATCAGCACCTGACTCTGGCCCTGCCGAAACTTTTCGAAGGAGTCAGCTACCTGGGCAAGTTGCCTGCGACGGCCGACGATATTGGCATTTTCAAGATAGTGGAGGGCTGCTTTACCGAATACATCTTGGAAGGTAAGGTCCGCCGCGTTGGCCAGACGGTCGCGACCTGACTGTTTCGCGAAATACAGGGCCGCATCGGCCTTCTGGATTAAGCCTTTGCCGTCCTTGGCATCCTCCGGTGCGGACGCGACCCCAATACTGAAGGTATAGGGGAGGTCTTTAGCCCCTTCCTCCAGATGCAACGGTTCCGCCCTGGCGCGCTGGAGGAGATCCTCGCCGACCTTCAAAGCGTTCTGCTTCTGCCAGCCAGGCATGAGGACCATAAACTCGTCACCGGCGTACCGAATGGGCACGCCCTGGTCCCCGACCACTTCTTTGAGCAAGCGAGCAACTTGTGCCAACGCTTGGTCACCGCAGAGATGCCCGTGCGCGTCGTTGATCTGCTTAAAATGGTCCAGGTCCATCATGAGGAGTGACAGGGGATGCTCCTTGAGAGCATCCCACTCGACCTTCTGCTCCAGGTAGTTGAGCAAGAAGCGACGGTTGGGGAGGCCGGTCAGCTCATCTTCAAAGATCAGGCGGGAAGGATCTTTGCCAAGGTTTTGGAGCGAGCTGAGGAGTTCTGCGTATTGCATGCGGTTAGCTCGACTGTCCCGTTGAGAGATCAGCCTTGCCTGTCAGTCACGTACTGGTACGTATTTCAGTATCCCGATGTGCACCTCTGCCCGCGCAGAGACAGCGGTGCACGAGCAGAGGCGTACTCAGGCGGCCTATGCTTAATGAATCTACTCCTTTAATATAATCTAATTCCGAACGCTTTATTTTGCAAATCTCTTTAATTTCAAGCTGTTGCAAAATTTCCACGACCTTCCCGCAAGCAGATGTGCTGGGATGCTTGATCCTAGCATTGTTGTGAAAAATGTTATAATATCAAGCACTTGAACGCTTTCTCCCTACCTTATAACCAGGTTAAAATGGCAAGAGCGTCGCGGAGCTGACTTGGTACGTGTGGCCTTCCCATCCATCAAGGGAACCCGCAAAATGGCACGCTCTGGGGGTGATCATTTTTCTCAGAAAGAATCGGCGCGGCAGGCGGTCTGGGATCGGCTGGTGGCGCTACGGCTCGCTCGATTCCCGTTCCCTCCCCACGGACGGATTCCCAATTTCAAGGGAGCAGAGGCAGCGGCCCAGCGGTTATTTCAGCTCCCCCCATGGAGCAAGGCCAAGCGGATCAAGGTCAACCCAGACGCTCCCCAACGGTATGTGCGTGAAGAGGCTTTGCGTCGAGGCATCATCGTGTACGTGCCGACCCCCAGGCTGCGAGCCGGCTTTAAGCGCCTGGACCCAGCCAAGATCCCCAAGGACAAAATCAGGGAAGCGGCGAGTCTCTCGACGAGCAACAAGTGGGCCGACGATGTCCCGCTAGAAGACCTGCCGCGCATGGACGCGATTGTTTGTGGGGCAGTGGCAGTCACACGGTCGGGCTGCCGGTGTGGCAAGGGCGAGGGGTATAGCGATCTGGAATATGCCATCCTTCGAGAACTCGGTCACCCGCCGGCATTGGTTGCCACCACAGTCCATGCCGTTCAAATCATGGAGGTGCTACCACGGGACTCGACCGATCTGCCCGTGTCCCTCATTGTGACCCCGGATGACACGATTCGCGTCAAGGACCCACCGCCTGCCCCAACAGGGATTGCGTGGGACCGCCTCACGGAGCGGGATTACCAAGAGATGCCGGTTTTGAACGAACTCAGGCAGCTCTGTGAGAGCCGTTTAGAAGAATGCCATACCCGAAAGGGCCAAAAAAAGAACCGCGGCAAGAATCGGTAACTGGTCTACCGGGACGGGTTCAATCTTGCCGAAGCAAGAACACCAGCCAATTTTAGCCGACCCCACCTCAGAGCTCCCTTCGCCCTCCGTGCATCAGAGCACCCGATAGCAACACGGGTCCGGGTAGGATGGAGTGAGGTGGGGTTGACTCCTCCTTAGCTCTT
>JACZQN010000054.1 GCA_022545705.1 Nitrospirota bacterium | reverse complement strand
TACTGACATCCTGGTGCCCAAGCAGTTCCTGCACAGTTCGAATATCATAGCCATCCTCCAGCAAGTGGGTCGCGAAGGAATGGCGGAACGTGTGGCAAGCTGAGCAGAACTTCATTGCGGGCGCCGTGCTGATGTGCCGGGGCATTGACCGAACGCCGCCACTTCAGCGCAGCCATGCCCTGAGCGGCAGGCTGGCCAGGACCTGTGTCGCGAATCGCGGAGCCGAGGGAACCGTGACTTGCCGAGCAGATGCGGTCGGGTACCCGTTGCTCTTCCGCTGCAACGGGTGACGGACGGCGAGGATTGTTTGAGCGCCATCTAGGCGCGGCCTTATGATGGGGCGAGTTCCGCAGCCGAGCAGATGCGAGGCTTAGTACGGTCGAGGCGAAGCGTCTGAGCAGGCAGGTGCTGGTCAGCCTGCTTACCGCTTCCGAGCGCGGTGGATGCGGAGGCGCGGGAGCGTAAAGCCCCCGCACAGCCGATCCTCACTCCACAACTTTGACCGTCATCTCAATCCGCTCGACCGGATTATCTCTCATCTCGCGGGGTTGGTTGACAATCTTATCTGCAACTCCCATTCCCTTGACCACTTCGCCAAATACCGTGTACTTGCGATCCAAGAAAAAGGAATCTTCCACGACGATGTAGAACTGCGAGCCGGCGCTATTGGGATCCTGCGCGCGGGCCATAGAGACGATACCTCGCTTATGCGGGGTTTCATTGAATTCAGCGTCAACGCTGTAGCCCGGGCCACCTTGGCCGTACACGTCTTTTTTGTTGGCGTCCTTGGTATTGGGATCCCCACCTTGAATCATGAATCCCGGGATGACCCGGTGAAAGATGGTGCCGTCGTAGAACCCCTTCTTGGCCAGCTTGAGGAAGTTCTCGACGTGTTTGGGCGCACGGTCAGGGAAGAACTTGATCTCCATCTCACCGAATTTGGTCTTGATGATCGCCCGCGGTGCTGTGGCAGATTCTTTTTTCGACTCCGCTTGAGCAGTCCCTGGCCCTACCATCAGGCCACCCCAGACCCACGCCAGGGCCATCATTGCGACAATCGTTCCACCAATCACACCGCCGGCAACCCTTCCACGGCTGCTCCACATTTTCTGCCCCCTCCCATGCCCGTGAGGCGTAAGGCGTGAGGGGACATCCCCTGACGCTTCACGTTTCACCTCTCACCCCTCGCGGCGCACCTGCTCAAGTGCTTGCTTCGCAGCCATCTGCTCCGCTTCCTTCTTGCTCCGCCCGACGCCCATCCCCACGATATCGCCTTGGATCGACAGTTGCACCTCAAACGTTTTTTGGTGATCAGGCCCGGTCTCTCGCACCGTCACATACTGTGGCAAGCTTTCGAACCGCCTTTGACTCCACTCCTGGAGATCGGTTTTGTAGTCTTGCGTGATGGCGGTGGCCTCGCCTTGCTGCTGCTTCAGGACTTCATCAAGCTCGTTCACGAAGACTCGCAGGACGAAGGCCTGTACTTCTGCGAGTCCTCCGTCCAAGTAGATCGCCGCGATGATGGCCTCCAGCGCATCGGCGAGCAACGAATGTTTCTCACGTCCCTTGGTCAATTCTTCGCCGCGACCCAACCTGAGCAATCTGCCAAGCTCAATCCGCCTCGCGACCGTGGCCAGCGTGGCCTCACTCACGAGCTGAGCCTTCAACTTCGAGAGCTCACCCTCGGTTGAATCCGGGCACATCGAGGCCAGACACTCGCTGATAATCAAGGCCAACACCGCATCGCCAAGGAATTCCAACCGCTCGTAATGCCGATGCGGCTTGTCCTTGATCTCATTGGCATGGGATTTGTGCGTCAGGGCTTCTTCGATGAGCTGAGGCTGGCGGAATGAATACCCGATCGCCTGTTGTGCTTCGTGGATCCAGGATTGCGCCATGTGCGTCGGCATCTTGGGAGACGAGACACTCGCTCTCAAGACTCTACTCGCTTGAATAACAGGCAGGCATTCACTCCCCCGAAACCGAATGAATTGGACATCGCCACCTTGACTGTGGCCGACCGGGCCTGACCCGGTACGTAGTCCAGGTCGCATTCCGGGTCAGGATGCTCCAGATTCGTGGTCGGTGGCACAAGCCCGTCGTGGATCGCCAGCACGCAGAAGGCCGCCTCCACACCGCCGGCAGCTCCGAGCAAGTGGCCGGTCATCGACTTGGTCGAGCTCACCGGAATCCGGTACGCGCGCTCGCCAAACACCCGCTTGATCGCCTCCGTCTCCACCTTATCGGCGAACGTCGAGGTGGCGTGAGCGTTAATGTACCCGATGTCGTCCTTCGAGACACCGGCATCCTGAATGGCGAGCTCCATGCAGCGAATGGCTCCCTCACCATCATCGGGCGGTGCGGTGATATGATACGCGTCGCTCGTCATGGCGTACCCAACGACCTCGCAATAGATTCGCGCTCCACGACGGCGCGCTCGTTCGAATTCTTCAAGCACCAGCACCCCCGCTCCTTCCCCAAGCACAAACCCGTCCCGGTCCCGATCAAAGGGCCGGCTCGCGCGGGCCGGATCGTCATTCCGAGTGGACAGCGCCCGGGCGGAAGAGAATCCAGCGACCGCCAACGGACTGATGCAGGACTCTGTTCCCCCGGCCAACATGGCATCCGCCTCGCCTCGTTGGATGATCCGGAGCGCATCCCCGATGCAATGATTGCCGGTTGCGCAGGCCGTGACCGCGCAGGAGTTCGGACCTCGCGCACCGAGGCGGATCGCAACCTGCCCTGAGGCCAAGTTGATGATGACCATGGGGATGAAGAAGGGGGACACCCGATCTGGCCCTTTCTCCAGGAGCACCTTGTGATAGTGCTCGATGGCCGGCAGACCCCCGATGCCGGCTCCAATGTACACGCCGACCCGGTCCGCATCATCCTTGGTCACTTTCAACCCTGCGTCATCCGCCGCCATCCGGCTCGCGCCGACGGCGTACTGGATGAACGTATCCATTTTTTTAATGTCTTTTTTTTCGATGAACTGCGCGGGATCAAAGCCTTTGACTTCGCCCGCGATTTGGCAGGGATAACCGGCTGGATCAAACCGGGTGATCCGACCGATGCCGGACCGACCGTTGCACAGCGCCTTCCATGTTTGCTCGACACCCACCCCTAGCGGGGTGACCAATCCTTGCCCCGTCACCACCACACGCCGAACGACAGGTTCCTGCATAGGTTTCAAACACCCTCGCTACATTTTCTCCTTAATATACTCAATGGCACGCCCAACTGTCAGGATCTTCTCGGCATCCTCATCGGGAATCTCGATATCAAACGCTTCTTCAAAAGCCATCACCAGTTCAACGGTGTCCAGCGAGTCGGCACCGAGGTCTTCGACGAACGAGGCCTCAGGCACAACATCGTCTTCTTCCACGCCAAGATTTTCTGTGATGATTTTTTTGACCCGCTCCTCGGTCCGATCCTCAGCTGCCATTGGTTTTCCCACCTCCTCCCCCATAACGACCCTCCTTACTCATCGCAGTCCATAGACCTACCCACTCTAGTCGCTCCTCAGACCATGAGCATCCCGCCGTTCACGTGAAGGACCTGGCCTGTGATATACCCGGCCTCCTCGGATGCGAGGAACCTGACCGCCTCTGCCACATCGCCAGGTTGCCCCAAACGGCCCAGCGGAATCTGCTTTAACAAGGCGTCCCTCACCTCCTGCTGAAGTCCCTGGGTCATCGCCGTATCTACGAACCCGGGCGCAACGGCGTTGACCGTCACCATCCGACTTGCATACTCCCTGGCGACGGACTTCGTGAACCCGATCACCGCAGCCTTCGAGGCCGCGTAGTTGGCTTGCCCCGCGTTGCCCATCGCTCCGACAATCGAGGCAATGTTCACAATCCTGCCAGAGCGTTGCTTCGTCATCGGCTGCAGCACGGCCTTGGTGCAGTGGAACGTTCCGTGCAAGTTTACCTGCAAGACCAGATTCCAGTCCTCTTCTTTCATCCTGACTAACAGACCATCCCGCGTCACCCCGGCATTGTTCACCAGGATATCGATCTTGCCCCAGTCCTTGAGCACCTGGTCAGTCATGTTTTTGACGTCATTCCACTCCGCGACATTCACCTTGACGTTCACCGCGCGCCGACCCAGCTTGGTGATTGCTGCCACGGTCTCCTGGGACCGTCCTGGATCCAGATCGGCCACCACGATGTCCGCTCCGTCGCGAGCCAAGACCTCAGCGATCGCCCGTCCGATCCCCTGCGCAGCCCCGGTCACGATCGCCACTTTCCCTTCGAGGGACATGAAGCCTCGTTATACGTTAATCGTTATTCGTGAACCGACAACATGAATGGTCCCGAACGCATCACGAATCACGCCTCACGCTTAACGTCTTCATGGTCGCTTCTAGCGACCTCGGGTCATGCACGTTCCCCGTGACCGCGTCAGGGACAATGCGTTTCACCAGGCCGGTCAACACGGTGCCCGGCCCGACCTCGAGAAAGGTCGTGACCCCCATCTCGCTCATCATTCGAACAGAATCTTCCCACAAGACAGGTGAAGGAAGTTGTCGGAGCAGGGATGGCTGCACCTCAGACGCCAACTGCAGGGGCTTCGCGTCCGCGTTGTTGACCAGGGGAACCGACAGATCCGACCACGTTGTTGCCGCCACGTCGTGCGCGAGCCGATCCGCGGCCACCTGCATCAGTGGGGTGTGCACGGGGACGCTGACCGGGAGCGGGATGACTTTCCGGCTGCCCTTGGCCCTGGCCAGCTCAGTCGCCCGTTCGACGGCAGCCTTCTCACCGGCAATGACGACTTGGCCCGGGCAGTTGAAATTCGCCGGGGCCACCACGCCGCGGGCCGATGCTTCTCGGCAGACCTCCCGGATCACGTCCCGCGACAGGCCGAGCACCGCCACAACTTGCCCGCTGCCCGCCGGGACCGCCTCTGCCATATACCGACCCCGTTTCTGAACCAGCGAGACAGCAGCCTGAAACGTGACTCCCCCAGCAGCCACCAACGCGGAGTACTCGCCGAGGCTATGGCCCGCAACCGCGATAGGTCGAAGACCAACCGGTTCAAGAACACGAAGCGCTGCCACGCTCGCGGTGAGCAAGGCCGGCTGCGTATACTCGGTCAAGTTCAGGCGAGCAGCCGGTCCGTCGAAGCAGAGGGCAGCCACATCATATCCGAGAACGGCCGCCGCCTCCTCATAAACCGCTTGGGCCTCCGGGTGTGCCTCATACAGCGCCCGACCCATCCCGACCGATTGCGAGCCCTGGCCGGGAAAAACCAACCCCACGCCGGCAGCCATAGCGGATTATGATATGGGGGAAAATTTTCGTAATGTCAACGAGAAAAAACTTTCCTGCAAGTCGTCAGCCATCAGGTGTCAGGGATCAGCCAGAAACTGAATGCTGATAGCTGAACGCTGATCGCTTCTTTTCAGTCCACGACAAACTCGCCGCCGTCCACGCAGATGACGTTGCCGCTCACCCATTGCGCTTTGGGCTGACTGAGGAGTCCGATCGCTTCTGCAACATCCTTCGGCGTGGTCATACGACCCGAGGGATTCTTTCGCTTCGCCAGCTTGATCATTTCGTCTGAACCAGGGATCTTCCTGAGGGCCGGTGTGTCCGTGACTCCTGCCATTATCGCATTGGCGGTAATCCCCATAGGGGCCAGTTCCAGCGTCAACTGCCGGATATGCGACTCGAGGGCTGCTTTCGCCGCCGACACCGCGCCGTACGAGGCCCAGACCCTTGCACCGCCGGCGCTCGTCATGGCGAAGATGCGTCCGCCGCGCCCCATCAACTGGCGTGACACGAGGTCCTGGACCCAGTACACCAAGCTGTTGGACATGACATCCAGCGTCATGTCCATGTGCGGCTTCGCGATGACATCAGCCGGCGACTTCGAGACGAACGGCTTGAGCGTTCCGAACGCCAACGAATGCAGGAGCACGCGTACCATGCCGTGACGGCCTCCCGATTGGAGACGGGTCTGAATCTCATGCAGAATCTCCTGTCGCTTCTCTGGATCAGCCGCATTGGCGTTGAAAAAGACTGCTTCCCGGCCCGCCGCACGAATCTGACCCGTAATCCGCTCCACGTTCGGAAGCGTCCCCTTGCGGTCTAGATGGACTCCGAAAATATGCATGCCCAGCGACGCCAGCTCCAAAGATGTGGCTTCTCCGAAGCCGCTCGAGGCACCGAGGACAAGCGCCCACTCCCCGTCCAATCCTGGAATTTCAGTTCCCATCTCTCCTTCCTCGTTCCTCGTGAGTGAGCGTTAATCGTTCAACGTTATTCGTGAACCGCCAAGATCCCTTCCAAGCTCCATGTTGCGTTTTCGCGATTAACGGTTAGCGCTTATTTACCAGCGAACAAGGGACGAAGCCCAGGTCAGCCCGCTCCCGAAGGCAGCCATCATCACCAGACTTCCTTCCCCGACTCTCCCTGCCCTGACCGCCTCGTCCAAAGCCAGGGGAATGGACGCAGCCGAAGTATTCCCGTACCGATCCATGTTGAGGACGACCTTCTCCATCGGCAACCCGAGTCGCGCGGCAACCGCGCTGATAATCCTGGCATTAGCCTGGTGTGGTACGTACAGATCGAGATCCTCCACGGACAAATTGTTCGCAGACAGCGCCTCCCGCGCCGAATCCTCCAAGGTCTTCACCGCCACCTTGAACGTCTCATTGCCCTTCATTTTCATGTACTGGAGCCTCTCGGCGAGCATCTTTTCCGACGGCGGAATCCGTGATCCCCCTCCAGGGACACAGATCAACTCCCAAAGGGATCCATCCGAGTGCAAATGGGAAGAGAGAATGCCGCGTTCCCCCTCTTCAGCCGTCAGCACCACAGCCCCCGCTCCGTCGCCGAATAGGACGCAGGTATTCCGGTCGGTCCAATCGGTGATCATCGACATGACCTCGGCACCCACGACCAACACATGCCGGAAGCCCGTCTTCACGTACGCGTCACCCACCGCCAAGGCATACACGAACCCGCAGCAGGCTGCGCCCAGATCACAAGCCGCCGCACGCACCGCACCAAGCCGATGTTGAATGATGCACGCGGTCGACGGCAGGGGAGCATCACCTGTACAGGTGGCCACTAGAATCAAGTCCAGTTCTGCCGCGTCCACTCCCGCCGCCTGCAAGGCCAGTTCGGCGGCCCGCACCCCGAGATCAGAACACGCCTCGCCCGGAGCGGCGATGCGGCGTTCACGGATCCCCGTGCGGTCCACGATCCAGGCGTCGGATGTCGCCACCATGCGCTCGAGATCGCGATTGGTGAGCACTCGCTCCGGAACGTAGGAACCGGTCCCGGCGATCCTGGCCTTCACTCCAGCGCCCCCTCCTCCACGGACGCCTGGTGGTGTGCCAAACTCTCTTCGATGTCGCGTTGGATCAGCTCGTTGAATCGGCATTCGGTCAGCCGCTTCCCGAGCAGGATCGCATTCTTGATCGCCTTGGGGGAAGAATGTCCATGGCAGATGATGCTGATTCCGTTTACGCCCAAAAGGGGCGCGCCTCCAAACTCGGCGTAGTCCAGGCGGAGGCGGAGGCGGCGCAGTGGTCCGGCAAGGAAGAAGTAGCTGAGGCGTCCAAGCCAGGAGCCGATAATTTCCTTCATCAGCATCTTCTTGATGACTTGTGCCACGCCTTCGGAAATTTTCAGAGCCACATTGCCGATGAATCCGTCGCAGACGATCACATCGGTCGTTCCGTTGTACACATCCCGACCTTCGATGTTTCCGATGAAGTTCAGCGGGCTCGCTTTCAAGAGTTTGAAGGCTTCCTTGGTGACCTCGTTGCCTTTGGTGTCCTCCTCACCGATGCTCAGAAGACCGATCCGAGGATTCGGCTTCTCAAAGACGTGTTTGGCATATTCACTTCCCATAAGGCTGAACTGGAGGATATGCTCAGCGGAGCAATCCACATTAGCCCCCACATCCAGCATGACGGCCGTCCCCGTGAGGGTGGGCAATGTCGCCGCAATGGCTGGCCGTTCGACCCCCTTGATGAGCCCCAAGACAAAAAAGGCCGCGACCATAGCCGCCCCCGTGTTTCCAGCGCTGACCATCGCGTTCGCTTCACCGGCCTTGACCAACTCAGTCGCCACCCAGACAGACGAATCCCGCTTCTTGCGAGCAACCAAGGCCGGTGACTCGTGCATCCCCACCGTCTGCGAGGCATGGCGGACCACGAGTCGAGGATCGGAGCACGAGAGGCGTCGCAACTGATCCGTGATTTGAGGTTCGTCCCCGACGAGGACGACCTCGAGATCCACCTCCGCGACCGCCTGCACCGCGCCTTCGACGTTTGGGGCGAGACCGTAGTCCCCGCCCATCGCATCAACTGCAATTTTCATGGGAGGCTGTTTCGACCTTGGGATCGCGTTGGTTCGAAGGACAGTTACGCTTCTTTGACTGCGATCACCTCAACTCCTTTGTAGGTGCCGCAATTGAGGCAGGTATAATGCGGGAGTTTGGGTTCATGACATTGCGGGCACACCGACAAACCAGGCGGAGCAAGCTTTTTATGCGTCCGCCGTTTGTCCCGACGCGCCCGGGAGATTTTGTGTTTTGGATTTGCCATGATGATTCCTCGTTTAGATTCGTCGAAATCTCGCGCTCAGACGTATCACAAGAGTCGGAGCGTCAGATCTTCCCGTGTGGTCCGTCTCGACGCTTCTGGAGAACTGCAAAAGGAGTCTCCCGGCCTCGTTCCGCACAGCCACACCGGCGCTCGTTCAGATCCTGCCCACAGACCGGGCACAACCCCTGGCAGTCCTCGCGGCAAACCGGGTGCACGGCCCGGGCGAGAAGGATCTGCTCCCTCAGCATCTCCCCCAGCTCCACGCGGCTCCCAGACAGCGGATACACGTCTTCCTCACCCACCGCCGATTCCCCAGCCAACGCTCCCCGGCGCTCGCGAGTCGAGTGTTTGGCTGGCTGGCGTGACAGAGACTCGCTTTCGCGATATTCGACCGAAAACGGAAGCCGAATCACCTCTTCGAACTCGCGGAGACACCGTACACATTCCTCAACCAGGACCCCGCAGAGTTGTCCGGTTACGTAGACGCTGCTCTCGACCTTGACCAGCTCCACCGAAAGCGACACTTGGCCGGGGAGCCGGGCATCGTCCGGACCCAACGCCAACTCGTCAGCTCCAAGCTCACAGGCAAGGCTAATGCCATCTTCCGCGATATCATTGACAGTGAGAATGGGCAAGGCCATGACGACCACCGCCCGGTCGAGAAGAGTACAATTCGTATACACGGAAGCCGGAGGCAAGTCAAACCAGCCAGCGTGGTTCCGCGTGTGGCACTGACCTCACAGCTCCTCAGCGAACGACAGGAGCGCGATGGCTCTGGCTCGCTTGATCGCAACGGTCACCTCGCGTTGGTGTCCCATGCAGTTGCCGGAGATCCTGCGCGGCACGATCCGGCCTCGCTCCGTCAGGAAACCACGCAGCAGACCGATGTCCTTGAAGTCGATCGGAGTGTGATCATGGCAGAATCGGCAAGTTCGCCTTCGCTGGAACAGTCGTGATCGTTCCACGCCTTCCCTCCACTACGAATTATGAGTGGCCTTCCTCGTCGCCAGAGCTGGTTTCATCCGGTGGCCCCTGCTCCCCACCCGATTCCGGCCGTTTCGGCAAGAACGTAATGGTCTGAGCCACGACCTCATGTTTGCTCCGTTTCTGGCCATCCTCTGTTTCCCATCGTCGCTGCTGGAGCCGCCCATCCACCACCACGCCGTTCCCCTTGCTGAGATACTGCCCGCAATGTTCTGCCTGTTTACCAAAAACCACGATATCAATGTAGCACACCTCTTCCTTGAGCTCTTCGGCCTGGCGAAACCGGCGATTGACTGCCAGCCCGAAGTTGGTCACCGGCGTGCCATTGGGGGTATACCGCAGTTCCGGGTTCTTCGTGAGGTTGCCCATCAGAATGACTTTATTGAACCCTGCCACGATCGGATTCCTTTACTTCTTCCGCGGGTTTTTGGGTGGATCCCTCTCGGAGTCTGACAGTCAAGAACTTGATCACCGAGTCTTCCAGCCGATACGAGCGTTCGAGCTCGCTGACCACCTTCCCTTGCGACTGGAAGTGGAGATACACAAATGTCCCTTTCCGTTCCCGTTTGACCTCGTAGGCCAGCCGTTTCTTGCCCCAATTCTCACATGTCAAGAGCGCGGCGCCTGATTTCTCGAGCACGCCTTTCATTTTTTCGATGATGGCCTGGGTATCTTGATCGGAGAGTGAGGGGCGCACCACGAAGATCGATTCGTAGAGCTGCATGCGGAGATTCTCCTCTTGGACAAACGGCCCCAGAACTCAAGTCTGGAGCGAGGGGTATGATCTACCAAAGGTACCGGACGCTAACACAGACCACGACGACCTGTCAAACGCGAGAAGAAGTGAGTCATTGGGTCATGGATGATTGGGTCATTGACGACTGATTCATTGACGAATCAGTCTTGATTCATTGGCTCATTCAACGAACAAATGTTTCAATGATTCAATGACTCAATTCTTTTACACGTTGAATCGAACATACACGACGTCGCCTTCTTTGATCACGTAGTCTCGCCCTTCCAGCCGGAACAGCCCCTTCTCGCGCACGCCCGCCGGGGTCCCGCATGCAATCAAGTCCGTGTAGGCCATCACTTCCGCTCTGATGAATCCGCGCTCCATGTCCGAATGGACCTTGCCGGCGGCTTCGGGAGCCTTGGTGCCGTCACGAATTGCCCAGGCCCTGGTCTCTTCTACATTCGCTGTGAAGAACGTGATAAGCGCCAGCAGGTCATATGCAGCTCTCGTGAGCCGTGTCAGACCCAACTCACTGAGGCCAAGCTCGTGCAAGTAGGCCTCGCGGTCCTCTGGTTCCAGAGTCGAGAGCTCGACCTCGAGTTGGCCGCACAGGATGACGGCCCGAGCTCCTTTCTTCTCTGCCAACTCCTGGACGGCGTTCACATGGGGATCCTCGGAGACGATCCCCTCGGACGCGTTCGCCACAAATAAGACGGGCTTGGCCGACAACAGTTGACATTCTGTCAGGATCAGCTGCTCCTCAGCCGTGAACGATTGGTTCGCAAGCCGCTCGTTCCGGTTCACCAGCTCGATGAGTTTTTCGATACACGCCATCTCCGTGGCCGCTTTGCCATCCCCAGACTTGTGTCGTTTCTCTACACGCTCCTTCCGCCGGTCCAATGTTTCGAGGTCCGCGAGCCTCAGCTCGGTCTCCACGGTCTCGATATCGCGGAGTGGATCTATGCTCCCGGTCATGTGGAGCACGTCGGGATCCTGGAAACACCGGACCACATGCAGCAGGGCGTCCACCTCCCGGATTTGCGCGAGGAACCGGTTGCCCAGCCCCTGCCCTTGACTGGCGCCTTCGACGAGGCCGGCAATGTCCCTCACTTCCAGGGTGCTCGGAGTGCCCTTTCTCGACTTAAAGATCTCGACCAACTTGGTGACACGAGCATCTGGCACAGGGGCGATGCCGACGTTGGGTTCGACCGTGGAGTAGGGATAGTTCGCTGCCAACGCCTTGGTACCCACCAACGCGTTGAATACGGTGGTCTTGCCCACATTCGGGAGACCGATCATTCCACAGCAGAGCCCCATGCCCTCACCCCTGAGCCTCCTCGTGCCACACGTTGAATCGGGTCATGGCTGCATCGAGCCCATCGAGAAGAAAACATTCGAGTGCCAGAGGCGCCCGCTCGAGGCTTGTCTGAAGAAGTGCTGTCTCGTCGGGGAAGAACGTGGAGAGAACATATTCCGCAGCATCTGTGCCGGGGGACGGCCGGCCGATGCCGATTTTCAACCGACAGAACTGATTGGTGCCGAGAGCGGTAATAACTGAAAGGATCCCTTGATGACCTCCGGACCCGCCATCGCGCTTGATGCGGAGGCGCCCCACCTCCAGATCCAGGTCATCGTGAACCACAAGCAGATCACCAGGAGTAAGCGCAAGTTCCGCCAGCAGGGCCTTCACGACCGGCCCTGATTGGTTCATCCAGGCAACCGGTGCGGCTAACGTCACCTCGACGGGGCCAAGAGATCCACTGCCCCGCAGCGCGTCTCCGAGAGGCGTCAGAGCCACCCTCCACCGCGTTGCCGCCAGGCCCAGCACGGCCGCGCCCACGTTGTGGCGAGTGAGGTCATAGCGCGCACCGGGATTGCCGAGCCCCACGATCAAGCGCAAGGCTATTTCTTCTTCTCCTCCTTTGTCTCCTTTGCTTCCTTCTTCTCGGCCTTCGGCTCGGCCGGTGCCGCCTCCTTTTCGACCGGTTCCACAACCTCTTCCTTACCTTTACCGATGACTTCCGGTTCTTTACCCTCCTCCACCACCGCCCCGCTGGTTAACAGCGCCTCGAGTTTGGCCTCGGAAATCGGGGCGGCGACACTCACCACCATCTGGTCGCTCTCCTCCAAAAACCTGATGCCCGTGAGAGGCGTCAGTTCTCGCACGTGAATTCCTTGCCCGACCTCTAGGCCAGACGCATCGACCTCAATGCGATCTGGAATGGCTGCCGGCAGACATTCCACGTGTAGTTCCCTCAGATTATGGTGGATGACCCCGCCCTCCTTCACAGCCTTTGGCACATCGCCGACAACGCTGACTGGCACCTTGATCCGGATCGGCTTATCCATGGAGATTTCGAACAGGTCAGCGTGGAGTAACTGCCCCGTGACCGGATCCACCTGATAGTCACGCACCAGCACACTCCGAGTCGTGCGGGAAGTCCCGCCGGTAATGCTTAACGTGAGGATCGTCGTGCTCCCACCATGGGTCCGAAGCAGTTTCCGTAACGCATCGGGCCTCAGGGTCAACAGGAGACATTCACCCTGGCCATAGAGGACAGCCGGAACCTTCCCATTCCGTCTCAGTTTGCGGGCGACCCCCTTCCCCGCTTCTGTCCTCATTTCAGCCGCCATTTCAAATTTCATGCTCGCCTCCTCTCAGTCAACAGTGCTCGGCGCGTTGGCGTGCGCGGAAGCGCCCCCCCAGCCGGCCTGTGATTCGCCAACTCCGCTGCTCCTGACCAACCTGGGCGTCCGGGAGATTCGGGGCGGGGTCGAAAGCGCCTACGCGAAGAGCGAACTGACTGATTCTTCCTCGTGGATCCTCATAATGGCCTCACCCAACAACGGGGCCACGGACAGCACCCGCAATTTGGGGCAGCGTTGGTCCTTACCGTTCAGCGGAATGGTGTTGGTGACCACAACTTCCGTTAAGCACGACTCCTGAATCCGTTCCAGGGACGGCCCGGACAGTACCGGGTGCGTGCAACCCGCCCACACCCTGTGCGCACCTTGCTCCGCACACGCTTGGGCCGCCTGCACAAGGGTCCCTGCGGTATCAATCATATCATCTACAAGCAAGGCGTTGCGGCCCTTCACTTCGCCGATGATGTTCATGACCTGAGCGTTGTTCGGCCCCTCTCTCCGCTTGTCAATGATCGCCAGCGTCACTTGCAGTCGCTTCGCAAACGCCCGAGCTCGCTCTACGCCGCCAGCATCGGGCGAGACGACCACCAGGTCTGCCCCACCTTCACGGGTAATGTAGTCGAGCAGCACGGGGGTCGCGTAGAGATTGTCAACCGGGATATTGAAAAACCCTTGAATCTGCCCCGCGTGAAGGTCCATCGTCAACACCCGGTCCGTACCGGCGGTGGTGATCAGATCCGCGACCAGCTTGGCCGTGATCGGAACCCGCGGCTGATCCTTGCGATCCTGTCGCGCGTACCCGAAATACGGGATCACCGCGGTAATCCGGTAGGCCGACGAGCGCCTCAATGCATCGATCATGATGAGCAGTTCCATGATCGAGCTGTTCACCGGATGACAGCATGACTGCACCACAAAGACATCCGCGCCTCGAACATTTTCGTCTATCTTGACGAGCACCTCACCGTCGCTAAAGGTCGAAACCGTGGCCTCGCCCAGCTTGATCCCCAAGTGCCCACAAATTTCATGCGCCAGCGCCGGGTGCGCATTTCCGGAAAACAGCTTGAGTTCCTTATACATAGAACTTTCCGACAGGCCGGGCGTGGGACTCTAGCGAAAAGGCAGGTTCCCTGTCAACTCACTGCCAGGGAGTCGGGCGTGGATGTTTCGCGACACACGAACGGCCCGGCACAAACCGGCACTGCATAGGTTCGCCAGCCGGGCGTTCGGCTGAACGAAGCCCGCGCACGGGCCGCAGCCTCCTCGTCGTGAAACAGGCCGAAGACTGACGAGCCGCTACCGGAGAGGAGCGCTGCTTCAGCTCCCTCCGCAAGGAGTTTCCGCCTGATCTCCCGCACGATGCCGTGCGTCGAAGCCAGCACCTCTTCAAAATCATTTTCCATCAACGGGATCACCTCGTCCCACGAGAGGGACGATTTCGCAGCCATCTGCTGGTGCGCCTCTCGCATCGGCCTCACCTGGTCGCGCATGGCCGACAACTGATCATACGCCCAGCGGGTCCCAATGGGGAAGCCCGGATAGACCAAGACCACCCATCGCGTGCCTCTCAATGTCAACGCACTGACCGCTTCGCCTCGCCCTCGCACCCATGCGGTCGGCGCGAAAAAAAAGAAGGGCACGTCGCTCCCCAGCACCTCGCCTACCTGGGCCATGACCCCGGCGGACCATCCCAGCCCCAGCACGTGGTTGAGCGCAGCGATTGTCGCAGCAGCGTCGCTGCTCCCACCCCCCAACCCAGCGGATACCGGAATTCGTTTGCTCAAGCGGATCTCGAGCCCCACCGACTTGCCCGCCCGCTCCAGCACTAACGCTGCTGCGCGGTGCACAAGGTTTCGCCCGTCGGTTGGCAAGTCGGCATCGTCACACTGGACCTGGAGCCCAGACGAGCCGGATCGCACCCGCACCGTCAGCTCGTCCTCCAAACCCACCGTCTGCAACAGCGACCACACCTCATGGTAACCGTCTGGCCGCCGACCAAGCACTCGCAGGACGAGGTTCACCTTGGCAGGAGCACAGACTTGAACGGTGGCTACCGTCTCCACTTTGGTTTCTGAGGGCCTCCTAGCCCGCATTATTCATGACGGTTCGTCGCGTTCCACCCGTTGCAATAGCAGCGCAACGGGTACCCGGGAGTCGCGTAGCGAGACGGGCGCGTGGAGCCAGGGGACTGGCTCCGCCGTCTGCGGCGGTGCCTGTCCCGGTGCGGACGGAAGGGGGACAGGCCCCAGGTGGAAAGGGGCCTGTCCCCAACGGTACGTTGACCGACTTATCGGCGAATCCGCCCTCCTGCATGCCGCGGCAGCCGCAGGCAGGCCC
>JACZQN010000133.1 GCA_022545705.1 Nitrospirota bacterium | reverse complement strand
TCCGCGCGTTCGATGAACCCATGGGATTGAGCCAAGGTGCCCAAACCGTGAAGCGTCTTGTGGACATTCGGGTCGTTGCGGACTACCTCGGCATCAGCCCAGATACGGGGTACACGATGGTCAGCCAGCGACGGATCCCGTATGTGAAGGTAGGGCGACTCCTCCGGTTCGACCTCAAGGCGATCGACGAGTGGATTACTCAGCACTCTGTGATGCCGATGCCAACGAAAAAGCCTTGACGAGTGTTCCTCAATAATGGTACAGCTCACCCATACTACGGCTACGAGCAATCAGGAACCAACGGGGCCTAAGCCTAAGGGCACTGAAGAAGGCGTCGAGGGTCGCGCTGTCAGCACTTGCCAAGTTTGAGGCAGGGGAGGGCGACCCGCGACTCAGCACCTTGCGGAAGGTGGCGAAGGCGCTAGGCGTAAGCGTTGCGGCTCTGATTGGCGAATCCAAGCCGGGAAAGGGGGTGAAATAGATGGGATTGACGAAACGAGTCAAGAAACACAGTAAAAAGTGTCAAGCCCGGAGAGAGCAGATGAAGGCCAGCGGCATCAAAAAACCCCGCATTGAATGTGGGTGTCCTGGTGTGTGGTTTGCCCAGTTTCCGGTATGGGACGATGGCGAAAAACTACACTTAGGCGTGGGCGTCGTCGGGTCTCGCCTGAAAAGGTGGAAGGTCGGATGCAACCTTGACCTAGCCAAGAACTTGGACTCGCAGTATCGGCATGACCTGGTGCAGGGGTTAATCAAGTCCGATTATGTGAAGGTTGTGGCTCCGATGCGGTTCCGGGAGTGGGCGAAGGAGTATGTGGAGATCGAGGCAGTGAAGGCAATCGACACCTATCGTGAGCGTTGCCAGCGGATCGAGAACGTGCTGATGCCGTTCTTTGGCGACAAACTCCTCCGCGACATCACGGTTCAAGACGTGGAGGAATGGCGCAGACAGCGCGGGGCGAACCGGGCGCAGGCTACCGTCAACGTGGACCACACTATTCTGAGGCATATGTTGAAACAGGCGATGAAGCATAAGAAAGTGGGGGAAAACGTGGCCGCGCAAGTTGCCGCGCCTGAGCCCGATAATGCCAGGAACCGAGTGTTAGAACCTGAGGAATGGAAGCGATTACACGCTGCCGCGCCGGAGTGGTACAAGCCCGTTCTGATGATGGGCTATCATACGGGCATGCGGTTAGAGGAAGTGTTGGGGTTGACGTGGGAGCGCGTTAGCCTAGACAGGAAGCGTATCTTCGTACCTGGGGCATTGACCAAGAATGGGCGTGACAAAGAGGTTCCCATGACTCCAACCCTGCATCAGCTACTGTCCGACCTCCGCGTACAAGGCGGGGTCACGCGGCTGAAGGGGTTGGTGTTCACGAAGAACGGGAGACGAATCACGCACAGTTACAGGGTCATGCAGAAAGTTTGTCTGGACGCGAAGGTCGAGAACTTCCGTTTTCACGACCTGCGGCATGGTGCGGTGACGAACCTTGCAGACGCAGGAGTGGACACCGAGACGTGCATGAAGATCGTGGGTCATGCTTCCGTCGAAATGTTCCTGCGGTATCGCAAGATCAAGGACGAGGTTTTAGACGCTGCCATGCTCAAGCTTGACACCAGGCTGACACCGGGGGGGGCAGCAACGAGGTAAGTGTGCGGAATGTTAAGAGATGGTGTATACTCCCGGCTTCGGCACCATCTGCTCTTTCTCTGATTCATCAGTCAATTGCGCCACGTTTTAGGTCCCGGCACTAGCTGGGGCTTGGACCTCGTCTCGACCCTCCAAACCCGAAACTGCCAAGTGGTTGTCAAGTGACCGGGACTTTTGTCCGTCCAAAACCCTCACCCCCGAGAGCATGTGTTTAGGCGGGAGATGGGCAGAGCGCATCGTCATGGACAGCGATTTGTGTCCCAAGAGCGTGCTCACCGTCGCTAGGGGGACTCCCGCCATGACCAGCCACGAGGCAAAGGTATGGCGCCGAAGGGTCATGGAAATGGAAATCAACCAACCCAGCCCATTGGCAGGCCCCACTGTTCCACACTTTAGAGAACCAAGTCGAAGCGACAGACTCCAGCATCCGGCTCCATATCCCGTCGGGGCCTCTCCAACTGTACGATCACACGAGTCCGCTCGTGTTGGGGGAGGTCATTGAGAATGTAATCCCGCTCATGATACGGGTCGCCGGCGAAGTACATCTGCGTCGTCAGTTCAGGCAGCCCGGCGGTGTGGACCTTGAAGTGAACGTGTGAGGGCCGAATCCAATCCGGTCCAGCCGGATACTGCCCCGGCTTGATCGTTTTGAACAGGTAGCGCCCTTCCTTGTTCGTGAGGCGGGTACCGCGGTACTGGAAGTTCGGGTCCAGCGGTCGCGGGTTCCGCAGATCCCGTGGATGGTTGTACCGGCCGTTTGCAGACGCCTGCCAGATCTCTACGCGTGCGCCTTCGACAGGGCGGCATTGCGCATCTCGCACCTGGCCAAGGATATAGATGACTTGCCCCTTGGCGCGGCCCGCCCGACCCTTGACGCGTGTCAGGTCGTTGTCCTTTTCCAGTTGGTCCTCTATAGGATAAAACGGCCCCTCGGTCTGAGGAGGCGTGAGGAGGCACAGGGCCTGGCTCGACCGCCCAAGCGCCGACGACGCAGCCAGACTGACTGAGGTGCCGAGAAGCACGCCCAGAATCTGACGCCTCGTCAGCGCCCGGTCAGCCCGCGTATCGAGAAGAGCAGAAAGCAGGCTGTCCAGCCGGCGGGTCAGCGCCATGCCGTGACCGAGCTGGGGAGCCGGGCGTTGCATAGCGGCCTCCATGAGCGGGCAAGGTGCGAATCGGTGAGAGGAATTTGCTTTTGGGGTGGACGGCCCCAACGCCCTCAAGAAGCCCCAATAGGCGCCTTTGATTAGCTCTTTCCCCTTCCGCTGTCAAGATACTGCCGCTCGATGCATGGCGGGGGCGGATCCGACGGGCCTTTGGGCATGAACAGTGGATGGAAGGATAGAAGGGTAAGTCGTTATGTGCGGACCTCGGCGGCCGCCGACTCTTCCGCTTCTGTCTGAATCTGAAGACGCTCTTCTTTCGACGACCGAATCACCTGCACGAGCAGATGATCTGCAACCAGCGTCAGGTCGGCCGCCCGGCTCTTGACCTGTGTGTGCTCGACCGCGCGCGAGAGGACCTCGGCCTTGGTACTCCCCTTTCGCTTTCCGAGAAAGGGTTTGATAATGAGATAGAAGACATCGCGGGCCGGCATATATCGGAGGAAGCGGCGCAGCAACTTGAATGATTGAATCGGATAGTGCAACAGCTTGTAGAGAAAGAGCCGGCGAAAGCCAGCGGTCCGCGTATCGTTGATCACTTCACCGGGGAGACAGGTCGGATCAATTTCCGAGCACTTGAAGTATTTGTACCAATCGGTGGCGTCATCGACCAGCCCGCGGTGCACATATTCCTGCCAGAGCGGCGTCCCGCGGTAGACACAGAGACGGTTGAAACCATACGTATCGAGCCGCAGGCGTGAGGCAAAGTCAAAGGTCGCCGCGATATCCTCCACCGTCTCGTCCGGGTTGCCGACGACAAAGAAGCCGTGGACGATCTCAATGCCTGCTTTTTTGGCATTCGTCACGGCCCTCTCGACATCTTCCAGTGTTTGTTCTTTCTTGAGCCGGTCGAGCACCTTCTGGCTACCGCTCTCGATCCCAAACATAATCGTCTGGCAGTTCGCCTTGGCCATCATGGGAAAGAGATGCTGAGCCACGGAATCGACCCGCCCTTCGACCCCCCACTGAATCTTGATCCCGTTGTCGATGATCCCCTGGCAGATGGCTTCGATCCGCTTCGGCTTGAGCAGAAAATGATCGTCGACAAAGGTGACAGCGCCATAACCGAGATTTTGCAAATACTTAAACTCCTCCACGACATGCTCGGCGCTGCGGAAGCGCCATTTGCCTTCATTGAAAATCGGAATGTCGCAGAAGACACAGGGCCAGGGACAGCCGCGCGACGTCTGCATCGTGGTAAAGCGCTCCATCGAGAGGACGGCCGGCACGTCGAGCGGCATCGATTCGACAAAATCGAGCTTGAGACTCTCACGGTCGGGGAAGGGCCACTGATCAAGATGGCGCTCGATCGTCCGGTTGGGATTCTGGACCACCTGGCCGTCTTTCATCCAGGTGAGGCTCTCAACCGTTTCGGGATCTTTTATCCGCTCGAGCAGATCGAGGATGAGCTGTTCTCCGTCACCGCGGCAGACAAAATCGACCTCCGGACACTG
>JACZQN010000053.1 GCA_022545705.1 Nitrospirota bacterium | reverse complement strand
CAATGTGACGTTCCGATGAATAACCGTTTGATAGACCTTCTCCTTGAAATGCGTTCTAATTTCTTCGGCAACTTGGCGAGCCAGACTATTCCTACTGTCGAACATCGTTAAGACAATGCCTTCCAGTTCGAGTGCCTGGTTCAAAGACTCTTGAACCCGTTGAATGTTCGAGAGAAGCCGTCCTAGCCCCTCCATCGCGTAGTATTCGCATTGCACGGGGACCAGCACTGAGGTGGCTGCTACCAAGGCATTCACTGTCAAAAGGCCCAGGGCTGGTGGACAATCCAGCACGACGAAGTCGTATTGCTCAAGGGTATGATCTAGGGCAGCCTTCAGCACGGACTCTCTCTCGGGAAGGGTGACAAGTTCCACTTCGGCGCCTGCGAGGTCCGCACTTGACGGCATGATAGAAAGCCTTGGGACTCCAGTTGACTTGATGACATCCGCTGAGGGAGTCCCCCGAATCAGGCAGTCGTAGACCGTAAGTGGGTTATTTCGAGAGTCGAACCCGAGCCCGCTCGTGGCGTTTGCCTGAGGATCTATATCAATCAATAGAACGATCTTGCCGGCGACGGCCAATGAGGCACAAAGATTCACACAAGTTGTTGTTTTTCCTACACCTCCTTTTTGATTGGCTACGGCGATTATTTTTCCCATCATAATGCCCGGTAGCGGAGGCTCTTCCTTTGAGGAAGGACTGACGCCTCGTTTAATGTTCCACGTGGAACATTAAGAGTTCATCCCGAGAGGCTGGGCTGTAAGACTGTTAAGACTCGCCGTCCTGATCTGCAAGGGAGCTCGTAGAAGATCTCCTTCGCGATACTTAAGCCAGACCGCATGTCAAGATTCTCAAGAGGCTTTGCACGGCAAAGAATCAGTTGTCCCTGCTCTGCTAATAGACGTCTTATAGACGGGAACAAGTGCGTCACATTGAGGGCTCGCGTCACGATATAGGAGAATTTACGGTGATATTCCGGCATTCGATCTATATCCTGAATCCTTTCTGATAGAACCGTTGCCTGGTGGATATCTAGTAAGCCGATGATGTGCTGGAGAAACGCGGTCTTCTTCTGGCTCGGGTCAATAAGAGTAAGGTGGATGTAAGGGTGGAGGATCTTCAGCGGAAGCCCTGGGAACCCTGCCCCGCTCCCGATATCGAGTAATGGGGATTCTTTGGTCTGATCCAAGGCTTTGCTACAGGCTAATGAATCCAGGAAATGTTTAATGACGACTTCCTTTTCATCCCTGATCGCCGTCAGGTTGAATTTCCTATTCCACCTCATTAGCTGCTCAAGATATGTAGTAAAGGCCTGTACGTGATGAGCCTTGAGCTGTAAACTAAGTGCGGAGGCTCCTTCAATCAGTACCTCCTTCCACTGATCCTGTTGTTCCACGTGGAACATCTACGCTAACCGGATTGTCCAGGTCAAGCAATATTTACGGGGTGATGGCAAGGAATCAATTCTTATATGTATGGGAAAATATTCGAGTTGTTCACGGTATGCTCACATTTTCGCGAAAAGATCTGACAAATACAATCCCGAGACCTGGGACGAATTCCAATTACCAGGCTAAATGACCCAGAATCCTGGCTATTGCTGGCCTGGTAGTCAAGCAGGTCAGGACAGGTGTTCTGTGGATGGTGCGTCATCTTCAGGTCTCGAAGACAGCAGCAGCGAAACAATGGGCAGGCCAGCGCTGCGGAAGGTCTCTCCTCTGGGGAACTTCATCTAGCGTGAACAAGTAGCGGGGGCTAGGCGATCGACGCCATCCTTCGCGCGGCAACGAAAAGGGTAAAGTTCTCTGCTTGCTAAAACTTAGGCGGCGATGACGCTGAGGAGTGGCAAATTGATTACCGCAAGATTCAGGCCTGAATCTGGGCCTGACGGTATCTTCGGTCTCGCTCCAAGGTGACAATCAAAAGCGAGATAGCTGCTGGTGTCACTCCGGAAATCCGAGAGGCTTGGCCAATTGAGGCAGGACGCACACGTTTGAGTTTTTCCATGACCTCTTGAGAAAAACCGGTGATCTTGTCATAGCAGAATGAAGGCGGGATTTTGCGTTCTTCCAGTTTCTTGAATGTGGACACTTGCTTGAGTTGCCGTTTGATATAACCTTCATATTTCACTGTTATTTCAATGGCTTCAGAAACTTCTTCATCTTTGGACTCGGTTTCATCCATCAGGTCCAGGAGCATGGAGTATGTGACCTCGGGTCTCCTTAAAAGCTGCGCGCAGGTGAAATCGGATGTGGCGAGACTTTCCAGGTTCCACCGCTCGCACTTGTCCCGGCGCTGATCGTTCATCGAGAGTCGGGTTTCCCTTAGCCGGGCGACTTCATGGTTGACGGCCTCGCGCTTCGCGTCGAACCGGCGATAGGCCTGCTCTGTCACGAGACCTAATCGCCATCCGATGTCCGTCAATCTGAAGTCCGCATTGTCATGTCTGAGCAGTAACCGATACTCTGCCCGCGATGTGAACATGCGGTAAGGTTCACGAGCATCTTTGGTAATCAGGTCGTCAATCAGAACCCCGATATATGCCTGGGATCGATCCAGAACGAGGGGTGGCTCTCCACGGATGGCCAACGCCGCATTGATCCCGGCCATGATCCCTTGCGCCGCCGCCTCTTCGTATCCTGATGTGCCGTTGATCTGACCGGCATGATAGAGCCCTGCCACCAATTTGGTCTCCAGGGTAGGATGGAGCTGGCGAGGCGGAAAATAGTCATACTCCACAGCGTACCCAGGCTTCAGCATTTTTGCGTGCTCCAACCCGGGGATTGTGCGAAGCATGGCGGCTTGGACATCAATCGGAAGACTCGTGGAGATCCCATTGGGATACGATTCCTGACTGTCCAATCCTTCAGGTTCGATAAACACCTGGTGCCGCGGCTTATCCGCGAAACGCACGACCTTGTCTTCGATGGAGGGGCAGTAGCGAGGGCCGATTGACTCGATCACGCCGCTGTACATGGGAGACCGGTCCAGATTGTCGTGAATAATCGCGTGGGTCTCGTGGTTGGTATAGGTCAGGTAGCAGGGGACCTGGGGCGTCGTGATCCGTTCGGTGCGATAGGAAAAAGGTCGGGGCGGGTCATCACCGGGTTGAGGCACCATAACAGAATAGTCGATCGTGTCCCGATCCAGACGTGGAGGAGTTCCGGTTTTCAGGCGTCCCACCTCGAAGCCGAGATCGCGCATGCAATCGGAGAGATGTTCGGCTGAGGCCTCCCCAGCGCGTCCCGCTGGAAAATGATTCAACCCGATATGGATAAGACCCTTCAGGAAAGTTCCTGAGGTCAGGATAATGGCGCGCGCGGCGATTTCCTCGCCGGACTCCGTGAGGAGGCCAGTGACGGATCCGCCCCGCGTCAACAATCGGTCAACGGTGCCCTGTTTGATCTCCAGGCCTGGCTGATTGCGAAGTGTCCGTTGCATCACGTGACGATATAACTTCTTATCGCACTGGGCTCTCAGGGCTCGTACCGCGGGCCCCTTGCTCGTGTTGATCATCCGGAACTGGATCCCTGCCTGGTCCGTGTTGCGCCCCATCTCCCCACCAAGCGCATCAACCTCCTTGACGAGGTGTCCCTTCGCAATGCCGCCAACCGCCGGGTTACAGGACATGTGAGCGATTTTGTCCTCGTCCATCGTGAGGAGCAGGACCCTTGTCCCCATACGGGCGGCCGCGAGCATAGCTTCGCAGCCTGCGTGGCCGCCCCCGACAACCACGATGTCATAACGAATGGACATTAATCACACCGCGGCTGGAGGCGCGAGGCATAAGTTGTAAGTGATGAGTGTTGAGGTGCGAAAAACAGTTTTAAGTGTTTAGTGTTGAGTTGTACGTTGGCAAACTCAGAACTCATAACTCAACACTCACGACTACGCATCAACTAACCCCTTGCCTCTAGCCCCTCGCCGCACGCCTGCTTACTTGCCTATGCAGAATTCGCGGAAAATGCGATCGAGGATGTCATCGGTGCTGACCGCGCCCGTAATCTCGCCAAGGGCATCAATGGCGGCACGGAGGTCCATGGCGACGAACTCGCCCGAGAGTCGAGCCTCCACCGAGCCTACCGCCCCGTCCAACGCCTCTATAGCTTTCACCAATGCGTCCTGATGGCGCAAGCGCGTCACCACAGCCGCCTCTCCGGCTTCAAAGTCCGCGCGCAAGATCATCGTTCGGATGCGGTCACGGAGTTCGTCCAGGCCAGCCCCTGTCTGAGCGGAGATCCACACCAGGGCCCAATTCGAGTCACTCTGCTGGGGTGCGCGCAGCTCTGAGGGGTTGAGGCGACAAGGGAGATCCGTCTTATTGATCACGACCAAGCGTTTCTTGTCTTGATACTCGAGGAGTAATGTCCGGTCCTGGTCGGTCAGCGGAGCAGAGCTATCCAGTACGATGAGCAGGAGCTCCGCCTGCTCCATGGCCGTTCGGCTGCGACGCACGCCTTCCTGTTCCGCCTGGTCGTTCGTGTCCCGGACGCCCGCGGTGTCCAGCAGACGGACCGGCACGCCCCTCATGTTCAGGACTTCCTCGAGGACGTCCCGAGTGGTTCCGGGCACAGGCGTGACAATTGCGCGATCTGTTCGAAGGAGCGCGTTCAGCAGGCTGGACTTTCCCACATTCGGGCAGCCGACGATCGCTGCGGTAACACCCTCGCGGAGGACCCGCCCTTCGCGGCAGCTTTCTGCAAGACGGCTGATCTCTGCGCGTGTCCGCCGGAGACCCGCCTCGAGTTCGTGCAGCTCGATAAAGGTGATGTCCTCCTCCGTGAAGTCGATTGCGGCCTCGACGTGCGCGAGCATGCCGATGAGCGCATCGCGCATTCGAGTGATCTCTCTGGAAAGAGCGCCCCGGAGCTGTTCCTGTGCCAGCTTGAGGCTGCTCGACGTTTTGGCCCGGATGGTGTCGAGCACCGCCTCAGCCTGCGTGAGATCCAGGCGTCCGTTGAGGAACGCGCGCTTCGTAAACTCCCCTGGCTCAGCGAGCCTCGCACCCCTGCGCATGAGCATCTCGCACAGGGCCTGGAGCACCAGGGCGCCGCCATGGCAGTGGATCTCGACCACGTCTTCCGCAGTATACGAACGAGGGGCTCGCATGACGACGACAAGTACCTCATCCAGCGCCTGTAGGGACGACGAATCCCCCGTCTGCACCGAGTCGGATGCGGCAAGAATGTCCGCGTGGTGCAAGGCATGGCTTTTGACGGATGCGAGCGGTTGGCCGGACCGGAGTCGAACGAGCCCTGAGGCCACGTCAATGGCCTTGTCTCCGCTGATTCGGACAATGCCGATCCCGCCTTCGCCCACCGGCGTGGCAATGGCGCAGATCGTGTCCTGAGACATTCCGCTCATGGCGTGGGTTGCTCAGCTTTCACTTCGCTGTCTGCCTCCGATTTCCGACCGGCCTTGTGTTTCGCCTTCTTGCCAGCCGGCTTGGGCTTGTCATTTGGCTTTTCGTTTGACCCGGAATCGGTCGCTGGTGCCGGCACAGGCGGAGCTGCGAACGTCGGTCTCTTAAAGATATACCGGTCGGTGATGAACTGCTGCGCGATCGTCAGCACGTTGTTCGTGAGCCAGTACAGCACCAAGCCTGCTGGGAACGTCAAGAACAGGATGGTGAGGAAGGCAGGCAGCAGCATCATCATCTTCGCCTGGGTCGGATCCATCGTTGTGGGCATGATCTTCTGCTGCAGCATCATCGAGAGGCCCATGATCACCGGGAGGACGAAATAGGGATCCTGCACCGACAGATCGGTGATCCAAAGGAAAAAGGGAGCCTGACGAAGGTCAATCGTCATGTACAGGATGTTGAAGAGGGCGATGAAGACCGGCATCTGGAGCAACATCGGCAGACATCCTCCAACCGGGTTGACCTTATGGTCGCGGTAGAGGTTGATCAGCTCTTTGTTGAGGTGCTCGCGGTCTTCCTTATATTTCGACTGCAAGGCGGCCACCTTTGGCTGCAGGGTCTGCATGTCCTTCATGGACTTGTAGCTCTTGTACTGGAGGGGGACGAAGAACAGTTTGACGCACACCGTCAGCAGGATGATGGATAGTCCATAGTTGTGGGTAAAGTCGTGAAAGTAGCGAAGCACATAAAAGAGCGGCTTGGCGAGGGCCCGGACGATTTCAAAACTGCCGAATGCGAACCAGCCGAAATCGATCGTGTCCTCCAACCCGATATTGAGGGATTTCAATGTCTCGAATTCTTTGGGACCGGCGTAGAGCCGCATCGACGCGGTTCTCGACGCCGTGGGCGGGGCAAATCGTACCCCGGCTGAAGCGAGCTTCTCTCCCTCGTTCTTCACCACAAGCGCGTCCGCCTCGGCCGGGATCAAGACGCTCATAAAATACTTGTCCTGAAGCGCGACCCAGCGAACCGGTCCAGTGCGGACCAGCTCGGTATCGGGGGTCTTTTTCTCCAGCGTGTCATCCACCTGAAAAGCCGGCCCAAACAGTCCGATAAATCCTTCGCCCCATTCCACAATGCCGAAGTTGGTGCCCAGCCCGATATCAAATCCATTCGTGAGGCCTTGCGTCTTGACCTCGATGTCCACGAGATAGCTGTCATGGTGGAAGGTGAGCCGTTTCTCTACCTCAATGTCCGTATCCGGGATTCGATGTGTAAACGTCATATGGCCGGTCGGATGACGGTCGTCGAGCCTGAAGAAATCCCGCTCCACGTGATACAGGCCGTCGCTCAAGGCTTTGCTGACGCTGGGATCCTGGGTCTGGATCAACAGCGGTCTACGGAAATTGCCCTCGCTGTATATGAGCTGCACGGGCAGTGGCCCTTCGTCGGAGGGGTTCGTGTAGCGCTTGAGTTCCCAGCTCTTGACCACAGCACCACGAGTCGTGAAGACCGCTCGGTATAATTCCGTTTCAACCTCCTGGAATTCTTCCACAGAAGTCAGTTCTGCAGGCGAGACGGCGGAAGGACTCGATAAGGCCGAGAGGCCGGGCACACCGGTCAAGACCGCGTCCCTCGCTTCGGTGTCAGTTGGGGCGGCAGCGGTAAACTCATCAGGCGGAGCATAGGGAGCCGTGGCAGAGGGCTGATCCGTCTGATCGGGAGGCTGGATATAGCCCAGCTCCTTCATCAGATAATCGTAGCCGATGATGATCGCGAGGGCGAGGATGAGAAAGACGACAACCCGCTTTTCCATTAAGTTAGGTACTCCACAAATAGCGGTCAGCCATCAGGCAGAAGCTCTCAGACCTCAGCGATTAGATTTCAGCAAGCAACTGAGAGCCGACGGCTGAAAGCGAACGGCTGACACTTACGGCAGTCTCACCTAACGGGATCGGACCCACCGGGATGGAAGGGATGGCATTTCAGCAACCGTAGGGTGGTCCACCCTAGCCCTGGAAGCACGCCATGCCGCTCGATCGCCTCACGCGCGTATTGCGAGCAGGTCGGCTCAAATCGGCAGGCAGGTGGAAGCAGAGGCGAGACCCAGCGTTGGTAGAACGTGATCAAACCGATGCAGAATGATCGCATCGCAGGCCCGAACCAGAGGTCAACAACCCTTCATGCCGCAAGGCTGAGGTCCAGGCGTCATGCAGCGTCCGGTGCTTGACGCGCAACGCCTCTCTCCTTGGGAACACCAACAGATCTTGCCTTTGCACCACGTGTTCACGCACCTGACGCGCCAACTCCCTGAAGACACGCTTCGCCCGGTTCCTGGCAACTGCCCCGCCGAAGCGTTTGCCCACCACGATTCCGAACCGGGCGTAGGGCAACTCCGATGTGCAGGAGACAAGATTGAATAGTGGGGTCTGAAGGCGACGGCCAGTTTGTTTCACTCGCTCGATATCGGTGCTTCTCCGCAGGAAAAAAGCACGGTCCTGCGGGGGCCGGGTCATGCCGGAAAATCCCCCGTCACACAGCGAGGCGGGTCCGTCCTTTGGCCCGCCGCCTGGCTAACACCTTTCGGCCGTTCTTCGTGCTCATCCGTTTCCTGAAGCCGTGCTCCCGTTTTCGTTTCAAATTCGACGGCCTTTGATACGTGAAGGACATCGTTCCTCCCCTCGCCCGCTAGTACATCCCACAAAACCCGCTTATTATAAGTGCCATACCGAGGAGTGTCAATCAAACGCGACGGACGTCGTTTGCGTTTTACGTCATGCCAGCCTAAGATACGCCCCCGCTGTTGCCGAGTTCGTATCGTTGAATGGAAACAAGCCTCCATGTGGGGAATCGGAGAATCGCATGAGCGCGGCGCCTGAGCTTCGCATCATGAACGACAGCGGAGAACTGGCGCATGAGGCAGCGGAGCTGTTTGGATGGCTCGGTCAGCAAGCCATTGCATCCGAGGGCTCCTTCCGCGTGGCGCTCCCGGGCGGGTCCACACCCGAAGCGCTCTATCGAACACTGGCTGGCGCTGAGTTTGCGGGCATGCTGGATTGGGGCCGCGTGAGGTTCTTTTTTGGGGACGAGCGGTGTGTGCCGCCCGATCACCGTGACAGCAACTTCGCCATGGTGCACGAATGTCTTCTCAACCCGTTGAAGATTCAGGCCGAACGGGTCTTCAGGATGCGTGGTGAGGACAGTCAACCTGAGCGAGCGGCGCGCGAGTATGAAGACCAACTTCGACAGGAATTCGGTACGCCACCACCGGCGTGGCCCCGCTTCGACCTGATCCTGCTCGGGTTGGGAGAGGATGGCCATACCGCCTCGTTGTTTCCGGAAACACAGGCGCTGGGTGAGCGGACGAGGCTCGTGGTCGCCAACGAGGCGCCGCGTGGGGTCACGCCCCGGCTCACGCTGACCGTTCCGACGATCAATCACGCGAAAGCCATCTGTTTCCTCGTTACTGGCAACAGCAAGGCCGATATGGTCCGGACGGTGCTCGAAGGGCGTGATCAAGACACCAGGAGTGTCCCAGCCAAGCTGATCAAGCCAGAGAACGGTCGTCTGATCTGGTTCATGGATCCGGCGGCCGCCAGTGAGCTGACCATTGCGAAGCAAGGCATCGTGTCCCACGAGGAGTGAATGATACTCGCGGCGGACATCGGGGGAACGAAGACGAATCTGGCATTGTTCGACTGGAAGACAGAGCGGGTCGAGCCGGTGCGCGAGCGGACCTATCCGAGCGCCGACTTTGAGACCTTTGATGAGATCCTGGAGGAGTTTCTCAAACCGCCAGCGAAGAGTCCTGCAGACTCTGGTGCTGATCAGTCGGATGAGGAGCCAGAGGCAGGCGTGACAGACACCGGACAGGCGGAGGAACCCCCTGCGATCGAGGCCGCCTGCTTCGGGGTCGCCGGGCCGGTCGTCGAAAACCGCTGCCGGACCACCAATCTACCCTGGATCGTGGACGGCCATGAATTGGCCACCCGCTTTAAGATCCCGACCGTGCGTCTGCTCAATGACTTGGAGGCCACTGCGCACGGGGTGCTGGTTCTGAGACCCGATGAAGTCGAAGTGTTGAACGCCGGTTCCCCTCCCCCAACCAAAGGGGCCATCGCGCTGATCGCGGCCGGCACAGGGTTGGGTGAAGCCATCTTGTTCTGGGACGGGACCTGCTACCGTCCAATGGCCTCGGAAGGCGGGCACGCGGATTTCGCGCCGAACAGCGATATCGAAATCGAACTCCTCCGGCACTTGCGCGTGAGTTACCTCCATGTGAGTTACGAACGTGTCCTCTCCGGAGACGGCTTGCACGCCATTTATGAATTCCTGCGCGACACGAAGAAAAACGAACCCACCTGGATGGCGGAGCGGATCCAAGTCGGCAACCCCGCTGCTGTCATTTCTGAGGTTGGACTGAAGAAGCAGGCGGAGATTGGCGTGCAGGCGCTCGACTTGTTTGCGTCCATTTACGGAGCGGAGGCCGGCAACCTGGCTTTAAAAGTCATGGCGCTCGATGGAGTCTATGTGGGCGGAGGCATCGCTCCCAAGATCCTTCAGAAATTGAAGGACGGCACGTTCATGCGCACGTTTGTCGCCAAGGGGCGGTATAAGCGGCTGCTCAGCGCGATTCCCGTCCGTGTGATCATGAACGACAAAACCGCGTTACTGGGCGCGGCGGCAGAAGCGGCCCAGCTACGACCCGCTCCCCCTTTGTGAATTCCCCGTCAGACATAGATACGCTCAAACGCAGGGCGGCGGCCGCGGCGGTAGAGTATGTCCATGATGGGTATCTCGTGGGGCTGGGAACGGGCTCGACCGTTGGACACGTGGTGCGGGCGCTCGGGGAGCGCGTCCGGGCTGGGCTACGCATCAAGGGGGTCCCGACGTCCCAGGAGACAGCGGAACTGGCAAAGAGTACGGGCATCCCACTGCTTCCTGACCAGGACGCTTGGCCCATCGATGTGACGATTGACGGCGCGGATCAGGTGGACCCGCAACTGAACCTCATCAAAGGCGGCGGCGGCGCCCTGCTGCGCGAAAAAATTGTGGCGGCGGCCTCCAAGCAACTGATTATCGTGGTGGATGCCACAAAGCGAGTGCCGGTGTTGGGGGGCCCATGTCCGCTCCCGATTGAGGTGGTTCGCTTCGGCTGGCCGAATACCGCTCGACGGATCGAAGCCTTGGGAGGGAAGGTTGCCCTCCGTGAACGTGACGGGCGGGTCTTCACGACTGAATCAGGCCATTACATTTTAGATTGCCGTTGGGACCGCATCGAGGATCCGGCTGCGCTGGAGATGCAGCTCAACCGAATCCCTGGGGTGGTTGAGAGCGGTCTGTTCGTCGGTCGAACGACGATCCTGATCGCAGGCACCCCACAGGGGGTCGAGGTGCAAAAGGCAGGGAGACAGCGTGGATCAGTATAGACTACCAAGAGACGTCGTGCCGACTCGGTATGACCTCCGGCTTGAGCCGGACCTCGCGGCGAGCACGTTCGCAGGCGAGGAAACGATTACCGTCACAGTGCGTGAGACGACGGACGAGCTCGTCCTGAACGCGGCCGAGCTCGAGATCACGGCGGCCGCGATTGAAAACCAGGCTGCTGTGTCGCATCGTGGAACGATTGAGCTCGTAGATGCGCTGGAGCGGTGTCGGCTCCGGTTCCCGAACCCGTTGAGCCCTGGTACGTGGAGACTGCGCCTCTCCTTCAAAGGAAGGCTCAACGAGAAGCTACGCGGTTTCTACCGCAGTACGTATCAGGATGGGACGGGGGCGACACACGCGCTGGCCGCCACCCAATTCGAAGCCACCGACGCCCGGCGTGCGTTTCCCTGCTGGGATGAGCCGGACTTCAAGGCCGTGTTCGCGACGACGTTGGTGCTCGATCCTGCGCTGACTGCGGTGTCCAATACCGCGGTGGTCTCGGAGCGGTTCGAGAACGGGAAAAAAGTGCTGCGCTTCGCTGACACGATCCGCATGTCCACGTACCTGGTCGCGTTCGTCGTAGGTCTCCTGGAACCCTCCGACCCGGTGTGGGTCGGCCCCACACCGGTGCGCGTCTGGAGCGTACCGGGCAAGCGGCATCTCGCGGCCTTCGGGCAGGAGATTGCGGCGTTCTCGCTCCGCTTTTTCGAGGACTATTATGGGCTCCCGTACCCAGGCGATAAGCTGGATCTGCTGGCGATCCCGGACTTTGCCTCCGGGGCGATGGAAAACCTGGGGGCGATCACGTTCCGGGAGTCCGCCCTCCTGATTGATGAGAAGGCTGCCACCCACACGGAGTTGGAGCGCGTGGCCGACGTAGTCGCGCATGAGAACGCGCACATGTGGTTCGGGGATCTCGTCACGATGACGTGGTGGAACGGGCTGTGGCTCAACGAAGCCTTCGCCACGTTCATGGAAATGCTGGCTGTGGACAAGTGGAAGCCGGAGTGGCAGCGGTGGACGACGTTCGGTGTCTCACGAGCTACCGCGCTGGCCGTCGATGGGCTCTGGAGCACGCGGCCAATTGAATACCCCGTGCACGCGCCGCATGACGCCGACGCGATGTTCGACGTGCTCACGTACGAAAAAGGTGCGTCCGCCCTTCGGATGTTGGAGCAATACCTGGGGCCCACCACGTTCCGCGACGGCGTGCGCGAGTATCTGCGGTCCCACGCGTACGGCAATGCCGACACTGGCGACTTGTGGAGGGCGATCGGGAGTGCAGCTCGACAACCTGTTCCCGATGTGATGGACGGCTGGATCTTTTCGCCTGGGTATCCGCTCATTACGGTCAGACTCGACCAGGAGGCTCAGTCAGGTGCCCAGCTCGTGGTCCGGCAGCAGCGCTTTCGCTATCTCCGTCCGACAGACAGCAATGTGGTAAAGGAGAACGACCCGGACCAGCGCTGGCAGGTGCCGCTCCAGATCCGGATCACAGCACACGGGCAATCGGAGACACGCCGGCTCCTTCTTACGGAGGCCGAAGCGCGTCTCGGACTGCCGACCGGCTTTGACTGCCTGCTGGTGAATGAAGGCGGCCATGGTTTCTACCGCGTGCAGTATGAGCCCGAGCTGCTGGAGCGTCTGTTGCGTCGGGTGCCCGATGGACTGGCTGCGATTGAGCGGTTCAATCTGGTGAATGACGCCTGGGCAGCGACGGTCGCCGGGCTGTCGCCGCTTACTGACTATCTTGACTTCACGGCCAGGTTCCGGGGCGAACGGGATAAGAATGTGTGGGCGGTCCTGCTCGACTCGTTCCACATGCTACATCGAATCGTTGAGCCGCCGGATCGGTCGGCGCTTGAAGCGTTCGTGCGCGATCGTGTTGGGCCCGCGGTCACCGAACTCGGCTGGGCCCCGCGCACGTCGGAAGACGAGCTCAGCCGGCAACTTCGGGCTGACCTCCTTCGGGCCCTGGGGACCATCGGGAATGATCGGGACGTGCAAGCCCGCGCCGCTGAGCTCTATGGCGAGTACTTACGGGACGCGGGCGCGAAGCGCCCGGCCCCGACAACAGCCGTGGATCCGAATGTGGTCCCGGCGCTCATCGCGATTCTGGCCTATGCCGGAGACGCGACGAGGTACAACGAATTCTACGAACGCTTCCGTGCGGCGGCCACGCCTCAGGAAGAGCGACGCTACCTGTATGCCCTGCCCGCGTTCCAGCCAGCCGCCCTCGTTGACCAGACGCTCGCGCGCACGATCAGCGGGGAGATCCGCACGCAAGACGCACCCTATCTCGTCCGGGTCTTGCTGATGAGTGTGTCCGGGCGTGAACGGGCCTGGACTTTCCTCAAGTCGAGCTGGGACACGATGGACCAGCTCTATCCGAAGAATGGCCTGCGTCGGATGTGCGAGGGTGTGACTGGCCTGGCAACGGCTGAGCTCGAACGCGATGCGCGGGAGTTCTTCTCAGCGCGAAAGATTGACCTGGGCGGCAAGACCCTCGAGCAATACCTCGAACAGCTTCGCATCACCGTGGCCCTCCGCGAACGGGAGGGGACAGCGCTCAGCCGGCATCTTGGCAGCTTCCCTTCCGACTAGCCCCACAACGCATTTCATCCGCTGCTTTTCTCGTTGTAGTCCAATCAAGTGGTCCCGCAGGGCTGGGAACGTAAATCTCCTCCTGAGACTCATGCTGAGCAGTTGCTGATCACAAGTATCAGTAATCACGACACTAGCGTCTCTGCACCGGTGAAAGACTGACCCCATGTCTCCTTCCCTTGCAAGCAGGTGACGGGACTCGGTCCCCACTTGACCATGAGGAATTCGGAATATCACACACCATGCGACTTCAGACGGCAAGCGACCCAGCCGAAAACTTTCCTCGCGCCTTCGCCAGTCCTGACGATGGATCACTGACTATCACGCAAGCAAAAAATCGGTGTAAATGGGACAAAAATGGCGCCAATTGAGTGCCACCAGGATGACACCATCTAGACAATCCAAGCATTGTCAAGAGGTTGCATAAGGACTTCGAGGCACGACGGTTGCTTAATTATCCAAATGTCGGCACCTGTTCCAGTGCAGCCGCCGACACTACGCGTAGTCAGCAAGGAGTGGGAACGGCGGAACGGTAAATAGTCTGATGACTCTTTTTGCGTTCGTGACGGTATGGGCTCTGGTTCTCCTATACGGTTCTCGATCGGTTCTTTGACCTGCTTCCGCCCCGAATGGCTCTGATGACATGGGGCTCAAGCGGCACCCACGCGATTTCCTGTAGGGAACATGGAGGTGCGCAAATGAAAAAGCTAACCACCTTGGCTATGCCGGCGATCGTCGCATCATTGTTTGTCGGTACGAGCGTATTCGCCCAGATCGTTGAGCAAGAACCCACGGACCCAATCAGCTCTTCGCAACTCGTCTCTATACCGTCCTCCGATCCGATTTCGATCACCGGCGTGTTGGGAACGATCGGAGGGGCTGCTGTAGCGGACCTAGACTTCTATTCGTTTCAGGGGACTGGAGGGGATACCGTGTCTATTGACATAGACAACGGTTGGGGAGGAGCGCAATCCGTTGACACGGTCATAGCCTTATTCGGACCTGGGCCCTCCTTCCCGTTGTTGGTCCAAAATGATGATTCTCCCTTAGACCCGGGGAGCACTAACATCAAGGACTCGGAAATAACCAGTTTCACGTTGCCAGAGTTCGGGGTATTCACCGTGGGTGTCAGCAGCTACCCTCGTTTCTTCATCGACGGAGGCGATGTTGTCAATCCCACCTTCGTGCAAAATGGTGACTATACCCTAATTATTTCGGGCGTCACGCAGCCTCCTCGCCTCGCTCTGGATGTGTATATTGACATCAAGCCAGGGAACATCCCGAATGTCATCAATCCCAAAAGCAGGGGAAAGGTTCACGTGGCCATCCTTTCAACTCCGGAATTTGACGCCACGACCCAAGTGGATATCTCTTCCCTTACTTTCGGTGCAACGGGTGACGAACAGAGCCTGGTTTCCTGCCGTGGCCCTAAGGATGTCAACTACGACGGGCTCAAGGACTTGGTCTGCAAGTTCAAGACCGAGTATGCGCAATTCAGCTCCGGTGACACCGAGGGCTGGCTAAAGGGCAGAACCGTTGATGGCTATGAGATAGAAGGGCGCGACTTCATAAAGTGCGTCCCCGGTGCAAAATAAGGACTCTGGCTAACGAGCAGGGATAAAGATACCGGTAAGGTTTTGACGGCTTTGGCAGTGTGTGGGGTTGGACTTCTGCTCAGCCCCCTCGGCCGAAGCCGGCCTTGCGAAGGAAGAAGGGGGCTCTGTGAGGCCCCTTCTTTTTTTCTTGGGTGGCCAGGGTGAGGTTGTGCTGGGAGAAGACTTGTCGGCGAAAAAGGGGAACCAGGGTCTTTATGAGACGAGGCGGATGTGCGAGGGTGTGACTGGTCTGGCAACGGCTGAGCTCGAACGCGATGCGCGGGAGTTCTTCTCAGCGCGGAAGATTGACCTGGGCGGCAAGACCCTCGAGCAATACCTCGAACAGCTTCGCATCACCGTGGCCCTCCGCGAACGGGAGGGGACAGCGCTCAGCCGGCATCTTGGCAGCTTCCCTTCCGACTAGCCCCACAACGCATTTCATCCGCTGCTTTTCTCGTTGTAGTC
>JACZQN010000052.1 GCA_022545705.1 Nitrospirota bacterium | reverse complement strand
ACTGATGACGAAACCGAACAAACTTCGTTTCCTGGTCAGTGCCACCGCAATCATCCTCTTGGTCGTGGCATTCTCCATTCTCGCGCAGTCGGTGGATTTTGGAGAATTCGTAAGTCCCGAGCGGTTGGCCGCGACCCTCGATTCCGCAGGGCCGTTTGCGCCTCTCTTGCTGATCGTGATCATGGCCGGTGCCGTAGTGATCAGTCCGATCCCGAGTTTACCGCTCGATCTGGCAGCCGGCGCAACCTTCGGTCCGCTTCTAGGGGCCGTCTACGCCGTCATCGGGGCCGAGATCGGCGCGATCCTGAGTTTCCTCATTGGTCGAGCATTGGGCCGCGAAGTCATCTCCAGACTTCTGCGGGTGGATGTCATCTTCTGCGAGAAGTGCTCTGACCATAAACTGATGGCCGTGGTCTTCCTGGCACGGCTCGTCCCGATTTTCTCCTTCGACATCATCAGTTACGGCGCGGGACTCACCAATATGTCGCTCATGACGTTCGCGGTGGCCACCCTGCTCGGCATGATCCCGCCGACCCTTGCCCTCACCTACTTCGGCAGCAGCGTGGTTTCTGCCCAATTGCCCCTGATGCTGTTGGCGACAGTGATGGTTGCGTTATTCCTGTTCCTACCCAAACTGCTGATGAAGTACCGGTCCTCATGGTGGGCACAGCTTTTTATGGGCCCTCCTCCCGGTGAGGCGGCCCCATCCCGCTCAGTCGCGGCAGTCACCCCGCTGACCGGTGAGTCCGCGCAGCGGTGCCCAGCCTGCGGAGGCCCCATGGCATGAAAAGGCAAACGTTCGTGCTAACCTAAGTGCGGTACTGTCCACACCTGGTTTGGGAAGAGTTTCATGAGCCACCCGGTCTTGGAAGCAGTCGAAGTCAGCAAACAGTTTGCGAATGGCGTGTGCGCGCTCAGTGAGATTAATCTCACTGTAGCGCAGGGCGAAACAGTGGTGCTGATCGGTGAGAGCGGGTCTGGCAAGACGACGCTCCTCCGACTGTTTAACCGACTTGAGGAACCGACCAGCGGCGAGATTTTGATTCAGGGGCGGCCGGCTCGACAAGAGGATCCCATCAGCCTAAGACGGCACATCGGGTACGTTCAGCAAGATGGCGGACTCTTGCCCCATTGGACGGTGGGCCGGAATGTCGCCCTCGTACCGAAGTTGCTCGGCTGGAACCCTGACCGCTATCAGCCACTGTCCGATCGCCTGCTTGAGCTGGTCAGCCTGAATCCCAAGGAGTATCGCAGCCGGTACCCCCGTGAATTATCCGGCGGACAGCGACAACGGGTCGCCGTCGCCCGAGCATTGGTTGCCGACCCCGACCTTGTCCTGCTCGATGAGCCATTCGGAGCCCTCGACGCGCTCACTCGCATCGAACTCCAGAATCAATTCTTGCATCTCAAACGACAGCTTCGCAAAACGATGGTGCTCGTCACCCACGATCTGAACGAGGCGTTGCGCCTCGGTGATCGCATCGCCGTACTCAGGCAGGGTCGGCTGCTCCAGGTTGGAACCCCGGATGAGCTGCTTCGGCACCCTACGGACGAGTATGTGCAGATGCTTCTCAAACACCGTGCGGGAAACCCGGAATCCGATGCGTAGGACCTTCATCCTCCGGCTGTTGGCCGGCTTGGTTCTCTGTGGATTGCCCGCTTCACCGTCCGTTTCCCCGGCGTGGCCGGCTGAAGGGCGGATCGTTATTGGATCCAAGAACTTCATGGAGAGCCGGCTCCTCGCTGAGATGTTTGCCCAGCTCGTCGAAGAACGCACCCAGCTTCAGGTCGAGAGACGACTCGGGCTTGCGGGCACTCAGGTGTGCTTCCAAGCGCTCCGAACGGGGGCGATTGATCTCTACCCGGAATATACCGGGACAGGACTGGTCACGATTCTTCACCGAGAGCCGACCGGCGATGCGACAGAGACTCTGAACCTTGTGCGGTCCGAGTTTCTCGAAAGATGGAACCTGTGGTGGATCTCCCCGCTCGGCTTTGAGAATGCCTATGCGTTGGCCGTGCCTCGCGAACACGCCAAGCAGTTCGGGCTACGAATGATCTCGGATCTCGTGAGGGTGGCACCGACCTTCTCAGCCGGCTTCGGATATGAGTTTATTCAGCGCGCGGATGGGCTGCCTGGCCTCCAGCGGGTCTACGGGCTTCGCTTCAAGCAGGTCAGGCCGATGCAGCAGGCCCTCAAATACCAGGCTGCGGGGTCAGGGCAAATCGACGCGCTCGACGTATATACAACCGATGGACGGCTAGCGGTCTATGACCTCACCGTCCTGGAGGATGATCGCAATTTCTTCCCACCCTATGAGGCGGCAGCGCTAGTCAGGGGAGCGACCCTTGAGCGCTACCCCGAGCTTGGGCTTGTGTTGGGACTCTTGACCAATTCGTTGGATGAAAAGACCATGCGGGGGCTGAATCTCCGGCTCCAAGAGCACGGCGAGGCGGTGGAACGAGTCGCACGAGACGCGCTTCAGTCTCTCGGGCTAGTCGGCAAACCAGAGATTGAACCCCGCGCATCCAAGGCGACAGGGCTCGCTGATTACCTATGGGCTCACCGCGCCGAGCTGACTGGGCGAATGATCGAGCACGTGGGGCTCTCAGGCCTTGCCTTAGCTCTCGGGATCCTGGTCGCGGTCCCCTTGGGCTTGGTCCTCGAGCGCCAACGATCAGTCGCAGAAATCGTGATCCGGGTTATCGGCATGACCCAAACGATTCCCTCGATCGCACTGCTGGCATTTATGATCCCCCTCTTCGGCGTCGGGCCTCTGCCGGCAATCATGGCCCTGTGGATTTATTCGATCTTTCCCATCGTGAGGAATACCTATACAGGGCTCCGGGATGCCGCGCCCCAAGCGGTCGAGGCGGGCTGGGCTCTGGGCATGACCGGATGGCAGTTGCTCCAGTCTGTGCGTCTCCCTCTGGCTGCACCGGTGATCATGGCCGGCGTGCGGACCGCCGGCGTCATCACGGTAGGCACGGCGACGCTTGCCGCGTTCATCGGAGCGGGAGGTCTCGGCGTTCCAATCGTGGCGGGCCTCCAGTTAGCGGATACAACGATCATCCTTTCCGGCGCTCTTCCCGCCGCCGGTCTAGCGCTCGTGGTTGACGGGATGTTGGGGCTGGTGGAGCGAACGGTCCGACCGCGGGGACTGCAAGCAGAGTCCTGAGCACCCCGGCTCATGATCTTGGAGCGGATGGAAACCTGAATTGCCTTGCGGCCAGGGCAGTACCGTAGTACAGTGCGCGGCGTCTCTGACCCGCACCTCAGTAGGTCACCGTCCTCGCCTGTAACCGAGGAGTCTATATGGACAATGTGACGATTGACGTGCACGTGAACGGGCTCGATCAGGAGGTCCTCCGAGCCGAAATCCGCAGAGCATTACTCCGTACCCCTCGGGAACTCCCAACCAAATATTTCTACGATGATCGGGGTTCGGAGTTGTTCGAGCGCATCTGCGAGCTCCCCGAGTACTATCAGACCCGCACAGAGCACATGCTATTGTCCACGATCGCTGACCAATTGGTCGCACGCACCGAAGCTGAAGAGCTGGTGGATCTCGGCGCCGGGGCTGCCACGAAGACTCGGGTGTTGCTCACTGCGATGGCCAAGGCCAATCGGCTCCGGACCTACATCCCGTTTGACGTCAGCGAAGGCATTGTCCGTCGCGTAGCGAACGAGCTGGTGACCGAATATCGGGGCTTACGGGTCCACGGGGTGATTGGTGACTTTTTGGAGCACCTGGAGCACATCCCCTCAGGAGAAAAGCGGCTCGTGGTCCTGCTGGGTGGAACCATCGGCAATCTGAGGCCGGATGCCGCCTCAGCGTTCCTGTCCCAGGTCAGCGCAGAGATGACATCGGGTGAATACTTCCTATTGGGAGTTGACTTGATCAAGGAGGCCAAGCGACTGGAAGCAGCTTACAATGACGCGGCCGGCCTGACGGCCGAGTTCAATAAAAACATTCTCCGCGTGCTGCGGACGAGCCTCGATCTGGACTTTGAACCGGAAGCGTTTGCGCACGTCGCCTTTTATAATCCCAGCGACCAACGGATTGAAATGCGGCTGCGCTCCACCAGAGAGCAGGCCCTGCATCTGCAGACGTTAGATCTCACTTTGACCCTTGCCCAAGACGAGGACATTCTCACGGAAGTCAGCGTGAAGTACGATCGGCAGAAGGCGGAAACCGTGCTGTCACGAGGCGGCTTCCACATGGTGGAATGGTACACGGACCCTGAGCAGCTCTTCGGTCTCGCACTCGCCCGGAAGGCATAACAGCCCCCTCACCGACTCCACCGAGGCGTCCCTTCTTTCAATTATGATCTCGAGCCTCAGTCCTGCCACTGGTGCGCCTCAGGCTGCGCACCTGTTTTTACGCTGACTTCCCCCTGGCATAGGGTCGGCTGACCCCCGTATAATGATTGCCATTCCGTCACCGACAGTCTTGGTTTTCGGAAGTTCAACCGACCGAACCGAGGGAGGGAATCGTGTCTATCACATATATCTCCGAGCGAGTGAGCATCACGGTTTTGGCCGTGGTTGCCATGGCAGCGTTCATCGCACATCCTACCCAGGCCCAGGCTCATGAGTCATTTAGCGAGGGGAAAGTGAAGGTGCTGTATCATGTGGATAGTAAGGACCCCGCTGTGGCCAAGTACGCCATGGCCCTCATCAACAAGCACATTGAGGCCGAGGGCGGCCCGGACAAGATCGACCTGAAGCTGGTCGTGCACGGGCCTGCTTTACTGTTGTTTGACAAGGAGACCATCGACCCGGAGCTGAAGAAAAAGTTCCAACTCATCCTGGACAAAGGGGCGCAGGCCGAGATGTGCCAAGTGTCCATGAAGCTCTTTGACAAGCCATTGGACAAGCTGGCCAAAGGGTTTAAGCCGACCGCCCACCCTGTTGCAGTCAAGCGAATCGCCGACCTCCAGCGGGAGGGTTACATCTACATCAAGCCGTAAGGGAGGGAGAGCAACAGCGATCCTGCCGGAAGAACTGTTAAAGGGCATTGATAACGGCATCGGGGTGAAAAGAGAAATGAGAAAGGGTCAGGTCTTGCAATCACACATTCATCTTCGTGGCCCCTCTCAAGGGCCGACGAACCGTCGCCTGGTCGACCGGTCGATCTGCATGGCCAGGCTATTTACACCTCCTGTTCCCCACGACGGGTGCCCGACGGCGCGCCATCGTGGCCGACCATCGTGGCCCCGAAAGAACAGCGGGTAATCTGTCTGAGAATGTCCTGAAAATCCCCTTTAAAATACCCCAAAAGTTCCTAGAAACCCATTGAAAACCCCTCCGGAAAACTTTCCGGAACCCCATGCCCAATCTCGGTGGAACTGACCCCGCTCACACGCAAGGCCTCCCATACGCGCGCTATGCTTGACGACAGCGCGTGTTGAAGCCTGTTCCTTCGGTTTCCCTCTCCACGCTACCAGGACCAGTGATCGACCCAGCGAAAGTTGCAGTGCGGCGGTGGCCCATGACGGGGGTCGTCCGTCGATTTTTCAAAGAGTTTCGCGTATTCTCCTGATGGGTCACAAACAAAAGAAAGTGGCTGGGGACCATACAACATTTTTTTGAACCATTGACAGAGGAGAGATGACCCATGAACGACCTGCACACCACCTGGACCTTTCGCCCCTTCTTTATGGAGGGCTTGTCCCGGGGGCAGGATGCCCAAGCTGCCCATCGCCACTTTCGCTCGATTGTCGTGGCAATCTCACTCCTCATCCTCCCGACCACCGGGAGTGCTGCGCCACCACCGGGAACAACGCCGGAAGAGCAAGGGCGGCATATCTTCATCACCCAGGATAATATGGATCTCGGCTATCGAGATGCCAAGGCGACGATGTCCATGACCCTGCTCAATGCGGCCGGGCAAGAGAGCCGTCGCAAGATGGAGACTCAATACATGGAGGTAAAAAATGACGGGGATAAAACCATGATCACCTTTCAGTATCCCCGCGATATTAAGGGAACCGGATTGCTGACGTTCGAGCATATCGAGAGACCGGACGACCAGTGGCTTTATCTCCCCGCACTCAAGCGGGTCAAGCGCATTGCCTCCAAGAACAAAAGCGGAAGCTTCGTGGGCTCCGAGTTCAGCTATGAGGACATCACTTCAAACGAACCCGAGAAGTACACGTACAAATACCTCCGCGAAGACATGCACAACGGGGTACCCGTCTGGGTTGTCGAGCGGTACCCGAAAGATCCGAGCTCCGGCTATACCAAGATCATCACCTGGGTGGATCAGTCCAATCACCAGACTGTCAAGCAGGAGTATTTTGATCGCAAGGGTGCACCGCTCAAGGTCGAGTCCGACAACGGCAACACCCGCTATCTCGGCAAGTTCTGGAGACCGAGCGAGATCATCATGGACAACCTCCAGACCAAGAAGAAAACCATCCTGGTATTCGAGAACTGGAAATTTCAGCAAGGACTGAAGCCGTCAGTGTTCACCAAGCGGTCGCTGGAACGGCAGCGCTAACGAGCCATCGAAAAGGCCAGTGTCCAGATCAGACTGGAGGGGCAGAGCATGGGAAGCAACCGTATCGACCAGGCCATTGCGGAGTCGTACGGCCGCACGGTCATCCGATACCCTTGGTTGATGATCGTTGGGGCCCTGCTGCTGTTCGCCCTTGGCGCCGCCGGTCTGCCCAAAGCCGGGTTCAATTCCAGCTATCGGGTGTTCTTTGGAAAGGATAATCCCCAGCTGCAGGCCTTCGACGACTTCCAGGCCATCTATACCAAGGACGATAATGTGACGGTGGTGATTGATCATGCGAATAAACCGGTCTTTTCCAACGACGTTCTCGAGACAGTCCGAGACCTCACCGCCGCGCTGTGGAAGACCGCGTATGTCACCCGGGTGGACTCGGTGACCAACTACCAGCACACCGAGGTGACGGAGGATGACCTGATCGTCGACGACCTGATCACTCGGCTGCCGCTGAGCGACGCAGTGCTCAGCGCCAAGGAACGGATTGCCCTGAGTGAACCGCTGCTGAACGGGCTGCTTCTGTCTCCTGATGGTCGGGTGACTCAAATCAATGCGAGGGTGCTCTTTCCGCCGTTGGAGGAGAATCCGAATGTGGCCAGTGACATCTATGTCGCTGTCGAGCAGCTTATCGATCAAGAACGCGAGAAGCATCCTGAGATCGAATACCGGATCAACGGCGTTGTAGCGATAAACCACGCTTTTGCCAAAACTCCTGAGGATGATATGAAAGCGATGATGCCCTTCATGGTCGGGCTCATCGTGGTTTTTCTGGCTCTACTGGTCAGGTCCACCGGAGGGGTTGTGCTTCCACTGGTGGTCGTGCTGCTGTCGATTTTCTTCACCCTCGGGCTCGCCGGACATCTCGGGCTCTTGTTGACCCCGGTCTCTGCCGTCTTCCCGCAGATTCTGTTGGCGGTGGCCATCGCCTATTCCGTGCACATTGTGGTGAGCTATGCTCGCCTGCGTCGGACGGGCCTCACCCAGGAAGAGTCCGTCCAAACAACGCTGGAAAAGAACCTCACGCCGATTTTCTTGACCGCGGTGACCACGGCGGTCGGATTTCTGTCCATGACATTGAATGAGGTTCCGCCCGTCCGGCATCTCGGCATTCTGGTGGGCGGTGGAGTACTCTTCACCTTCGTCTTCTCCGTGACATTCCTACCCGCAGTGCTGGCCATCTGCCCCTGCGGCATCAAACCCTCCAGATCCATGCCGGACCTGCTCCAGGGCCGACCTCCGCGTTCGGAATGGACGGATCGGCTCGGCCAGTTCGCGGTCCGGCACTATCAGTGGCTGTTTTACGGGTTGCTGGGCCTGGCAGTGTGTGGCAGTCTCTTTATCCTTCGTCTCGAGCTGAACAATAACCCCATCAATTACTGGAAGCTTGGCACGTGGTACCGAGACACCGCCGAATTCGTCGATGCGAACCTCACCGGGGTCAACTATACCGACTACTCTCTGGAGAGCGGCAGACCCAACGGCATCAACGACCCAGCCTTCTTGGCGAAGGTAGAAGCCTTCAGCGAGTATCTTCGCACCATCCCCGAAGTGACTCACGTCAACTCCATTGTTCCGATCATGAAGCGATTGAACAAAAATATGCATGCCGATGATCCCGCCTACTACCGTTTGCCGGACACCCAGGAGCTCACGGCCCAATACCTGTTGCTCTATACCATGTCGCTACCCTTCGGGCTGGATCTCACCAACCAGATTAATGTGGACTATTCCAGTACCCGGGTGACCGCCACGATGCACAAGGTCAGTGCGAAGCGCCATAGGGAAATTCTCCGGCAGGTCGAGGACTGGACAGCCGAGCATATTCCGGAATTCAACCCTCAAGGGGTAGGCGCATGGGTCATGTTCACCTACTTGAGCGACCGGGTGATTCGAGGGATGTTGAAAAGTCTTGCGCTGGCCTTGGCTCTGATCACCGCACTCTGCGTGCTCACCTTTCGTTCGCTACGTCTTGGGATGCTTAGTATGATTCCCAATGGCTTGCCGATTGTCCTCACATTTGGGATTTGGGGGATGATGGGCGACCATGTGGACTTTGCGGTCTCGATCGTCGCGGCTGCGGCGCTCGGCGTCATCATTGATGACACCATTCACCTCATGGTCCGTTATCAACGCAGCAAGGAGAGCGGCATGGAGAGCGGCCCGGCCTTTGAAGCAGCTCTCAACGACGTCGGGCATGCGCTACTCTTTACCACAATCATCCTGGTCGTCGGATTCGGCCTGTTTATTCTTTCTGACTTCCGGTTCAATTCCAGCATGGGGCTGATGATCAGCCTCTCCATTGCCATTGCCCTGCTCTTCGACTTCCTCTTCTTGCCAGGGGTGTTGATGAAATTTGATCGGAAGACAGTCCACGATGGGGGAATGACCGGCCATCAGCCATCGGCGCCGGTTTAGGCGGAGAGATGACGATGAGTCGGAGATGAGGTGTGCGCCTCCTCCCATGATCAGCATCGCCGTGGCCTTTGTCCTGGCGTTTGTCGCTGTTCGTGAGGTGGCGGCCATGGAGCGCGACTTGAAGGTCACCGGCACATCTTATGTCGCCGTCTTTCCAGACGCGGGGAAAGGGGCGCAGGAGGATGTCGTCGCCTCGGTCCAGGTGAAACCTGACCTGGCTCTGTTCTTCAATGACGCATGGCAGGCTGTCATCGCACCGCGATTTCGCTTCGGTATCAGCGATCCCGAGTTCAATCTCATCTCGCTCGATGATGTGTACGGTGAGTATATTGCCGATCAATTCGAGCTGCGGGTGGGATATCAGACCTTCTTCTGGGGGACAGTGGAGTCCGTTAACATCGTCGATATTCTTAATCAGAATGATTTCGTGATTGACTTTTTCGACCCGAAGACGAACAAGCTTGGGGAACCGGCGATTCGGGCGAGGCTGATCCTTGGAGAGAATCGCTTCGATCTCTATCATTTCAGTTACTTCACGCCTGCTGAGCTTCCGGGCAAGGTCAACCGGTTTAACTTCTTTGATGGCAGGCTTGATATCTCAGACGATCCCCTCTACACCAGCGGCGCGGAACGTCTCCGTCAACAGTTCGCCCTGCGCTGGGACCGCACCATCGGATCAGCCGACCTCGGCCTGGCCTATTTCAACGGGTATGAAAAATTTCCGGTGGTGAATGAGGCTCGGGAGGCTGTGGAGGCGGACACCCTGTATTATGAAATGCAGCAGGTCAGCGGTGACATCCAAATGAGCCTCGGCAGTTGGCTGCTCAAAGGAGAAGCGTTGTTCCAAGATACGGGGATTGCCGGGTCTTTTGTGCGGGAATCTAAATTGACTGATGGGAGGATCGTTCGGCGGGAGCTGGTTCCTGACAATCACACCGCATTCGTTGGCGGGTTCGAATACACCTTTTTCCGGGTCCTCGATCAGAGCGATCTGGGGGTCATCGCTGAATACCTGTACGATTCGGAACAGAGTCTCGATACGGCGGCCTTCCGTCCCTTTCAGAACGATGTCTTCGCCGGCGTGCGATGGTCGCGCAATAATCCGGGCGAGGGCGAGCTATTGGCCGGGCTGATTCTTGATACGAAGAATCAAACACAGGTGTGGCGGGTTGAGTACGAGGAGCGTTACTTTGATCGAATCAAGCTTGAGATAATCTTCGACCATATCGACGCAGCATCGGGCGACCCGGTCGCGGTCTTCAATAATGACGATCGACTAGCCATCCAGTTGTCCTATGTCCACTGAGCAAGGGTGCAATTGACCGCTGACCTGGACGTTAGATCCGCGTTCGTTCTTCCTGGGCATCCTACGCCGATTCGCCAGGAGCGTCGGGGATCAGCGCGGACAGCGCTCGATTCATGTGATCCAATATCCAGAGGCGGCCGGCATTCGGAATGAACTTGGCCTCGCACGACACCGTGCAGAACGAACTCACCCACGTCGATGATGATCCCGGCAACGATCCCCCGAGAAGGACGCGACCCCAATTGATCTGTCCCATCATGGCCTCCACAGAAGCGAGTGAACAATCAGACAGAGAAGATCTCGTTTGGCGGTTGAGCCTAGCGCGGGAAGGCTAAATGGTCAACCGCAGCGCTGGTAGTGTGCCTCTGTATTCTTCTCATTCTGCCTTCAGCTGCACGGCACCGACTGCCCCGAAAAGCGCCAGGCGTCTGGCAGGAAGGCGAAGCAGTTCACATCCGAGCTGGTCTTTGGGAAAACGGTGACCGTGGTTGATCCCGGCCGCGGCCGGTACAGCCGGACCGTCGGTGATGTGATCCTCTCTGGGGGCCAGGGCAATCCCCATCGGGAGGGGAAAGTCGCTAGCGCAAGGCCTCACCGCCCCGTGTTTTCTAGGCTTCTATTGGTTGGGGGATTCGCCAGTTCGCTTATGACTTGTTCCAGTCCAGAGAGCATCCGGGCCATGCGCCCGTACTGTACCTTCTCAGGTGTATCGCTGGATAAGTGGTAAGCGGGATAGCGAAACAGGGCGGTATCCGTCACCATCATGGCCGGAAATCCTTCCCGCCAAAAGGCCCAATGGTCAGACCAGCCCACCCCAGGGATGAACCCCAACAGCGCTCCTCCCTCGGACGGAAACTGAGCGTGCCGACGAAAGTCGCCGACCACCTGCCGCACCAACGAGCCAGCCTTGACATTGCCCACGAAGGCAATGAAATTCGCGGTTGAGGGGTAGACCAAGCTGAAGGGAAAGGGGTAGCTTTGACTGCCTGGCTCATCTGAGTAATAGCCAATCGTCTCAAGGCTCAGCATCGCCACGATCTGTTCGCCCCGCTGGCGGCTGCGCTTGGCATACACCCAGCTTCCCATCCGAGGCGTCTGAAAGAAGGGGGGCTCCTCGTTCACAAACGCAAGAAACCGCAGGGTGCGTGAGGGCTGTCTGTCTGAAAAGGCGCGCGCCAAGGCCAGGAGGGCAGCCACGCCCGTGGCGTTATCGTTGGCACCGGGACTCCCCATAACCGAATCATAGTGAGCGCCGAGCACGACAATCTCGTCTGGTCGGTCCGCGCCGACAATTTCCGCCTCCAAGTTCTCACAGACTTTTCCTGACACCTCGTAGGCTTGCCGATGCACCTCATATCCCGACCGTGAGAGCATGGTCCGAATATAGTCGGCTGCCGTCACGAGCTTGTCGTAGTGAAAGAGGTTGCGCTCACCAATGTCCCCAGCGAGCATGTCCACGTGCGCTCGCAGTTCACGCTCAAGAGCGCGCACCTCTTCAGTCAGCGGAGGCAGCGGCCCCTGGTGGCTTTCTCCAGGCATCCGAATCATGGTCAACCATCCCACAGCCAGCCCACCACACAGAAGGCCAACGAGGACCGAGACCCTCACCCTCATCCAGTCTTGCTTCCGAGACATGGAGGTTCGGCCACACCCCGTTGGCATGGATGAGGTCGGAGTCAACCATAGACCCCCTTCCGTGGTCAAACGGCGACCTGGGCTTGCAACTGGTCAGGGGCGCACGGGAAAGGAGAATGAGGTTGTGAGGTTAGGGATCAGGTCTTGCAATTGAACGAGTTATCCCAAAGACTGGATCAGGGCACGCATCTCCGGAACGAGATCCCCTCCCCCGTTCGAGCGGCCTGATAGGGCCGCGTTGACACCGGCGGTGAGCACCGTCTTGGCTTCGTCATTTCTCTTCAGCCCAGCCAACGCGCGCCCCAAGGCAAAGTGCGCCGCGACATGCACGGGATCAAGCTGCACCGCAACGCGAAGGTGTTCCACAGCTTCCTCAAGATTCCCACCTTCCTGAAGGATTTTGTTCCCTAGACCATAGCGCCCCAGAAATCCGTCCGGCTTCTTGGCCACCATCTGCCTGAACGCATTCATATCCATCGGACCCTCCGACGAAGCATTGGTTCTTGGGGCGACATCTTAGCATGGTTCGCGACACGCCAGCCAGATTGCAAAGGAGGTGTCGGTACGATGGTGCCGACACCCTGGTCCATCAGATCATTGAGGACCGTTTTGGGGCTGACTGGGAAAGATCAATCTGATGAGCACCGGTGTTTGGCCGCTCCTGCCGAACTTCACCCCTATCGATTCAATAAACGCCGCCACGTTCAGTCCCATATAGACTTGGGGGACCGTTTGAAGGCGTGCTAGGGCGCTGCGCGCGAGATTCATGGCCGGCGCCGGTTTGCCAAGGAACCATTTCAAATTGGCAGCCGCCACCTGAATGAGACCTTGGAAGAACCGACCTTGCTCCGTGTGGTGCCCTGCCGCGTGCCAAAAGCCTTCAAAGACTTCGTGACATTCCCACCAGTAGCTGAAATTGAAGAGGTCCACGCCGTAGAGGTACCAGTCGGAACCCGGCCAGTCCTCCGGGCGACAAGCCGGAGGCCTTGGTTCGGAGAGCCCGTAACTGTGCCCCTGGGGACTCCGTCGTGGGTGTGGACGGTGTCCCGGCAGGAATCGGTACGGGGGAAACGGGCGGGTCGAGTAGCGCGGCCAATCCGGCTCAGGTGGAACGGGCTCCTTCATGATGAAGGGTGTGGGTGCGGTCCGGGAGGTTGGAGCTCAGATCTTGCAATCACACAGTCCTCTTCTCGGCCTCTCTAAAGGGCCGACGACCCGTCGCCTGGTTGACCGCTCCCGAACATGCGAGGCGCAGCGGCCTCGGCATGATTGTACTCTGCCCTATCCGTTGTGTGATTGCAAGACCTGACCCTCACTCTGACCCTCATTCCCTCTCATTCCCTGCCTACTTGGCTCCAGCGGAACTGACTAGCTGCTCACCGGCGCATTCGCCACGCACGCACGGGCTCTTTCTCGCCTCTCGCAGGGCATACGCATACCATTCCAGTTCATCGAGGAACCGCGCCGCACGCTTGTGATAGACCTCATCTGTCGGTCTTCCCTCGTCATCAAAGGCATGTTGGACGGTCGGGATCGGAAGGACCGACGGAATGCTTGACATCCCCATCTCGGCCAGCATAGCCCGTAGGGCGATGGAGGCACGGACGCCTCCAAAGGCTCCGGCTGAATAGCAAACAATCGCAGAGGGTTTCCAGAAGTACTCTTCGAGAAAGTGATCCAGTAAGTTGGCCAGCGCTGGGGGCACCGTGTGGTTGTACTCGCCTGACACGACGACGTACCCATCAGCAGGAATGATGATACGGGCCATTCGTTGTAAGGCTTCAGGCGCGCGACCCGGCTCATATTCTTTGTACATCTTGTCCAGCAGAGGGAGCTGGTATTCCACGGGATCAATCAGCGCGACCTCATGACCTCTTTCCCGGCATTTGTTCAGAATGAATCGCGCAGCCCTGATCCCTTGACGTTCGGACCGGACAGATCCGTAGAAGACAACAAGCCGTAACGCCATTGTTCGCTCCTTTCTGTTGAGGACCTCGGCCCTCTGATAATTCCGAGATGACAGCCATCCTTGGCTGTTCTGTCAGCGTGGGACCCTGAGTCTACCCCCAACATGCTCGAACCTCCAAGGGATCTCGAGGTGCAGCGAGCCAGGGGGATGCCAGCTCTGGTGCCAACGCGGTGCCAAACGATCCTGTCCCAAGGGAGACCAAGACAGCCTTGTCTCATGCCGCGCCCTCGCGTGTTGGCTGTGTTGAGTCGTTTTGGACCTGATCAGGTGGTGATTCGGAAGGACTCTTAAACAGAACTTTTGGGGGGCACCTCAACCTGAGCCTACTTCTCTACTTCTCTGCCCCTGTCCACGTGGCCCTTCAGCCTTGTGGCCCGGCGTCTCGCGCGCACCGAAGACCGATGTCGGCGTCGCGGTGCCTCGGGGGGAACCTGAGTCGGCTCGCGGCACGCATGAATGACGCGACGAAGCTCCAGGACCCGCCCCGGAGGACTTTCACACTCCCACTAGAGGGGCCCGGCGGGTTGTCTTCCGGGCTCCGTGCGTAATATTTCGCGTCATACCAATCTGCCACCCACTCCCAGACGTTACCTGCCATATCGTGTAGGCCGAATGGAGTCTTGCCACCCTCGTGGCTCCCCACTGGCGCCAGGCGGCGCTTATAGAAATTGTGTGTCCAAGCCTTGCCGTAGTTAGCCAACTCAGGAGTGGGCGCGGTATTGCCCCAGGGATAGCGACGTCCATCCTTCCCTCGGGCCGCATACTCCCACTCGGCTTCCGTAGGCAGGCGCTTCTCCGCCCACTCGCAGTAGGCCCGGGCACCGTTCCAGTCCACGCCAATAACCGGACGCTCGTGATACTTCTTGAGCTCCTCTCTTGGCCAGTAATCTGGCCTCACGTGCCCCGTGGCCTCCAAGAACTGTTGATACCGTGCGACCGTCACTTCGTACTTGTCCATGTAAAACGCAGCCATCCGAACCCGGTGCTGCGGGTGTTCATCCTTCTCGCCCTTCCCATCGGGAGAGCCCATGACAAATTCGGCTGCCGGGATCAACACCATTGGCGCGTCGTCACTACTGGTAATTTCCTTTGGCATTCTTGGGACGTCGGACTCCCCGACAAGGACGGCCGGCGAGATGTCATTCGGTTTCTCTGCAGCGCTCATGACGGTGCCGACAACCTTGCCGATACTCTGAGCGGTGACCGTACCGGCATTCAGGACCATGACGACCAGAAGGATGGCAATGAACAGCACAGATCCCTTGTCTGGCAAGGCAGGAGCCTGCCCACTGCAGTTTCCAGCTGACTGGCTCACCTCATCACCTCTCTCTCACCCAAGGACCGACCCGGACGCACGAAAGCTAAACACTAGGCCGTCAGTTTGAGGTGTGTCAAGGCGTGGAAGAGGCGGCAGGGAGATAGCACTGCACTGAAGGGATCGGTGCCAAATGGGTGGACAGCCGTGCTTGGGAACAGACAGCCGGCTGGCGGTGCCGGACCGAACTCAATCAACAAAAGATTTGACCCCGTCGCTGCACACGAAAGAGGGGGGGCCTGCCTGATCGCCACTTGTTGCAGGGTGCAGAGCGCGTGAACATGTGAGGCCCAGCGGCCTCGGGATGATGGTACTCTGCCCCACCCGTTGTGTGATTGCAAGACCTGACCCTCAATCTGTGCTCTA
>JACZQN010000051.1 GCA_022545705.1 Nitrospirota bacterium | reverse complement strand
GCGTGCCCCGGACAGTCCACGTGCGCATAGTGCCGCTTCTCCGTCTCATACTCCACGTGCGCAATCGCAATCGTCAAAATCTTCGTCGCATCCCGCCGCCCCTGCGACTCGCTCGCCTTCGCCACCTCATCATACGTCACAAACTTCCCCACCCCCTGCGCACTGCACACCTTCGTCAACACCGACGTCAGCGTCGTCTTGCCATGATCCACATGCCCTATCGTCCCAATGTTCATATGAGGCTTCCGCCGCTCATACTTCGCCTTCGCCATCGCTCCCTCCTCCTTCGTTCAGGAAGAATGACTGAGTTGACCGCTGGAGCGATTGCGGGCACAGCTCGACGCCCCCCGCGAAGGATCAACGCAGCAACTCTCCTCCGAATCCACGCTGGAGCCCACGACGCGGATCGAACGCGTGACCTCGTCCTTACCAAGGACGTGCTCTACCAACTGAGCTACGTGGGCCACCTCTTCCTCGTTATTCGTCAAACGTTCAACGTGAACCATGGACACGTTCCTGAACTCTACCGGCCAACTTACGGTTCACAAATAACGATTCACGGGTCACGATTCTTCAGTCGGCACTCTAAATCTGGAGCGGGCGACGGGATTTGAACCCGTGACAGCCAGCTTGGAAGGCTGGAACTCTACCACTGAGCTACGCCCGCCCGATTTTTGAGGACTGAGCCTCAGTCCACGTTGCTCGTGACTCAGTCCTCTACGTTTCTGACAGTGGTGGGCAGGCAAGGATTCGAACCTTGGAAGCCGATGGCAACAGATTTACAGTCTGCCCCCTTTGTCCACTTGGGTACCTGCCCTTGAGGGTTGTTGTTGTGAAGCGTGAGGGACTTCGGGTGCACAAAGAAACAAAGCAAACTAGTCCGAACGCAGCTCACCTCTGTTTCACGAGTGGGAAGACGGGTGACTGACTCAGAGTGGCGACCAGATTAAGAGTTGCAAACGTCGAATTATACGTGCGAATCTTGTCTCTGTCAAGCAAACAAACCGACCCCTCTCGCTCCCGCCTCTACCCTGGTCCTGGAGGGAGGCTCAGTCGTATCTACTTTCCGCGACGGCTCTCGGCTCTTTCCCACCAATCATCGCCAAGTCATGGTATTTCTTGACTTCTCTCAATGGGTTCGCTAACGTCCGTAAATCTGACCCTCCCGACGAGAAGGTTCACCGCCGCACACGGCACCTATGAGGAAATCACCGCTCACCCTAGTGATGTTTCTCCTCATTGGAGGACTACTAGGCGGGATTCTCGGTGAGACCCTGAGGATGTTGGCCCCAGACGAAGGAAGGATTCAGAAGCTCTTCACGACCGCGCTCACGCCAGGGATCAAACCGCCGCTGACGATCGATCTTATCCTGCTGACGCTCACCTTCGGCTTCACCATGAAATTGAACCTCTTGGCCTTCTTGGGGATCCTCTTGGGCATGTACCTGTACAAACAAGTGTGATCGTTACTGACGCACCTCGAGCTCTTGCAACCTGAGCGCTCGAATTCTATCCCGCAACTCGGCCGCCCGCTCGAACTCCAGTTCCCTGGCCGCCGCCTTCATTTCAGACTCTAATCGCTCAATCGTGGTCTCCACCCCAGCGAAGTCGCGGTACAGCTCACGTGACTCAGCTGCAAGTTCGAGCGGCAAATAGTCCGCTTCCGCCATCCGATAGTCCAGTTCTGGAATTCCCTTCTTCACACTTTCCGGCGTGATCCCATGCGCCGTATTGTATTCCCCCTGAATGCGGCGCCGGCGCGCGGTCTCCTCGAGAGCGAGACGCATCGAGTTGGTCACCGTATCCCCGTACAGAATCACCCTGCCTTCGATGTGACGGGCCGCTCGGCCGGCCGTCTGGATCAAAGACCGATGCGACCGCAGAAAGCCTTCCTTGTCCGCGTCCAGAATGGCCACGAGACTGACCTCCGGGATATCCAGCCCTTCCCGTAGCAGGTTGATCCCAACGAGGACGTCGAAGACCCCGCGCCGCAGATCGCGGATGATCTCGGCCCGCTCCAGCGTCTTGATGTCCGAGTGCAGATACCGGACCTTGACCCCCAACTCGTGATAGTACTCGGTGAGATCCTCAGCCATTCGCTTGGTAAGGGTCGTCACGAGCAGCCGATGGCCGCGGGCGACCTGAGTCCGGACTTCCTTCAGCAGATCATCGACTTGTCCGCGCGCCGGGCGAACTTCAATCGCGGGATCCACCAACCCTGTTGGTCGAATGATCTGCTCCACGACCCTGTGATCGGCATGGTCCAGCTCGTATGGACCGGGCGTCGCCGACACGTAGAGCACCTGGTTGAGGCACCGCTCGAACTCCGCAAACGTGAGCGGCCGATTGTCGAACGCCGAGGGCAGACGGAAGCCGTATTCCACCAGGCTCTTCTTTCGCGACCGGTCGCCCTCATACATCCCCTGTACCTGCGGAATCGTGGCATGGGACTCGTCAGCGATCAGCAAGAAGTCTTTGGGAAAGTAGTCCAGGAGCGTCGGCGGCGGTTCGCCGGGTGCGCGTCCACTCAAGTGGCGGGAATAATTTTCGATCCCGTGACAGTACCCCATCGCACGAATCATCTCCAGATCGAACCGCGTCCGCTGCTCGATGCGCTGAGCCTCCAGCAATTGATTGTGTTGGGTGAAATAGGCGATGCGCTCCTCGAGCTCGGTTTCGATCCCGTTCAGCGCCCGCTCGTAGCGGTCCGGGGCGATCAGGTAGTGGGTGTTCGGGTAGATCGGAACCTTGGGAAGCCGACTGAGCGACTTGCCCGTGAGCGGATCGATCTCATGGATCGCGTCCACCGTGTCGCCGAACAATTCGATCCGCACCGAATGGGCGTCCGATGAGGCCGGGAAGATCTCGATCACGTCCCCGCGCGCGCGGAAGGTGCCTCGGTGAAAGTCGGTGTCATTGCGCGCGTACTGGATCTCCACCAGTTTCGAAAGGATCTGCTCCCGACGAATTTCCATTCCCTCTTCCAAGTACACCAACATGCCGTGATAGACCTCGGGTGAACCGAGCCCGTAAATGCAGGAGACCGAGGCGACAATGATGATATCGTTCCGTTCGAACAGCGAGCGCGTCGCTGAGTGCCGCATCTGATCAATCGCGTCGTTGATTGAGGCATCTTTGGCGATATAGGTGTCGGTTTGCGGAAGATACGCTTCCGGCTGGTAGTAGTCGTAGTAACTCACGAAATACTCGACGGCGTTTCGGGGGAAAAACTGTCGGAATTCGTGGTACAGCTGGCCGGCCAATGTCTTGTTGTGAACCAGCACCAGGGTCGGCTTCTGGACACACTCGATCACATTGGCCATCGTAAAGGTCTTGCCGGAGCCGGTGACGCCGAGGAGGACCTGGTGCTTCTTGCCAGCCTGCACTCCGGCGGCGAGTTTCTCGATCGCCTGACCTTGGTCCCCGGAAGGGGCGAACGGGGCTTCCAGCTTGAACTGTTTCACCTGGGGCATGGCGGTCATCGTACCATACGAGCGGCTGCACCGGTCGAAGCCCTGATGCGAGCGTCGCGAGATGGCCGCTCCGATCGCGCCAAGCCCCTCTCGCACTCTGACGGGTAGTGAGGCACGGCCGGTGTGGGAACCTCCCAAACAGCCGACGCGGGAGAAGAGCCCAGGTCAGTACGCGGCAGGCGGTGAGAAGGGACGTTGGGAGTATAAGTGGATGACGTGAAAATTATCGAATCCCATGAGACTCCCGCCGCGCGTCATCAGCCCGATTTGCCCGGCGCCTAACGCGTTATCTTCGACAGATACGGCCAACCGGCCGTCAAAACTGGTCTGAATAAATTCCTTACTGATGATCGTGTTGCGCTGGACGCGAAGGGAATGCCACGGTGCTTGCTTACGTCTCACGGGCGCGCGCCCAAGGACAGTGTCTTTCCCATCAAGGACACGAATGACCTCCAGCGTGCCCGCCGTGAGATCCACCAGGACGGCATAGAAATTCTCTGGATCCTTGAGCCCAAAAACGATGCCACCTGACGCTTGTCCCCCTTCAGCCGTCGGGCGAAGGAGAACCGTCAGATCCAGATACTCATACGTGAGGCCTTCTGCTAATAAGATCTGGTAGCAGTTGGGGTCTGGACAAGGCGTCGCCTGGACAAGGATATTCGGTGCCGATGGCGCCTGGGGGTCAGCCCTGATCTTCCAGCTTCCTGTGGGGCGGGTACCCAACGCGCCAGTCGAAAGCCCGATTGGGCTTTCACCAGGTTCCTCCCTGTCAAATGTCCACTTCTTGAACTGATCAGGCACCGTCTGCACGGGCTGAACGCGTGCCATTCCGGCCCCATCCCATGTCGCCGCACGGCTCAGGCACGCGGCTGAAATTGAACACCCGAGGAACAAGACAAGGAGAAGCTTGGCTACGGTTCCGACACCCATAGATCACCATCGTGCCCGAGTCAGTGGATGCGCACCCATCGCAGAGCCGAAACGTAAGTCTACCACATCTCCCTCTTCTGTCTCTTTCCTGTATCCGACCCTACGATCCAACGAGGTGTGACTGAAGCTCCCTCGTGAAACCGCCGGGTCGCCCATTCCCGGCCGGCCAACCGGAATCTTCCGTTCAACCCGAGGAGCTACTTGGGAGGCAGATTCTTAATCTCAAGGATTTCCTCGAGGCGACGATCGCGTGCCGCTCTGATTGTTTTCATGCGCTTCCACCTATCCCACGACCACCAACGCAGTTTCTGCAAGAATGTGACGGCCGGCGGCGCGGCGCTACCAGACTGCGCTTCCTGGAAATCATAGCCCTGTGCGTGATCCTTACTCTTAAAAAATCGTTCGTACTGGTCGTCGTACAAGCCCTTATTCTGGTCACTCATCGGAAAATCCTCCGGCTCGGTTACAGAAGTTCCTCCAAGGCCGCCCAATCAGTAAGAGGGTGCGAGCAGGTGAAATTATGACAGATATAGGCCGTTGGTTTGCCATCCAGGGCCGCCTTGCCCTTGGCCGCAGCCGGGATCGCAGCAGCATCTGCAGCACCCGTTGGATCCACCAGTACCAGCGTCTTGTTGGGCACGTATCGCCCATGGATATTTTCCACTAGTGCCTGCATAGCGGGATCGGTGCGCGCCCCCAATAGCACGATCTCCTTCGGTTTGGCCAGATAAAAGTCCAGCGCGCAGAGCATCGCCGCCGACCCGTACGCGTTGTGGTCCATCTGCGCCCGGAACACGCCCAAGGTCTGCTCCGCACGGTCCATATAGTCCTGTTCCCCGGTGAAGAAGAAGAGGCGCAAGTAGTTCATGACGGCAACCGCATTCCCGGAAGGGATGGCGCTGTCCATGCCCGACTTCATCCGGTGAATCAACGTTTCATGGTCCTTCCCGGTGAAGAAGCAACCCCCGACCTGCGGATCCCAGAATTGCTCAAGCATCACTCCTGTCAATTCGCAGGCCCTGTCCAGATAGACGCCAGATGACGTTGCCTCGAACGCATCCAGGAGGGCAGCCGCCAGGAAGGCGTAGTCATCCAAGTACCCATTCAGCCTGCCTTGTCCGTTGCTGACGGTACGGGTCAGCCGCCCCTGCTGATATGCGTGTTCCAGCAGAAAGGCCAACGCCCCTTCGGCCAGCGCAAGGTAGGCAGGGGTACCAAACGCTTGGTAAGCGTCCAGCAGCCCTGAGATCATCAAGCCGTTCCAACTCGTGAGGATCTTGTCGTCGCGCCCCGGTTTGACACGCCGCTCACGCACGTCGAGAAGTTGCCGCCTTGCCGGAGTCAGCAGTCTTTCCATCTGCTCTTGCTCCTCTGCAGGGAGCTTCGCGCTGCAGAGACGGTTGAGAATGTTCTTGCCCTCGAAATTCCCCGCCTCAGTCACATCATAGAAGCGGCAAAAGGTCTCACCGAGTTCCGGCCCGAGGACAGCCTTAATCTCAGCGGGCTCCCAGAGAAAAAATTTCCCTTCATGTCCCTCGCTGTCAGCGTCTTGGGCCGCAAAAAACCCGCCGTCCGGGTGACACATTTCCCGGGAGATATAGTCAAGGGTCTCCTCAACCACGCGCCTGAAGCGAACTTCTCGCGTAAGACGCCAACCATCCAGATAAATGCGGACGAGCTGCGCATTGTCGTAAAGCATCTTCTCGAAATGCGGGACGAGCCATTGACCGTCCACAGAATAGCGGTGAAACCCTCCCCCAAGATGGTCATAGATCCCGCCCGCGGCCATTGTGCGCAAGGAATGTTCCACCTTCTCCCGCGCTGACTGATCGCGCACCCGGTACCACTGCCGCAGCAGCAGGCTCAGCGGAGGGACCGTTGGGAACTTGGGCCCGTCGCCGAAACCGCCGTGGACCGGTTCATAGAGCATACAGAGGTCTGTGGCCGCTCCATCGAACAATTCGTACGTGAGAGGTTCGGCAGAGGGGCGCGCGGAATTCACACGCTGAAGCCCAGCTTTCACCCGCTGGACATTCTGCTGGACCTCAGCACCATGTTGGTGGTAGGCCTCAACGACACCGAGAAGCACTTGCGGAAAGCTCGGCATGTTGTAACGTGGCACGGGCGGGAAATAGGTGCCGCCATAAAAGGGCTCCTGATCCGGCGTCAGGAAGACAGTCAGCGGCCAACCCCCTCCCCGACCCATAAAGACCTGTACGGACTTTTGGTAGATGTCGTCCAGATCCGGGCGTTCCTCCCGATCTACCTTTATATTGACGAAGTGCTCATTCATCAGCTTGGCGATTTCCGGGTTCTCGAATGATTCATGCGCCATGACGTGGCACCAGTGGCACGCCGAATAGCCGATGGACAGCAAGATCGGCTTATTTTCGGCCTTGGCTCGCGCCAGGGCCTCCTCGCCCCACGGGTACCAGTCCACCGGGTTGTGCCCGTGTTGCCTGAGATACGGACTTGTCTCGTGGGCCAGCCGGTTGCTAGGGGAGGACTGACTCGTCGTGTCAGACATGATGCTCCTCGAAATTGCCGCGGAGAGATACTACCGCCTGAGTCTGCATCTCCGCAACGGTCAAGGTGGTTCCGCACTGCCCAACCACCTCGGCTACGGACTCCGAATGGCCGACCCTTGGTGACGCACCGCCTCGGGAGGCAACAAGCGAAATGATGGCGAACCGCCTTCTCTTCCTGATCCTTTTGGGGGTCGCCAGCGGCCTGATCTTGGGGGGAATGTTGCCGGAAACAGGGCGAGCGGTGCAGTTTCTCGGGGAATTGTTCCTGGGAGCCCTACTGGTGCTCGTGGTACCTCTGGTCATGGCCTCCATGATCGTCGGAGTGAGCAGCCTAGGCGACGTCCGGAAGCTGGGCCCTCTTGGTGGTAGGACCATCCTCTATTTTTTCAGCACCACAGCCATTGCGGTCGTCATTGGTCTGACACTCGTCACCATCGTACAACCCGGGACTGTCACAACGGAAGAGCCACAGCCACCGCCCAAGCAGCTCGTTGCCAAGCCACCGACCATTGGTGAACTTGCTCGGGGCCTTCTGGTCAGCCTCATTCCCACTCACCTCTTTGCCGCGATGGTCAATGCCGAGATGCTACCCCTCATCGTTTTTTCGCTGGCTTTTGGGGCTGTGCTCACCACCCTCGGCAAAGGCGGGCGCGTGGTGATCCGTTTCTTTGAGGGCGTGAATCAGGGCATGATGGGAATCGTGCGTCTCCTGATGTGGGCAGCCCCTGTCGGCATCGGCGCGTTAATTGCCGGCAGACTTGGCGAGGCAGGAGGCTTCAGTGGATTTTGGCCGGAGCTGGCGCGGCTAGGTTCCTACGCCGTCGTCGTCGTGCTGGGTCTGTTGATTCACGGAGCGTTGGTCCTGCCCACGATCCTACGGTTCCTGGGCCGGCAGCCGATAGCGGTGTATGCCAGGAATATGAACACCGCTCTCATCACGGCCTTCTCGACGAGCTCCAGCTCGGCAACGTTGCCCATGACGATGGAAGGTGTGATCGAGCGCAACGGTCGGTCCCCTCGTGTTGCCAGCTTTGTGCTGCCACTGGGCGCAACCATCAACATGAACGGTACGGCCCTCTACGAGGCTGTGGCAGCGGTGTTTATCGCACAAGCGTACGGCGTGAATCTGGATGCAGTCCAACTTTTGGTCGTGTTCCTCACTGCAACGGTCGCGGCTGTCGGCGCCGCGGGGATACCAGAAGCAGGCTTGGTCACCATGGTGATCGTCCTGCAGGCGGTCAACCTTCCTCTGGAAGGCGTCTCGCTGATCCTCGTCATTGATTGGTTTCTCGACCGTTGTCGCACCGCAGTAAACGTGTGGGGTGACGCAGTGGGGGTCGCGGTGATGGACAGACTGGAAAATAGGGAGCCGGCATCGATCGCGCAATCAACCAAGGGCTCAGGCGAGTGACAGCTTTTTTAAGAGGCCCCTGGGTCAGGGTACGATTCCGTTTGGTTGGTCTCTCGCGGTACCAACGAACCGAAGAAGTATCCGAGCGCGTACCCCATGGCGCCGCCGAGGATGGCATAAAGCGGGAACAACATAAACACGAGACCACCGGTCGCGGCGTCAGTGCCTGCGCCCCCCAGGTTGAAAAACCAACGAAGATGAAAATAGAGGGCCACGGATACCACAGAAAGCACTAACCCAAAGAACTTGGCTCACCAAAAACGTGACGGTAATGTGAGCAGGACGACCATCAGTCCAGCGGTGGCAATGCAGACAGCCTGAACTTGATAAATACCGGCTCGAAGGTTAGGTGAACCTAAATGACTTAAAGCTCGCTGTGAAGATTTGCGATAGGGCAGTGATGCTTTGTATAAGAAGGCAGACGGTATCAAATTCAGTCTTGATGTCAACGATTAACTCACGGTAGGCCATGTCCAATTTCCCGCGCGTGGTGCCCGTTGGTGATTCGGGGCTAACAGTCGAATTCGGGAATAGCATCGAGCCTCGTATTAACGATCGGGGGCTGGCCTTTGCCCGTGCCGTTGAGAAGTTAGGCTTGCCAGGTGTGATTGATGTTGTTCCCACATACCGGTCAGCCACAGTATATTTTGATCCTCTCCTCGTCGATACGATGGCAATGTCTGATCGTCTGCGGTCGCTCGCCGAAACACTCCCCAAGCGCGTCACCCGCAAGGCGCGGACAATTGAGATTCCCGTCCTGTATGGCGGGGACTTCGGCCCTGACCTGCCTGAGCTTGCTGATTCGTCTCGGCTTCCAGTGAAAGAGGTCATCCGGCTCCATGCCTCCGTGGAGTACCGCGTCTACATGCTCGGGTTCTCCCCCGGGTTTCCGTATATGGGACGGGTCCCCGACTCGATTGCGACGCCGCGCCTGCCCGATCCACGCGCGAAGGTGTCGGCTGGTTCGGTCGGCATCGCTGAGTCGCAAACAGGCATCTACCCACAAGAGAGCCCTGGCGGGTGGAGGGTGATCGGACGGACGCCGACACGACTATACGATCCAGCTCGTACGAATCCCTTCCTTCTCCAAGCCGGAGATCACGTGCGCTTCGTGCCCATCACGCGAAAGGTGTTCGACCACCTCACACATGGGACAAACACTCCGCATTGATTTGAATTGCGACATCGGTGAATCCACTGACCCTCAGCGGATGGATGCCGAAGAACGGCTGCTCACGCACGTCACGTCGGCCAATATTGCGTGCGGGTTCCACGCTGGCAATCCTGAGCTCATGCGCCGAGCGGTTCGACTCGCCCGTGCACATAGAGTTGCCATCGGGGCGCATCCGGGGTTTCGCGATCCTGAGGCTCTTGGTCGGCGTGAGGTGGCCTTTTCGCCAGCCGAGGTGGAAAACCTTGTCGCCTATCAGGTGGGCGCGCTTGCAGGGATCACTGCACTGGAAGGCGCGCAACTCTCGCATGTGAAACCGCACGGCGCGCTCTACAACATGGCCGCGCGCGACCCTGAACTGGCCACAGCAGTTGCCCGTGCTGTAGCGGCAGTTGACCGGCACTTAATCCTGGTCGGCCTCGCCGGCTCAAAGTTGATTGAGACGGCGCGGACGCTTGGGCTTACCGCCGCCGAAGAGGCGTTTGCAGACCGCGCTTATAATCCTAATGGCACCTTAGTGCCACGTGACCTTCCAAACGCGGTTATTCACGACGAGAACGAGGTGGTCACCCGAGTTCTGCGCCTCGTGCGAGACAGCCTCGTGCCCGCAATAGACGGACAGCCTGTCCGGATCCATGCCGACACGATCTGTATCCACGGCGATACCGTCGGTGCTGACCCGCTGGCCCAAGCAATCAGGCGATCACTCACCGAGGCTGGCGTCCGGATTGCGGCTATAGGCAGCACCAATGCCTGAACCGGCACAGTTCCGTGTCATCCAATCTGGATTCCTCAGCACCGTACAGGACCTCGGCCGTTATGGTTTTCAGCGGTTCGGCATGCCGGTGGGCGGTGCGATGGACATCCTGGCTCTGCGCCTAGGGAACCGGCTGGTCGGCAATCCTGATTCGGCAGCTGTGCTGGAAATCACCCTTCAGGGCCCCGAGCTCACCTTCGAGACCGATTCAGTCATCGCCCTGTCTGGCGCAGACCTCTCTCCCACACTCAACGGGAATCCGGTTCAGAACTGGACCGTCATGTGTGTGACCCGCGGCAGCACGCTCAGCTTTGGCGAACGACGAAACGGAGCGCGGGCCTATCTGGCGGTCGCAGGCGGAATCAACGTGCCGCTGGTGCTGGGTAGCCGCTCCACCCACATGCGGAGTCGTACAGGTGGGTTCAGGGGTCGGGCCCTGCTGAAAGGCGACGTACTTCACGGGCACCCACCGTCATCAGACGCCTGGAAGTCAGCGGGCCGAGCCTTACCAAGCGCCGCGCATCCGTCATACTCCCCTGATGTGACCCTACGCGTAGTGCTCGGTCCGCAGAGCGATTGTTTTGTGCCTGATGCGCCTGGCACCCTCGTGCACGGTCCTTACACCATTTCCCCCCAATCTGACCGCATGGGGTATCGACTGATCGGTCCGCCACTTCCCCACGCTCGAGCTCCCGACCTCATTTCAGATGCTACTCCTCCTGGTGCCGTCCAAGTCCCGGCGAGCCACCAACCGATTCTGCTTATGGCCGATCGGCCAACAACGGGTGGCTACCCGAAAATCGCTGTCGTCATTTCGGCCGACTTGCCTTTGGCCGCTCAGCTTGTGCCGGGCGATTGCATCCGTTTCTCCCTGATCGAGGTTTCCGAGGCACAGGCCATTGTTCGCGACCAGCGCGCTCGACTTGACGCGGTTCTCCCACCGGTGGGTCGCGCAAACACTCCCTGAAGAGCCTAACCTAAAGAAGGGGCGTAGGATAAGCCATCCCTACGTGGGCAACAAGCAAAACGAATTGAAAAGCCTCGGTAAATCAAACAGTTGCGGGGCGCTATACTAAAAGAGCCATAAAATGAGTTCGGCCGGGTCTCTCATGGATCATAACCATCCACAGGCCGTTCGGCGCAAGGGAGGGTCGCTCCTCGCTCTCGCGCTGATGGTGATTCCCTGCTCACTCCTCGTGCAGGGCTGCTTTCCCGCTGTGTGGCTCGCTGCAGTAGGGACTCATTCGGTTGGCCGGAGCGATGTCGAGTTCCAGCCCTTTCAGCACTCGTGGGTAGCTCCCCCTGAGATGCGACAGCAGCATGGTTCCATAACCAGCATCGCCGTCGCACCATTCCCTGGCGATCCCGCCATGGCAACGCGCCTCACGACAGTCCTCCAAGAGACGACGGATCTTCGGATCGTGAACCCTCACCAGGTAATCAAGCAGGTTGACCAGGCAACCCTGGCGCTCATGTCGGGATTTAAACCCGATGAAGAGGCAACAAGCCTCGCTCGGCGGATTACCCGGGATGTCTCAGTGGACTGTGTGCTGTTTGGGAGGGTAGTCGCCGAGCCAACAGGGAAGAAGGGCTGGGGAGGCTGGACTCATTGGGAGTCCAAGCGGCTATTCCTTCAGCTCGTCAATGCAGAGGGCTCGACGGTGTGGCGAGACGAATTGCCGTTCACCATAGCAAAGGGGCTGGCGGAACAGGATAACAGTTGGATCAACGAGGCCCTCAAGCGGCACCTCGTCGCGCACACCCAGACCTTAGGTCTCACAGAACTAGGTCGAACCCCTGCCAAAAAAGGTGTTTGACGTCCTTTCCACCGGATAACTTCTCCCGAAAGAACCAAGTTATCCCGTTCACTCGACCACTTGAAGTGCCTGACGGAGTTCCTGCAAGCGCGCGGCAAAGAGATCCAGGTGCAGGTCGCGGAGTGGGCGATCTTCTCGAAACCTGCCTAACCGGTAAAACACCGTGACCAGGTCCTTCCTAAGAGTAACCGCTGTGATAGAGGCGGGCCTTGAGGCTTGCAAGTCCGTCATCTCGTCAAACGCTCGATGCAGAGCAAAGAGTTGCGCGTGCAGGTCGGTCAGGCCCCCGACCTCTTCAACCGGCTCAGATTTAGCTTGCCGGATGCTCTCTTCCATCATGGTCGTCAAACTCAGCGCCGTTTGCAGACCGGTGTCTCCTCTCGCCTGGTTGTAAAATTTTTCGCCTCCCGGAGGAAGCAACACTCCTACGCACCCCACGCCGCTCATGAGAATCAAAACGATGAGCACCGCTGACGCTACTCTCATCAGTCACCTCTCGTGAGCTTCCGGATCATGACAACGAGTCTCACGCTCCAGGATGCGCGTGCATTCTCTACCTGGGCAACCCAAAGGAATAAAGGGGTCAGACTGAGCTTTATTCCTTTTGACAACGTATATCAATACTTGTATACTTGATCGTGTCCGACAAGGCGCTGTTCTGGCTCGGCTCTTCTCGCACAGACGTGCGGGCGTTTCCGTCGGACGCGCGGCGCGCGGCTGGCTACCAGTTCCGCCGGGTCCAGAAGGGACTCGACCCGAACGACTGGAAGCCGATCAGTAGCGTTGGCGCTAGCGTTCGCGAGATTCGCATTCGGACCGGGCGCGAGCACCGCGTGCTTTATATAGCGAAGTTTGTGGAGGCTGTCTACGTGCTCCACGCGTTCGAGAAGCCAACCAGGAAAACACGAAAGCGTGATCTGGAGGTTGCGCGCGAGCGGCTTCGAACGCTGATCATGAGGCGGAGGAACGAGGATGTCCCGTAGAGGTAGGTCTCGAACGAGGCTTAAGGTGACTCGATCGAGTGGAAACGTGTTCCGCGACCTCGGGTTCTCTCCCGAAGAGGCCGAGCATCTGCTGGTCCGCTCAGACCTGATGATCCACCTCCAGAAGCTGATCGCGTCCCGACGCCTCAAACAGCGGGAAGCATCAAAGATCCTCCGTGTCACCCAACCTCGGGTGAGTGACCTCCTCCGTGGAAGAATCGACCTCTTCAGTACGGACGCACTCATCGACATGCTAGCCCGCCTTGGTGTCCGTGTTCGGCTTGTCCTTAAGCCGTCGCGTCGCGGCCTCAAGGTCGCCTAACGTTAGGTCTACTGCTTCTAACTCCTGCGGTATCTCTTGTAAAACGGTCCAATCCGAGAAGAGCACAATCCCGACCGCTATCCTTCACTTACTACGGCCTTATCAAGCCTGCTCTCTCAGAGAAACACCGCAGATCTCGCAGTCTATCACTACACCAGCCCGCAGCCTCTTCGGGTCACCCCAACCACCGCAGCAGACAAGCCAATGAGCGAATGCTTGAAATAATTCATGACGGGATGCTACCGGATAGGTCCAAAGGATTCAAGAAAGGGCTGGAACCACAGATTAGGACGTAGCCGCTGAGTTGCCAACCGCTCGTCGTTGGCGAGCGAACAAGATGAGAACGGCTAGTAGGAGCGCTGGCAGACAAATCCAGACGAGCTCATTCCACAAGATCTCGAGGCCCCGGGCTGTAAAGAATGCGGGAACACTCAGCGGTGAGACCTCGATCGGCCTGAAGGGGAAGAAGTACCTCGTGGTATTGAATGGGAGGAAGAACGCGACCCCGAGGCCTCCATTGGTCATCGCATCAAGCACCGCGTGCGAGGCAGTCGCAGTAAAGAAGTAGGCCAAGAGGCGGTGCCGGTGGTTAGCCCATCGTTCACCGCGGAAGGCCGTGGCCACGATAAGGAGACTTACCGCCCCTGCGAAGGCGAGTGAATGGGTCAGTCCGCGGTGGCCATACCAGGCGTCATACGGCACGCCTGCCCAGAAGCCAAGGACATCAACATCCGGCACAACGGCGCAGGCTGCACCCAGCAGCCACAGGCGTAGGGGGACTTTAGGCAGATTCAAGGCGTTGCCGAGCGCGACCGCCACCACCACATGGGCAATAGGTGTGGCCATACCAATAATCTGTGCGTTGACTGATTTGGTGAAGGCGCAACAAGCGCGGGTCCGTTCCTGATCAACCTATCGAGCCTCAGCTCAACTGAAGATCAGGACTCCCAACGCAATCAACGAGAGCACTAGCGCTGTGAGGGCAACAAGATAGGCTCTTCGCAGGATCTTCTGAATGCCGAGCAGTTGCGTCGCGAGTTTTTCAATGAGCTGCAACTGGGTATCCATGGACTTTTCAAGCTGCTGCAGGCGGGCGTCACCATCACTGCGAGAGGCTTCGACGCGCTGCTCCCTCTGCTTCAGGGCTTTGACCGTGGCGACGATTTCCGGGATGGCGGGCAGAACAGCTTTTAACAGAAGCGACCAAGGAGAGAACATGGATTCCTCTTTTCCTCCCCTGCTTGCTCGCTCGGAGAGAGGCGGTCGCTAACCTATCACAGGTTCGCGATCCGTTTCACCAATTCCCGCTCCTCAGCCTCCGTTCTGACTTCGCCATTCAGCCGGGCGTCTCGCAATTGCTCCAGGATCTTTTTGAACTGCGGACCTGGCTTGAGTCCCAACGCCTTGAGGTCGGCGCCGGTCAGTGACGGTTTAATATGCTGGCTGGTCGTGAGATAGGCCGAGATCTGCCGCTTGACAGACTCCAGCTTGGTTTTGGCGATGAGGAGTAACAAGGTCTCATCGGAGTGGCCCTCGAGCAGATGATAGGTCTTGGCCGGGCGTGGTGGCGGCCGCTTGGCGAGTTGGCGAAGGATGGCGTTCGATTCATCATGAGCAGCTTTGATCTTTTCAGCCTGTCGCGCTGGAACGGCAAGCCGTTTCAGCGTTTCCCCGACAGCTTTAGCCGGTATGACGTCCATGAGGACCATAAAATAGACTACCCACTGCTCCATCATCCGATCCAGATACAGCAACGTGTACCAGTCCAGGGCATCTTCGACAGCCCTCAGAAGCGTCGCCAGCCGGAGTGACTTGGTGAGCGCTGGATGGATAAACCGTAGCAAGTCCAATTTTGCAAGGCGGGCGACGATCTTGCGCGGCTCCTCTTCGGAGAACACGTGGATGAGTTCCTCCAGTATCCGATGGCCGGAGAGCCGGTGAAACAGGTCCATCGTGACCGCGCCTTTGATCAAGGCCAGCGTCTCCTTGCCCAGATGAAACCCGAAACGCTGCTCGAAGCGGATGGCCCGAAACACGCGTGTCGGGTCTTCGACGAAACTCAGACTATGAAGCACGCGGATCGTTTTTTCCTTCAAATCACGCCGCCCGCCGTAGAAGTCGATCAGGGCACCGAATTCACCTTTGTTCAGGCGGACGGCCATCGTGTTGATCGTAAAGTCCCGGCGATACAGATCCTTCTTAATGGAACTTGGCTCGACCGTCGGCAGCGCAGTGGGATATTCATAGTATTCAGTACGGGCTGTCGCTACGTCGAGCTTGAACCCATCCGGAAAAATGACGACAGCGGTGCCGAACCGCTCGTGAACCTTGACACGAGCTTTCTCGCGGCGGCCCAGAGCCCGAGCGAACGCGATCCCGTCCCCCTCGATCACCAGATCCAGGTCGAGGTTCTCAATGCCCAGCAGGAGGTCCCGGACGAATCCCCCGACCACGAACGCCGAGACCCCCATGTGGTCAGCCAACTCACCAGCTTGCTCCAGCTTGCTGAAGACCCGTTTCGGCAGCCGCTCTTTCATGCTCGTCCGGAGATCTCTTAGGGAGGACGCGAGCGGCAGT
>JACZQN010000132.1 GCA_022545705.1 Nitrospirota bacterium | reverse complement strand
CCTTATCTTGGGTGAATCACACCCACGGGTCAATAGATTTTCGGCTCTTCCGGCTCTTGTGTGGGTCCGAGGCGGACATGGTGGTGCGTAGGGCGGGGGAAGGGGCCTCCCGCGTCCGCGCCTCCCGGAGCGACCCTTCCGGGCCTTGCCGAGTGGAATCCTTTGGATATTCACGTTTTTGTTTCCTCACCGATTGCGACTGGACTGGACCCGGCCAGGCTAAAATCACACTGGCCATCGTCTTTCTTTCCAATATACAATAGGGGTGATTGATCGGCTGGCTGCCGACCGTCTATTGTGCCAAGCACAGAGCATGACTGCTTCCCTACTTCAGCAGAGAATCGCCGCGACTTTTTGGCGTGCCTTGTTCCTGTGGTGTGCCTTGTGCATCTCGTCAGGGACCGCGGATGCCGCACCCAAGGACAAGGAGCGCTGGAACTCAAAATACACCGCTGAGGAATACATCTTTGGCAAAGAGCCCATTTCGTTCCTCAAGGACAATGTTCATCTACTTCCGAAAGGCAAAGCCCTGGACATCGCGATGGGTGAAGGACGGAACGGAGTGTACCTCGCGACGCAGGGCTTTCAAGTGATCGGACTCGACATCTCCGAGAAGGGTCTTCAGAAAGCCAAGCAGCTTGCAGCCGAACACGGCGTGACGATCGAAACCCGTGTCGTTGACCTGGAGACTTACCAGTTGGAGAAGAACGCCTACGACACTATCCTCTGCACGTATTATCTCCAATATAGCCTGTTTCCTCAGATTAAGGATGCTCTGAAACGTGGCGGCATGGTGCTGGTGGAAACCTACACGATCGAACACCTGAAATACCGCCCGACGTTCCGCAAGAAGTATCTCATCCAGACGAACGAGCTCCTGGAAATCTTCAAGGACTTTAAGGTCCTTCGCTACCAGCATCGTGATGACGGGAAGGCTGCCTACGCCAGCATCATCGCCCAGAAGCCTTGACGACCACCCTTTCCTTTCTCCGACCTCGTTCAGCGTTCCTTCTTGATAGGGAGGAATCTTGCCGCTTGATTCAAGGCACACCATTGAGCATCCACCGCGCTTCCAACACCGACCGGACAAGATGCTAGACCTTGTGACGAAAGTGCTCAGCAAGCTTGCTGGGACGCCCGGGTCCGCATGACCATCGGCAATCCTCGCCCATCGGCTGGGGGCGGGATGGCGAGCCCGCGCCGCGTCAGCGGGTTTACTGCCGCCTGCGTGTTAGTCGGCAACGTCATCGGAACCGGCATCTTCACCACAACCGGTTTCATGGCCCGTGACCTTGGGGATCCAGGGCTGATCTTGTCGCTCTGGTTCGTCGGGGCCCTGCTTGCGCTGGCTGGCGCGATCTCCTACAGCGAGCTCGGAGCCGCCATGCCACAAGCAGGAGGAGACTACATCTACCTTCGCCAAGCCTACGGCCCCTTCATGGGCTTCCTCACCGGTTGGGCATCTTTCACTGTCGGGTTCGGTGCAGCTATTGCCGCCGGAGCTGTGAGCTTCGCGTCTTACTTGCTGCAACTCTTTCCACTCGGTAGTGAGAGCAGCCTTGTCCCGCAACTCCTCGCCCTGGCACTGATCTGGATCGTGACTGGATTTCATCTGGCCGGTACCGGCCCGGGCGGATTCCTCCAACGCCTCCTCACGATCCTCAAGGTGGTAGCGATTCTGATGCTAGTCGTGGGGGGCTTCGCATTTGGACATGGTCGTTGGGATCACCTCTCTTACAGCGCCCCTAGCCTGACTCCGGGATTGGGAACGATGATCGTTTCACTGATCTTTGTCACGTATGCGTACTCGGGCTGGAATGTGGCAGGGTATATCGCCGGGGAGATCGCAGACCCTGGACGAAATATCCCAAGGACGATGATCTGGGGAACACTCTTCGTGGGATTCGTCTATCTCTTGGTAAACCTTGTCTATATCTACGCACTCCCTGTGACTGCCCTGGGGCAACCACCAGTGCTCCCAGTCGCGCAAAAGGCATCTGTGGCCCTGTTCGGCCCGGTAGGCGCCCGCTTCGTCGCCGTGATGCTGTGCATCTCGATCGTAGGGGCTGTGAGCGCGATGGTGTGGGCCGGTCCCCGCGTCTACTACGCGATGGCCCGAGACGGCGTCTTCCCAGCAATGTTCGCGCACACCCGCGATGACAGCGGGACACCAGGGAAATCGATCATCCTGCAGAGCGCGTGGGCCACGCTGCTGGTCTTCTCCGGATCGTTTGAGCAGCTTGTGATTTACAGCGGAGTCGTTCTCGCCATTTTCAGCGCGATCGCGGTGGGCGCAGTCATAGTCCTCCGTTGGCGAAGCCCGGAGCTGATTCGGCCATACCGTGTGCCGCTCTATCCACTGGTGCCATGCTTTTATGTCGCGTTGTCAGCGATCATTGTGTTCTACACCGCGGTTGAGCGGCCCACTGAATCGGCACTCGCTGTAGCATCTGTCGTCGCCGGGGTGCCGTTTTACATTTTCTGGAGGAGGTCCTTGCGGTCCGAGTAATCCCACCCGTGCAGCTTATAAATTGACTCCTGTATTCGTCTACGCTGCGGCCCTGGGGAACCACAGGAAGGAAGGTTAAGAGGCGGGCCAGTGGCCTCAGAGGATGGGCTCCGAGCGCCAGCGGTTGTCTTGCTGACGCTCGGTCAGAACCAACGACGTCTAGCCTCGAGCCTGCTTACAGGAGACCCTTCGGACTCGATCCGGTCACTGATCAACGTGGTCGGCGATTTCGGAGAGGTCCTTAGGGTAGAGCAAAATCTCGATCCGGCGATTCGCCCTACGGCCCTCCTCCGTTTCATTGTCGGCTACCGGCCTGGTCTCTGCGTAGCCGATGGCCGAGATATTAGCGGGGACGACGCCGCCCTTCTCAGTGAGGTAGCGGACCACGCTGGTTGCTCGGGCCGTAGACAATTCCCAGTTGGTCGGGAACCGGTCCTGGAGTTTGACACCGATCGGCACGTTGTCGGTATGACCCTCGATCCGGATCTGCTTATCAGTCACGTTCTTGAGGATAGCACTCATCCGCTTGAGAACTTTGAGCCCGGCCGGCTTCACATACCCTTGGCCGGAGTCGAACAGAACACGATCCACCATGTTGATCCTCAGTCGATCCCGTACCTGCCGAATCCTAATATCCCCCTTGGCGATCTCGTCTTGAAGCGACCTAGTCAACTCAGCATGAGTCCTCGTCAAGCGTTCAATCTCTGCTTCCTTGGTGGCCCGCTCCTGCTCTAACCTCCCCTTCTCCGCCTCCTGCGCTCGGAGAAGATCACCCTTCTCTTGGAGCGCCGCGGCCAGGAGGTCCCGCTCCTGTCGGGCGCGCGCAGCGTCACCTTCGAGCTCGCCGACAAGTTTCTGCAAGCGCGCGATCCTGTCGAGCAAGGAGGTGTTGTCACCCATTACCCGCTGCTGATCTTGCCGCTGCGTGGCTAGTTGCGACTGCTTGGCGTCGAGCTTCGCCGCCAAGTCCTTCGTCTGGTTCTGGAGATCTTCAATTTGTGTCAGGAGCAAGTCGCGTTCTTCTTTCACCTCTTGGTTCATACGCTGCAACTGCTCATGTGCGTTCTGCAGCTTGGCGATCTCTCCACGAAGGTCTTCTTGAATTTCCTGCTCGCGGTTGAGACTGGCATTGGTCTCGTCGAGAGCTTGCCGGACCTGCTGCTCCGCGGCCTGGACAGCTTGGAGCTCGTTTGCGAGCCTGCTCTTGTCCTGTTGTAGGGCCCCGAGTTCCGCTGCAGCTTGCTCTTTGAAACTGTCAAACTCTGCAGCCATTTGCTCGGAGGCCTTGCGCATTGCGGCAAGCTCATCAACGGCGTCCTTATGTGTTGCTGAAGTGACACAACCTGTGAAGAGCGCCGCGCACATCACAATCACCGCAAAGTCTCTGGGTTTCATGTGTCCCCCTCCCTTTCTCAGCATTCTGGGATCGTCCAGCTCATCTGAGAGCTCACGGATCAACCGGCGCCCTCGACCTCTGTCCATCCTAAGTCCATCGATTCATAAGTTCGATGACGACCCTTCGACAGGCTCAGGGTCATCCCGAGGGAAATCGAGGGACGAACTTATTCCCTCAGGACTTAGTGCTGAGGGAGCATCCGGCGCTGAATTTACGGATTTAAATACGTTACCGTAATTGCGAATCGAAGCACTAAGAGGAAGAAGAGGGCATGTCGGCCAAGAGAGGGAAACTTCACGCTGACATCGGCGTCATCGGAGGGAGCGGGCTCTATGGAATGGAGGGGCTCGACGGAGTTCGGGAAGTACGCCCCAGCACCCCGTTCGGACGGCCTTCGGATGCGCTGGTCCTTGGAACGGTTGGTGGGGTGCAGGTTGCGTTCCTGGCCCGCCATGGTCGCGGACATCGCCTCTCGCCGAGTGAGATCAACTATC
>JACZQN010000131.1 GCA_022545705.1 Nitrospirota bacterium | reverse complement strand
AAAGGGGCGTACGTTCTACGCCTGCGCAAATTATCCGGCCTGTGAATTCGCCATCTGGGACCGCCCAGTTGATAAGCCGTGCCCAAGCTGCAAAGCCGCCTTTCTGGTCGAGAAAGTCAGCCGCCAAGCTGGGACCACCCTCCAGTGCCGGAACCGGGATTGCGGCTATAAGGAAGCGCGCTGAACATCCACTGCCCACAGCAACCCTGTGGGTCACTCCTTAGTGCTTCGATTCGCAAATACGATGACGTATTTCGCGGTTCGACAAGCTCACCGCCCCGAGCAAGCCGAGGGGCTGGGAACCTATGAAGCATTTGCTCACTCAGCACTAAGTCCTGAGGGAATAAGTTCGTCATCGAACATATGAATCGATGGACTCAGGACTTCAAGAGATGGTCGTTGATGAGAGCTGCCAGTTCCTCCGCATCCAACTTGCCTTCGCGGCTGATCAGCAGTTTGCCTTGGGAAAAGAAGTGGGTAGTTGGGTAGGTCTCAAACTGGTGTTGCTTTTTAATCTCGCGGCAACGTCCGGGGACGTGCATTTTCGCTTTCCCGATCCGGACCCGGCTGAAACGAGACGCGGTGTCCTCGAGGATCGGATCGTATTCCTGGCACGGCTCGCAGGAGGCAATCCCGTAAGCCACCACGGCCGCCGGAGCCTCCGTGAACTCATGATAATTGGCGTCGCTCACGTCATCGACCGTGCCGTTCATGCCTTACACCCTCGCAAGATCGGACTAGGCTGAAGCGGGGAGTTCCTAGAGAAAGACTCCCCGCGCCAGGGACTCCTCGCTAATTCAAGGTCTTCAAGGCCTCTAGAATCTCCTTATCATCGCGGGCCGTTTTGATCTCCTGCACCTTGGCGTAGGCCACCTTGCCATTCTTGTCGACAATGACAGTGGCCCGCTTCGCACAGTTCAGCGGTTCGAAATAGAGGCCGTATGCCTTGCTGACAGTACGGTGCATGTCCGCCAAGAGGCGGTGTTTGAGGTCCAGGGAATCAGCCCAAGCTTTGTGCGAGAAGAAGCTGTCGGCGCTGATGCCGAAGACTTCCGCGTTTGAGGATTGGAAGCTGGGGAAATCGTCGGACAAGCATTTGTTCTCCCCGGTGCAAACCGGGCTCCAATCCAACGGATAGAAGGCAAGCACGACATTCTTCTTGCCACGGAATTCGCTGAGCTTGACGTCCTTTTGGTCCTGATCCTTCAGCGTAAAATCAGGAGCGGTATCTCCCACCTTAATCTCGGGTGCCACATCGGTCGACATCAAAGTCCTCCTCCCTTTTCTAGGTTGACATGAGACGCTGTCAGTCTGTGTTTGGTACCATGGCCTCCGAAAGCTTGTCAATCGGCCAAAAGGCCTAGCCCGGATTATTCACGGACAGGTGAATAATCCGCCCTTCGATAGACTCAGGGCTAGCCTTGAGGAGGCCGCGAAAGCGGCCTGTCGAAACCTACAGGTGCGACCGAGGCACTACCTGATGACGCATTATTCACGAAGGCACTTCGTTCGTGAATAATGCGGGCTAGGTTGAGGACGAGGACGTGGAAGAGGGTGAAGGAGGGGTCGAAGGGGAGCCCGATCCGCCAGTCGATCCGGACCCAGCCGTCCCTGCCGAGCTGGAGGATTGCCCGCTTGAGCCGGTCTCGGCGGGGGAGGATCCGTCGCCTGCCGCCGCCCCGGCGGCAGCGGGCTTCTGGTCTGTCTTCTCTTTTTGATCTTTCGGCTGCTCTGCTCCGTCGCCTTGACCCGGTGGCTTCAACTTGTCTGAATAGTCCGTCACGTACCAGCCGGTGCCCTTAAACATGATCGCGGGTGCAGAAATCAGCTTGGTGACAGCGCCACCACAGCGCATGCACTCTGAAAGAGGCGCATCGGCGAGCTTCTGCTTGACTTCGAACTGGTGTTGGCACTGCGCACACACATACTCGTAAATTGGCACGACCTACCTCACGTTTGGTTCGTGACCAGCCAGACCCCGCCCGGAGCCATGCTGCCTAAGATAAGCCCGCATTCAGCGATGTCAAGCGCGAGCTAGACTTGGCCCCCTCTCATCGCAAGGATTTGAGGGCGGCTTCCATGCGATCGAGGCCTCGCCTGACTGCTTCGAGGCTGGTGGCGTAGGAAAGGCGGATGTGGGAGCAGCTTCCGAACGGCTCGCCCGGCACCACAACGACGCGCGCCTCCTGCAAGAAAAAGTTCGCCAGCTCAGCGGGGCTGGTTATGGCGCCGGTTCCGTGGCGTCGGCCGAGCACGCCGGTGACGTTCGGGAAGGCATAGAACGCACCGCTCGGCATCCGGCAGCGGATCCCTGGAATCGCGTTCAAGCGTTCAACCATGAGCCGACGCCGGCAATCAAATTCGGCGACCATCTGCTGCGTAAACGTGCCATCACTCTGCAACGCGGCGACTGCGGCTTTCTGTGATATCGAGGAGGGATTGGAGGTGCTCTGGCTCTGAATACTGGCCATGGCGGTGATCAGCTCTTTGGGCCCGGCCGCATAGCCGATGCGCCAACCGGTCATCGCATACGCCTTGGAGACACCATTGACCACGAGCGTGCGGGAGGCCACCTCCGGCCCTAGGCTCGCGATGCTGATGTGCTGCGTCCCGTCATAGAGGATCTTTTCATAGATTTCATCGGAGATGATCACGAGATCGTGGCGGAGCGCGACCTCCGCGATCGCTTCCAGCATCGCGCGATCGTAGGTGGTGCCTGTCGGGTTGCACGGGCTGTTCACGATAATGGCTTTGGTCCGAGAAGTCACGCATGATTCCAACAGACTGCGGGTGATCGCGTACCCATCATCTTCCCGTGTTTGGATGATCACCGGCTTGGCGTCGTTGAGCAAGACTTGGTCCTGGTATGAGACCCAGAACGGGGAGAGCAGGAGCACCTCGTCGCCGGCTTCAAAGAGTGCTTCAGCCAGGTTGTACAGGGTGTGCTTTGCCCCGCATGAGACGAGGATTTGGGATGTGTCGTACCGGAGTCCCTGATCCGTTTCAAATTTTTTGGCGATCGCGTGCTTCAGCTCCTCGATACCCGACGGGGCCGTGTATTTCGTAAACCCCGCGCGCATCGCGGCGGCTGCTGCTGCTTTCACGGCCTCCGGTGTGTCAAAGTCCGGTTCGCCTGAGGCGAAATCGACGACATCGATGCCTTGCGCAGCCATGGCTTTCGCCATCGCGGTCATACTGAGAGTCGGGGAGGGGGTAATTCGCCCGGCACGAGCCGCGAGCCTCATGGATGCTGTCTCCGCAGCTTTTGAATGAGCTGTGTCGCGACATAGGGATGCACAAAATCGTCCAAGGGACCGCCCAAGCTCGCAACTTCTTTGATGATGCTCGACGTCAGGTAGGAGTACTCTTGGCTCGGCACCAAGAAGACGGTCTCGATGGACCTGTCGAGCTTCCGGTTGACCAACGTCATTTGAAACTCATATTCAAAGTCAGACGTAGCTCGGAGCCCTCGAATCACCGCCTGCGCCTTGCGTTTCCGGGCATGGTGCACGAGGAGTCCATTGAACGGCTCCACGCGAACGCGTTGGAGCCCCCTGGTAGCATGCTTCACCATTTTGACTCGATGGGCAAGGTCGAACAGCGGCCGTTTACTGGGGTTCGGGGCGACGGCCACGATCACGGTGTCAAATATCTGAAGACTGCGGGCGATGATGTCGGTGTGGCCGTACGTGATGGGATCGAAGGTGCCGGGATACACCCCGATTCTCATGGGATGCGCGTCCCAGCGGCATCCGATCCGTAGACTGACAGAGTTGTGTCGCCGTAGCGATACTGGCGTAACCGGGTGAGGCGACCAACCTGGGGTCGAGCGTCCAGCTTGCGAGGATGTTCAACGACCACGGTCAGCCCGTGGGCGCAGCGTTCGGGTTGGCCCAGCAACGGCAAGACATCGATCTCCTCATCCGCACGATAGGGTGGATCAGCGAACACGATATCATACGGGTCGTCCTCCCACCTGTGGCGTGCCAGGAACCTGGACGCGCTGCATGCATGGACATCGGCCATTTCTGTCAGGCGGCAACGGGCCAAATTCGTGCGTAGCAAGGACAGACAGGCTGGGTTCTGTTCCACAAACGTGACCCCCTGGGCACCCCGGCTCAGAGCCTCGATGCCGATTGCACCAGTCCCAGCGTACAAATCCAAAAACCGGGCTCCGATGAGACGGGGACCGAGGATCGAAAACAGCGCTTCTTTGACACGCTCTGCCGTGGGGCGCAGCCGATACCCCTTCGGCCCCTCCAGTCGGCGTCCTTTCTGGGCTCCTGCAATCACCCGCATGGTGTCGTGGCGTTTGGAAACGCCAGGCTGACTGTACCACAGCGTTTTTTTGAGGGTCAAGACAGCTAATTCTGAGGAGGGGAGGGAACCGCTGGCTACAACACC
>JACZQN010000130.1 GCA_022545705.1 Nitrospirota bacterium | reverse complement strand
CTGTTAAGGCAGGGCTCAGGTTGCTACACGCCACAAGTTAGCGAGCCAGTAGATAGTGAAGAGCGGTGTCGGCCAGGATGGCCGCCCAGGCCCCCCCGTTCAGGAGCACGAGAGGGCGATCCTTCTTCCAGACGTGAAACAGAGCTGATGCAATGGCCAACTGGGTGAGGAGTGAAAACGGCCGGTGGATGTTCACGGACAAGGCGCCCTGCTCACTAGCGATAGCAGACACAGCAGCGAGTAAGTAACACACGAGCGCGCCGGCTTGCAGCCAGACAGCGGTCGTCCCGCTCGAGCGCCGAACGACGCGCACCAGCGCCCAAGTCAGGCAGATAACCACGATCAACAACAAGAGTGGAAACAGCGGCCACAGGACCCTCGCACTCAGCTCCATCTCCCCTGCTCTTTCGAATCCCTCCGGCTTGCATCCCGTTTCTGACAGGTGGTAAGCTTGGGCACTCTAGCAGCCGACCTCTAGTGAGTCAACACACTCCTGTTCCCAACAGGAGAAGGAGATGGGTTTGACAAATCTCTGTCGGCGGCTGTAGGAGAAAGACTAGACGAGGCCGTCGTGTGCGGAGTAAGGGGAAGGCCATGCCCGTGAACATGTCCCCGAAGAGGGGGCCCCAAAAGCCAGGGCCGGAAGACGTGGAAGCGAAGGGTGAATCTACCTCCCAGGAGGCTCCTCCGGAGAAGCCGAAGGAGGTGGGCGAGTTGACTCAAGCCGACTGCGAAGCCGATCTTGCAGCAGCGGAGTGGAGGCACCTCTGGGAGGAAAATGAGCCAGTAAGTGGTGGGGAGGACTGGGAAAAATAGTCATGGACGGGTTTTCAACGAGATCGTTCTCCACGGCTCCTCTTGCATTCTGCCGCCAACGACTAGAACGCATGCGCTGGCACCCTATAGACCTGACCTGGGATCAGTCCCCTCGGCAACCCTGCCTCATCTGATTGCAAGCTGCACGAAGAGCAACAGAAGCGCACACGCCAAGAAGACCACCACCCACGACCGGTGGCCAGCAGCTCTTCGTCGCAGGGCTGCGTCAATGACCCGACCTCTCAGCCATCGAGCCCTCTATTATCCTTTTCATCTCTGTCACGAACGCACCCTGTTTCGGTTGCTCGATGAGTACTCCTCTGTTCACTTCCGCGACTACATGGCGTTGCAGCTGACGGCCATGAGCGGGACAACAGCGTACAGGGACCGAATGGGCGATTACTTTGGAGAGTTGCTCAAGAGCGGACGCATCGTCCAAGGGTACTCTGTCAGTGGGCCGCTAGACGAGGACGCTGTCATCGCGATCGACCGCGATCTGGCGGACGGGACCTGGCGCCAGCGGTTCCACGGTGACCTGCTCGCTGATCGCCGGTTCCAACGAGGACTGTTTGACTTATCACACGGCATGTGGATCGGAGGAACGATGGTGCCCGGACCAGCCGCATGGCTGCGCCTTACAGAGGAGTCACGAAGGCTGCGCGCCTACTCGGTGCAGCAACTGGTACGGCTGGGCGAACGTCGCGTATCGGGTGAGGAAGCCTATGATTACGACTACGCATTCGCGCTGGTCAAAACATCCGCTGCGTTGATGTACACCGTTCGCCTCTGCACGCAGTTCGGCCTCGAGGCGGTCACCGATTGCAAAACCAACTTTCAGTTGCTCGAGCATACGTGCACGCGGGATGGGGTTTCACTCACGAATCGCCCTATCGAGCGAGAAGGCTATTGAAGTTCCGGTTGAAGGGACCGCGGCCCGGCTCGGAGGCTTGTCACTGTGCCAGTCCCGCATGGTAGAATATTTGACAATGGCTGGGACGCTCACTCCGTATGCTACGCCAGAGACGATCGAAGAAGAGAGCACCGACGCCGGCGATGGCCTCGAAGCCCGTGTGGTGGTTTACAATTGCAATTGCCACACCTATCAGCAGGTGATTCAACTGTTCTGCGAGGCGATCCCTGGGATGAATCCCAAGAAGGCTTTTGACTTGGCCTGGAAAATTGACCACCACGGGAGTGCCGCAGTGTATATGGGCGATCCGAAGACAGCGGAAGGAATCGCCAAGCACCTCTCGGCTGGAGGATTGAGGGTAGCGGTGCAATGAGCGGCGCGTGAGGCCGCTGGCCAGACTGTGGGGTGCGGTTGGTAGACCCTACCGGCTGAGCGGTGAAGGGAGGGTTATCGGCGAGCGATCCTTCACGAGGTGGTTCTTGCCGCCCGAGCGGTGCGTCCTCGTGACGCGGCCCGCCTCGTTGTGATCGCTCGCCTGCGAGCGGGCGCGGGCTTTCGCACGATCCGCTTTCGTACTTGAGCGGGAGTAGTGTTCCGGTAAGGGATAGGCTTAAACGGGAGACGTCCGAGCTTATTCAGAGCTTCCCCGCTATAGATCCGAACCTGATATAAATCAAAGAGCCTGGTAATTGCCTTGGGATCGCCCTTCCTGGCCAAATTCAGCAGTCGTCTCCGCTGGTTTAGTTCTTGTTCCTCGGTGTTTGATGCACCCCGTCGCTCCATTGGGAGGCCTTTCTCCGTCCAGGCCCTACCCGGACGGGATAACCTGTGTCGAAATCGGCGCTTATTATATACTCTAAGTCCGGTCTTTACCAGGGGAAATCCCGAAAAATCATAGAAAAATTAGGAAATTTGCCGCGTTCGCAAAGGCTAGCCGCCTATCATTTTGATTTACTTGTGTTTTCTCATGATAACCTGGACTCTTTTCCCTAGAGGGGCCGTGAAGGACCGTTTACGGTGTCCCACCGGAAGCGTATCCAGTATAATAGCCGTCTAACCCATGACCAGACCATCTGTTCAAGAATCTCCCCTCGCCCGAGTCCTCTCCGACTATACCCGCGAGGCAGCCTTGGAGCTTTGCGAGGTCCGACCCGGGGAGGAGGTCGTGTGTTACGCCTGCGGGCACCGATGCCGGATTCGGGAAGGTCGGGTCGGTATTTGCAAGGTCCGGTTCAACGAGGGCGGAACACTCAAGGTACCAGTAGGATATGTCGGAGCCCTGCAGTGCGACCCCATTGAGAAAAAGCCGTTTTTCCACGTCCTGCCCGGTGCCTCCGCCTTGAGCTTCGGGATGATGGGGTGCGATTATCACTGCGGATACTGCCAAAACTGGATCACTTCCCAAGCCTTACGGGACCAGGATGCAGTAAGTTCCGTGATGCCTATTTCCCCACCCCAACTGGTCGCGATGGCGAAGGAGCATGGAGCTCCCGTCATCGCCAGCACTTACAACGAGCCGCTGATCACGAGCGAATGGGCTGTCGAAGTGTTCCAGCTCGCTAAAGCTCAGGGGCTGAGGACAGCCTACATCTCGAATGGAAACGGAACGCCTGAGGTGCTCGCCTATTTGAAGCCCTGGGTGGATTTCTACAAGGTGGACTTGAAAGGGTTTTCGCAGGAGGAATACCGCAAGTTAGGCGGGCAGCTTGCAGGGGTGCTCGAAACGATTCAGCGACTGGTGGAGATGGGATTTTGGGTCGAAATCGTCTCGCTGATCATCCCCGGGTTCAATGACAGCGAAGCAGAACTCAAAGCCATGACCGAATTTCTGGCCTCAGTGTCTGCGGACCTACCCTGGCATGTGACCGCGTTTCACAAAGACTATAAGATGCTGGAGCCCGACAACACCACCGCGCATGCCCTCATGCGGGCGGCTGAGATCGGCCAGCGCAGCGGATTGCGGTACGTCTATGCTGGGAATTTACCCGGGTGCGTCGGCCCTTATGAACATACGTTCTGCCCGGGATGTGGAACCCCGGTGGTGAAGCGTCATGGATACCGGATCCTTGACGTCACCCTAAAAGACGGGGCATGTGCGCGGTGCGGAACCAGGATCCCCGGCGTCTGGAACTGAGGTTCAGGAGAGTATGGGCAACCAGTAGGTTCCCCATCATCGACCCTGACGATCTGATTTGTCTGTGATAGCGACCAACTCCCGTCTGCACAAAGGAGCCAGCGACTATGGACACGTATAAACGCGAGGAGACGCAAACTGAGGTCAAGGATGATCCGCGGGCACGTGCCCTCATGCGGGAGGCATTCGAGAGCACTGCGCGCTGGCAGTCCGATTTCAAAGGGTTCACAGCCGACCTGACGGTCAACGTGAACGGGAAAGAGACGAAGGGAAGCGTGACGGTGAAAGGGCCGCGTGAGGTCACCGTGTCACTCGCCGATGCTGAGCTCCAGAAATGGGCTGAGGGCCAGATCGCCATGATCGCCGCTCACCGTGGGCCCCGGAGCTTCGAAGAATCCGACGGGAAATACGCCTTGACGCTCGGTGAGGACGCTCATCACCCGCTGGGCCCGCGCCTTCACATTCACGGCGACGGCATGGGTTCGTCCTACCGTATCAGCGGCGGCCGGATCACGCAGATCAACCGGCAGACCCCACACATGGCTTTCACGATCAATATCGAAGAGAGCGCCAAGACCA
>JACZQN010000129.1 GCA_022545705.1 Nitrospirota bacterium | reverse complement strand
ATGCCATACTCGGGGTGCTGGCCCAGAGGCTGTGCAAGCGGCTCTGTGGGGCGTGCAAGGAGGCATACCAGCCAACCCGGGAGGAATCTGAAGAAATGGTGGCGGGCTATGGGCAAGAGCTTTGGGCGCAGCGGGGGCTGCCGGATGCCGCCACCACCACCCTGTATCGGGCGACAGGGTGTCAGAAGTGTAATCAGATAGGGTTCAAGGGCCGGCTGGCGCTGCACGAGTTGCTGCTCGGTACGGACCCGATCAAGCGGCTGATTCAGAGCCGAGCGCGGACGGAGGAGCTGCTGAAGCAGGCGTTAGTGGATGAGATGACCACGCTGGCGCAAGACGGGATCGAGAAGGTCCTGCAGGGCCACACGACGTACAAGCAGGTCAAGGCAGTGGCCATCAAGTAACGGGTCCAGACAGCGTGACAACATGCCTTATAGGTCAGTCTGCTCGTTTCCCTCTTCACTCGACTAACACAAGGCCCGACCAGATACCGGCAGGTTAGTGTAGCGAACAGAGCTCGCTCCGAGTTGTATGGCACAGGCTCGACCGGGCCCTCGAAGGAAATTGTCGTTAGGAGGATCTGCTGATGCGAACGACACTTGTCTGGGCAGTTCTGCTCGCGGTAGGAGCTTGGGTTCTCCTGGCGACGGCTCAGCCTCTCTGGGCCCTCGACGGGAATGAATGGATGAGGTTCCCAGGCCATGAGAAGAGGGCCTATGTGATGGGGGTGGTCGATACCTGGCAGATGATCAAGACCGTCGTCCGCGAGTCGGAAAAGGATCTCGGCATGAGCTCGGAAGATTTTCTCAAGGTTGATTTCACGGCAACGTTTTATAGCGAGGTCACGTCCTGCGTCAACGAAGCCGGGATGTCGTACGATCAGATTTCGGGCATCGTGGAAACCTACATGAAAGAACGCCGGGAACAGTGGCAGTACTCGATGCCCAGCAATGTGTGGTCTGCTTTAACTGAATCCTGCCGGAATCGTTGAGGCGACGGGAACACTGCTCGAGTCACTCTCGCTCCCACGTGATCCCTATGACGCTTCCGGGACCGGACATCCGGACGCGAGGCGACGGGGAGTTCTGTGTGAACTCAGTGCGCAGTGGAAAGGCGTCGACCCGAGTGCATCCCGGCGTCTTCCCCCGATGATATCCATCAGGCTTTCTGTCATCTCATCGTGAGTTCTCAGGGCGGCGAGATGTGCCTCGAATCCTCGTTGTGCCACAATGAGGTTCGCCGCGACTTCGCCGGGGTCCACGTTGGACAGCTCGACAAGTTGTGGGCCATGCGTTGTGTCCCGCAAAAAGTGCATCACCTGTGCTGCGTGGTAGCCAGCCTGACCCTCGGGAGCGACGTTCCCCAGCTCAGGTTCCTAGGCTTTGCGTCCCCCTCTCCGACTACCATGCTTATGGCTTGAGCCAGCCGCCTGATCGGACATAGAATCCTCGTCCTTATCCGCTATGGCTATCCTCTCCAAGAAGACCGCGCTCATTACCGGCGCGAGCAGCGGAATCGGGCGCGCGTGCGCCAAGGCTTTCAGCGCAGCAGGCGCTCGCCTCATCCTCATAGCGCGCCGGGAGCGCCGTCTTAACGAACTTGCGGCCCAGTTGAAGCGCGCGCACCGCACAGCCTGCTATCCCATCCCCTTAGATGTTCGGGATCGGCTTGCGGTGGAGAAAGCGGTCCGACAGTTGCCAAGAGCGTGGCGGGCCATTGACATCCTCATCAACAACGCGGGCTTGAGCCGAGGGCTGGATAAGCTGCACGAGGGTTCCATCGATGACTGGGAGGAAATGATTGATACCAACATCAAGGGACTGCTCTATGTCAGCCGAGCGGTGATCCCCTCTATGGTGGAGCGTGCCCGCGGGACCATCATTAACATCGGCTCCATCGCGGGACACGACGTCTATCCTCGTGGCAATGTGTACTGCGCCACCAAACGGGCGGTGGATGGGCTGACAACCGGACTACGCATGGACCTCCTGGATACGCCCCTGCGGGTGTGCACGGTGGACCCGGGGTTAGTCGAAACGGAGTTCAGCGTGATCCGTTTCAGGGGAGATGGGAAGCGGGCGAAGCAGGTCTATGAAGACGTCACCCCACTGAGGCCCCAAGATGTGGCGGACGCGGTCCTGTACTGCGCCACGCGGCCTGCACATGTCCAGGTTGCCGCAGTGGTCTTGCTTGCGACCGCGCAAGCAGGAAGCACGATGGTGCATCGCGGCCCCGTTCGAAGAAAAGTGTAAGTTTGTATGGCTCGGCACTTTTTGATACTCGGGTCGATCTTCGCGGGCCTCGCTGTCGCGGCGGGTGCGTTCGGGGCGCATGCGCTTACAACGGTCCTCTCCGCAGACATGTTGGCCGTGTTTGACACCGCGGTTCGGTATCAGATGTACCATGCGTTGGCGCTCTGCGTCGTGACTTGGGCAAGTCACCAGAGTTCTCACAGGTTCATCCTGGTAGCGGGATGGCTGTTCGTGCTCGGAATCCTGCTCTTTTCGGGAAGCCTCTATCTGCTTGCCTTGACCGGAGTTCGCTGGCTTGGCGCACTCACGCCCTTGGGCGGCGTGGTCCTTATGGCAGGCTGGGCATCGTTAGCGTGGGGAGCCTGGAAGAGGACTGAGGACTGAGCCAAAAAGAAGATTGTCTCATTTACTTATTTTGTCATTGATTCATTGAGTACATGGGGAAATGGATCAATTCCCCTTCACTCAGTCCTGAGACTTGCAGGGCCGCGCGCGCTTCCCGGTGATAGACCCCCATGCGCCGGGAGAGCTGATAAAGGTGCCTTCCAAGCGCTGCCCTTTGGTCGTGAACAACAGACTGTCCTCCTGAAAACCACCGGGGAATTCCCATCTCAGATAGACTGTGTCGCCAAGGACGATGATCTTCGCCGGGCGTGGTCCTGCTGAAGCGGAGGCTACTGACTCACCAGGAGGTGGGAAGACCAGCATCATCTTGTGCTCCCGATGATTTTGGTGGTTGTGCACGACCCACTGCCAGGTCCCGCAGAGCCTCACCAACCCTTTCCATTCCTTGATTCGGCCTTTCCAAGCCTGTAGGTGTTGCCAGTGTTTCCTGGTGCCTCGCTCCGCCTCCGCCTCTGCCATAATGGTGAACGCAATCACTTGCGCAGAAAGAACGGGGCGTAGGCGGGCGTTGAAGTATTTCGCGGCAAGGCTTTCTCTGTCGGCATAGGTACGACCAGGATCCTCGACCACCTCGATCAAGCGTCGGCGCAGGCCGGCGGATCCATCCCGTTCAGCCACTGCCAACCATGAGGTATCGGTCCCTCTAAGCTCGGAATAGGCACGATCGATGGTTGCGGAGTACTCGTCGTATCCGGGTACCGAGTCGGCGTCTGAACTCTGGGGAAGCTGAGTTTCAGTGATCGCTTTCCCCAGCGCGACGGCTCGACTGAGGTTCTGGCGCTGATCCCCTGCCAAAAGCCACCGCTGCGACGCGGCGGTTTTTTCCAGGACAGTCTGCATGACGGCGGCTTGCTTCGTGTCGGCCGTTTCTTTGATCATCCGCGCGAGCTGCCAAGCGGCCAGCTCCGCAACAAACGCAACTGCCACGTTCGTCGGATCAGGCGGCCTCCACGTTGCGGCCTCTCTGGTTCTCCCCCGTGAGGGGGTGCGTGTTAGGAGAGCAACGCTCTCTTTCAGCGAAACGGCTCGACCCAGGTTTGATGTGAACAGTGCCAGAGCCTCGGCATCTGAGCCGACCGCGTTGAGGCGGTCCCCATAGGCTTGCAGGATATGCACGAAGTCAGGGCCTTGTGAAGCGCGTGTGTACGAGGCCGCCGTGAGCAACAGAGTGAGACTCAGTGCACCCACGGCACAGTGAGAACCTAACCTGAGTGAAAAGGGGGATGAGCGAACCATGGGACCTCACCTCAGTGATCAACTCCATTCTGGGGCAAGGTGGCGGAAATCACAATGGCTGTCAGGGAGGCAGCCTGCGGGAAGACTTACCTAGAAAGGGCGGGGTGGGGGAGAGACCTCGCGCGTGGCTCAGCATCTGAGCATGGCACTAGAAATATCTTATATTCCAGCAGGTTGCATGTCAGCCTTAAAGCAATCATGCAGGTATGTCACCATGGCCTCCCAGGCTTGTTCCCTCGCCTCGGGCCGATACGCCCCCTGCCGGGTCTCGTTACAAAAGGCGTGCGGCGCGCCGTCATAGGTGTGGATCTCCACGCGCTTCCCATACTCCTCGGCGGCCTGGCGAAGTTGGGCGACCTCCTCCGCGGTGACCCACTCGTCAGCCGAGCCTCGATGATACTGGAGAGGGCAGTAGAGGTCCTTCAGGACAGTAGGGGGCGAGACCATCTTGCCGTAGAACGAGGCTGCTGTGCGGAGGCGTTTGCGGTGGCAGGCAAATCGAATCGCGAGTGAGCCGCCCATGCCGAATCCGACGACGCCATGGATATTTCGT
>JACZQN010000050.1 GCA_022545705.1 Nitrospirota bacterium | reverse complement strand
CGGTGCGCCCGCACGAATCCACCCCGAGCCAAAATAATTTCCGCGGCCCTTCGAGACCCTCAGCCCGCAACAAGCCTTTCGACGAGCTCAAGGCCCCGAGGGAAATCGAGGGGCTCCCCTCGACAGGCTCGAGGCCTGAGCTTATCGAAGGCGGCCGAGTCGGGCCCCGAGCGCAGCCGAGGGGCGATACCGGTGTTCGACCGAACCAGCCCCGATCCGACACATTCATAGCCAAAGGACTTTCGGATCGGGGTCCATAGTCATCGACTTATTATACAAGGGATGCACAGGCCTTTTGAATAAGGGGGGCTGACTCGCTACCCGAGCTTCAATTCGGTCCAGGCCCGGTCATACAGCTTGATCGCCTCTCCTACGTCCGTGATCCATTCCATCCGGTCAATCACGGAGTCCGGGGGATAGATGGCTGGATTTTCGAGCACATGGGCAGGCACCAGCGCTCGAGCCTCTCGGTTGGAAGACGCGAACAACAGACGTTCGGTGGTGCGAGCGGCAACCTCGCGGTCCAGGAGGTAGTTGACAAATTGCATCGCCAGGTCCTTATTGCGAGACGACTTCAGGACGACCAGGCAGTCCGCCCAAATCGTGCCTCCCTCCTTGGGAACCACATATTTGATGGATGGGCGCTCGGCCATCGCGCGGGCCACAGGGCCGCCCCAACCATGAGCGAGGACGACTTCCCCGGACACCAGCAGCTGGTCATACAGCTCGCTCGTATAGAGTCTGACCAGCGGCTTCTGGCTGAGCAGCTTCGCTTTGGCCGATTCGATCGTCGCGGGATCGCGGGAGTTGAGCGATTTCCCCATCGAACGTAATGCCACCGCGAACACCTCGCGCTGGTCATTCAGCATGCTGATCTTACCTTTGTACTGGGGATCCCACAGCACCGACCAACTGTCCGGAGGAGTCTGCACCACATCCGAGTCATAGCCGATCCCCACCGTGCCCCACAGATAGGGGATCGAGTGCCGATAGTCCGGATCAAACGGAAGGCGCTGCAACTGTTCTTCCAGCAGGTCCACGTTCGGAATCTTGGCCAAATCCAATTCGGCCAGGAGCCCTTGCTGGGCCATGATGGACACCATGTAATCCGAGGGAACAGCCACGTCATATCCGGTCGCGCCGCTTTGTAACTTGCCCAGCAGTTCCTCATTGCTACTGAAAGTATCCACCACCACCTTCACGCCGGCCTCTCGCTCGAAGTCCGCAAGCAGCCCTGGGCCGACATAGTCCGACCAGGTAAAGTAATACAGCGTCCGGCTGGTCTGAGTAGTCTTTTGGGCAGCGTCGTCCGCATCCGGCTGACATCCCGCCAGGTACAGCACGGAGCACAGCAGGAGCATTGAAAAGAATTTAACCATTGGCGATCGACTCATTGCAGAAGTGATGAGTGGTCCATTGCCGATTGATTCATGTAGAAAAAAGACTCAATGGCCAAATGGATACATTCTTCTCTGAGTCCGTTGGAACATCAGCGACCAAGCAATCAGCGCCATGGAGATCAACACAAGAACCGCCGACAGGGCGTTGATTTCCGGAGACACGCCCGTCTTAATCATCGAATACACTTTCAGAGGGAGCGTCGTGGCACCAGGCCCAGCGGTGAAGAACGTCACCACGAAGTCATCGAGCGAGACTGTAAAAGCCATCAGCACCGCGCCAACGATCGCTGGTTTTAAGAGCGGCAGCGTCACCCGTCGAAACGCCTGCCAGGGAGTCGCCCCGAGATCGCGCGCCGCTTCTTCCAGGCGCGGATCAAGCCTCCGTAGTCGGGCCCGCACGATCACGAGGACAAGCGGCAGGTTGAACGCCGTATGAGCGATCGTGACCGTCACCAGGCTCAGCGGCACCTTGACGATCACGAAGAACAAGAGGAGCGCTACCCCCATCATCACTTCAGGAATCACGAGCGGCAACAGCAGCGCCCCTTCGATGGCCCGGTGGCCACGGAACGGGGACCGTTCCAGACTCACGGCCGCACTGACTCCCAAGACTGTGGCGATCGCCGTCGAAACAAGGGCAACAAGCAGGCTATTCTGCAGCGCCGTCAACAGCGCCGCATCTTCGGCCATCACGCGATACCAGTGTAATGTCATCCCCTGCCACTGGGCCGTCATCGACGACGCGTTGAAAGAAAACACGGCGAGTACCGCGATGGGCAGGTAGAGAAACAGCAGATTCCCAAGACTCAACCCCAGCAACCACCCCCGCCGCTTGGTCATTTGTGATCCTCGCTCAACGGTTGCACTGCGACCCCCCCTCACTCACCCTCCCCGCGGGGTCTGAGCATTCTTACTTCTGGCGGGGTGGCCTGGCTGACCCTCGTGCTCGCGCATCGCGCACCGCAGAAGGTGCTCGCTGGACGCGCGCAGTCAGGGCCAGCCACGCCACCCGCCTGCTACGTGATTACATCTTACGCCCGCTCAACTTCAAATACCCCACCACCCCCAGCATCACCATGCCCATCAACACAAACGCGACCGCCGAGCCGAACGGCCAGTCCCGGATCACCAGATATTCATGCTGGATCAGGTTTCCCACCATCATTGATCGCGCGCCCCCTAGCAAATCGGGCGTGATAAACGCCCCCAGCGATGGGATAAATACCAGCAGGCAGCCGGCAATCACCCCGGGCTTGACCAACGGCAGCACGACTCGCCAAAATACGGACCACCCGGAGGCGTAGAGATCCCATGCCGCTTCCACCACTGACACATCCAGCCGCTCGATTGCGGCATAGAGCGGGAGCACCATGAAGGGGAGATATCCATAGACGAGCCCGATCAACACCGCCGCGTCGGTATAGAGGATCTCAATCGGATCCTGCCGTAGCCCCAGCCCCATCACAACCGTATTCAGCAGGCCCTCCGTTCGGAGAATGAAGATCCACGCATAGGTCCGCACCAGAAAATTGGTCCAGAACGGGATCATCACGAGGATGAGCCAAACGCCTTGCCACCGAGCCGGCGCCCGCGCGATGTGGTAGGCCAGTGGGAACCCCAGCAGCAGGCACAGAGCAGTCGTGATGGTCGCGAATACAAGTGAACGGAAATAAATCTGGAGATAGAGCGTGTCGGCAAGGGCGCGGTAATTGGCGAAGCTTAGGGTCCACTCGATGCCGCCGTATGTGCCGCGTGATGCGAAGCTAATGATCAACATGAGGAACAGGGGCGCGAAGAAGAACACGCCCATCCAGAGCAAGGTCGGCGCCAACAACCAATCCGGCATGAAGGAGAGTAGGCGCGGTGAGGTGTGACGGATTTCGTCAGCGGATGAGCTGGAGGGAACCGTGGAATTCACTCGACCAGGATTGCTCCCTCGTCCGCGTTCCAACGTACGAAGACGGTTTCATCAAGCGCAAATCGCCGTTCCACGGTTCCGTCATTGGGCACGCGGGCGGTCCAGAGCACGTCATCAGAAAGGCGGAGCTGGTACTGCATTTCATGTCCACCATAGATAGCCTTCGCAACTCGGGCCGGCACGGCATTGTCGAAGCCGTTCAGGTCGGCCTCCCTCGACAGATGGAGACGTTCCGGACGAAGCGCCAGGGAGACCCGACCCCCTTCGCCAATCCCACCCCGATGGCGCGCGACGATCTCGGGTAAGTTGGGGACCCTGATGGTACAGCGGGCGCCATGCACCGAGTCGACCGAGCCAGTCAGGAAGTTGGAGATGCCGATGAAGTTGGCCACGAACGTGGAGGCAGGCCGATCATACACCTCGCGCGGACTTCCGACCTGCAGGGCGCGACCCTGATCCATCACCGCCACCCGGTCGGACATGGTCAGCGCTTCTCCCTGGTGATGGGTGACACAGATGAACGTGAGGCCGACCCGCTCTTGGATCCCCTTCAGCTCCACCTGCATTTCCTGACGGAGTTGCTGGTCCAAGGCACCGAGCGGCTCATCCAGCAGGACGACCGCCGGGCGGTTGACCAACGCCCGCGCCAGCGCCACCCGCTGCTGCTCGCCTCCGGAGAGCTGTGTGGGGGTGCGTTCCTGCTTGCCCGTGAGCCTAACCATCTCCAGGGCGGCAGCCACGCGGGAGACGATCTCGTGGCGCGAGACCCCGCGCATTTCGAGGCCGAAGGCGACGTTGCCGAACACCGTCAGGTGGGGAAACAGGGCATAGTGCTGAAAGACGAGATTGACCGGCCGGAGGTTGGGGGGGACTTCCTGCATCAAGCGTCCTTCGATCCACACCTCGCCCCGATCCGGACGCTCAAACCCAGCGAGCAGCCGCAGGAGCGTCGTCTTGCCTGAACCACTCGGCCCGAGAATGGAGAAGAATTCCCCTTGCCGGATCTCGAGCGACAGATGGTCCACCGCGCGGGTTACGCCATAGGCCTTGACGACGTCCCGAAGTTCAACGATAGGGCCGCCCACCCTTGCCTACTCCTCCCGTCGAAGGATTGCTTCCCTAACGCGATGAGGAACCGACCGGACGCAGGCGTTTCCTCGCCCGCAGTCGCGTCTGGTGCTCACGGAGTAACTCATCTTGCAACACGTCCCGGTTTTCCGCCACGATCTTGACCAGACGGTCGGCATCTTCCGCGTGACTCCGGACAAGTTCCGACAGCGTTTGCACCTGGCGTTCAAGACGAGCCACCCGCCAGAGCAGATTCTGCACTGCGTTTGCGGTGGGAACCGCTCTTGCAACCGACAGCACCCGGCCACGCTTCGTGATGACCGACCGCCTAGACATGGACCAGCCTCCTCACGTTCGTGAAATGCTGCAATTCCGGCTAGTATCCTCGCAGATGGGCGTACTGTCAACTTTCCGAGTGCTTCCTATTTCCGGGTCGTCTTGTTACAATTCCCTCGCTATGCGCAAGGTCTTTACGATGGTGCTGGCTGGGGGCAAGGGGGAGCGGCTCCATCCCCTGACCCAGTACCGCGCGAAACCGGCCGTGCCGTTCGGGGGCAAATACCGCATTATCGATTTCACGCTCAGCAACTGCATCAATTCCGGCCTCAGGCAGATCGCGGTGCTCATCCAGTACAAGTCTCATTCGCTCGATCGGCACATGCGGTACGCCTGGAACATCCTGACCCCCGAACTGGGCGAATATATCGCCTCGATTCCGCCTCAGCAGCGCATTAGCGAAGACTGGTACAAAGGGACCGCGGACGCCGTGTACCAAAATCTCTTTTTAGTGGACAACGAACAGCCGGAGTATCTCCTGATCCTCGCGGGCGACCACGTCTATAAAATGGATTATGCCGAGATGGTCGACTTCCTGGTCGAGAACAATGCCGATGCCGTGGTGGGGGCCATTGAATACCCGATCGAGGAGGCCACTCGGTTCGGCGTGATCGGCGTCGATCAGGATCACCGCATCCAACAGTTCGATGAGAAACCCGAACACCCAACCCCCATGCCCGATGATCCCACGCAAGCCTTTTTGTCCATGGGGGTCTACCTCTTCAAGACGGACATCGCCCGGAAGTATCTGAGCGAGGACGCGACACGGAATACCACACACGATTTCGGCAAGAACATCATTCCGCGGATGATTCAGGAATGCCGCGTGTACGCCTACAGGTTCCAAGACAAAAACAGGAAAGCCGTGAAATACTGGCGCGACATCGGTACGTTGGACGCTTACTGGGAAGCCAACATGGATCTCGTGGCGGTGGACCCGCTGTTCAACCTCTACGATCAAACGTGGCCGATCCGGACCTACCAGGGCCAGTTCCCGCCGGCCAAGTTCGTCTTCGCCCAGGACTATCAGGGTGGGCGCATGGGCGTCGCGCTGGACTCGATTGCCTGCGGCGGCTGCATCATCTCGGGCGGACGGGTGCAGAACTCCGTGCTGTCTCCAAACGTCATCGTGAAGGATTACGCGGTGGTCCGGGAATCCGTCATCATGGAGAATGTGGTGATCGGCGAACATGTGCGAATCAGGCGCGCCATTATTGATAAGGACGTCATCATCCCGCCGAACACCGAGATCGGGTTCGATCCGGAGGCCGACCGCAGCCGCTTCACGGTCACCGACTCAGGCATCGTCGCCATCTCCAAGGGAATGAAACTGGATGCCCCCATCCATACATCCGTTTGACCTGGTCGCAGCCCTTCGCCACAAACACCTGACACCGGCCATCGTCTTCCTGACGTCACGCCGGGCGTGCGACGACGCGATGCAGGCCATCCAGCGAAGCCAGGTCACCCTGCCCCCCCAGCGGCAACACGCGATCAGCCTCGTGTTGAAAGAGCTGAGCACCCAATACCCTAGTATCGCCGAACATCCGTTGCTCCAGACCGTCGAGCGGTACGGAGTCGCTGCGCATCACGCGGGGCATCTGCCGTCCTGGAAGATCGCGATTGAAGAACTGATGCGGCAAGGCTACCTGGACGCTGTCTTCGCAACCACCACCCTGGCCGCCGGGGTGGATTTCCCCGCTCGAACGGTCGTCCTGACCCAGTCGAGCGTCCGCAAAACGCGGGAGTTCACCGACCTCACCATCAGCGAAGTGCAGCAATTAGCCGGGCGGGCCGGCCGGCGAGGCAAGGACTTCGTCGGGTTCGCCATCGTCACCCCGTCACCCTATATCGACATCGACGTGATCACGAAAGGCCTCACTGGTCATCCGGAGCCGATTGATAGCCAGTTCGTGATTGCCTACCCGATGGTGCTGAACCTGCTCAAAGCGCATCCGCTTGATCACATCCAGGGGATCCTGGCGAGGAGCTTCGCGCAGTTTCAGCTCAACCGCCGGGCCGAAGCGCTGGAAGCCAAACAGGACGCGGTGCACAAGCAGATGGAGCCTTATGGGCCACGTGTCTGCACGGACTGGATTACCCAGTGGCAGATCTTCGACCTGGCCCGCAAACAGAAAGCGCAGAGGGCGCACATCCGCAGGCGCGAACCGCCCGAGTTGATGGCCCGCTGGCAGTTCCTGACACCGGGACGCGTTGTGGGCTTGCCCAAAGGCCGCGGCGTCGTCCTGCGACAGTACCGAAGCCGTGGGGAGCGGTGCCCTATGGTCACGGTGCTCCGCCCGGGCGGACACGTGACCGAGTGTCCGGCGGCCATGATCACACACCTGTACGACCGGACATTGGAAGTGGAGGAAGCGCGGGAATTCCCCTGGTGCACGGTGGACAGCTTGGGTCACCTCATCGAGGAATTGTCAGAACTGCCAACACGGATCCCCAACTTGCCGATCCTGGTCCAAGAGGAGGCCGAAGAAACCGAGATCACCCTGACCCTGAACGACGAATTTCCCTGCCCCACCTGCCCCTCGCGCCTGCCCTGTCAGAAAGACCATGCCACCGCGCTGCGCCTTCGCCAAGAGCTCCAGCGGCACACGAAAACGATCCAGGCGCACCGCACCGGGCTGTGGCACCGCTTTCAGGAGCGCACCGAGGTGCTCCAGCGCTATGGCTACCTCACGTCGACCTGTCACCTCACCGAAGACGGCGAATGGGCACGGCTCATCCGCATTGATCCCTCGCTCCTGATCACCGAGTTGATCCGCACGGAGGCCTTCAGCGGCATCGAGCCGCAGATTCTGGCCGGGATCATGGCGAGCATCGCGCATGACGACGACCGGCCCGGCTCCTTCCCTCGCATCAGTCACGGCCTGGCTTCGCTGCTGGGGCAGGTGCGGAAACTCGCTCAGTCGCTGGCGCCGCACGAGGACCCGCCCCTCCTCCGCGCTGACGTCGCCGCGCTCGCTGAGCGCTGGGTGGGCGATACGTCCCTGACGTGGATTCGTTTGTGCCAGACCACCACGATGGCCGAAGGCGACATCTATCGCCTGCTGGCTCGGAATCTGGAGTTTCTCTCGCAACTCCATACTCTCCGCGCGACGCACCCTGGACTGGCCGATACTGCCAGCCGAGCAATCAAGGCGCTGCGCCGGGACGTCCTGGAGGAGTTACCTTGAAGACGTGAACCGTGACACGTTCATCGCAAAGGCCCACATGTTCACCACGCGGTGAACGATTCCCGTTTAACGATCGACGAGAGTTCAATGACCACTGACGAACTTGAAAAACTCCTGACCAAGCTGCCGGTCAGTCAGTTGCACATGCTGGCCCGCGGACGCATCCACCGGCACTTTCGCTTGGGGAAACGCCGCCTCGTCGAGGCGCTGCTCGGGCATGTGTCTGTCAACCGCGGGGGGCTGGAATCTGACCTCCAGGCCCTGATCCAGCAGAGTCCGCCCCCAAGCCAAGAGTCACGCCCTCGGCAGAAGCCAGGCTCCGCACCCGCGGGCGTCGGTCGAGCGGGCAATAAGCAGCGCGCTCCGTCCGAAGCAGGCCACGCGGAGCCGGCGGTGCCCGCGTCTGACCTGTCGGCCTTCCTGGACGGGATCGGGGTGCCGCCGCCCCAACCATTGGTCCCTGATGCCTGGCAGGAAGAAGCCCTCGGGCACCTGGCCACGACCGATGTCATTGTGAGCGTGCCCACCGGCAGCGGCAAAACCTACGTCGCGATCGAGGCCGCAAAACGCGCGATTGAGGCAGATCGCACGGTGATCTACACCTCCCCGCTCAAGGCGCTCTCGAACACGAAGTTTACCGAGTTGTCGAAACTCTTCGGAGCGGACCAAGTTGGAATCCTGACGGGGGATCGCCGCGACAACCCGCATGCGCCGCTGTTGATCATGACAACGGAAATCCTGAGAAACCTGCTCTACGATGCGGCGAGCGGCGAGATCGACGTGCGTCTGGATACGCTCGGCCTCGTGATCATGGATGAATCCCAGTACATTGCCGATCCCGAGCGGGGCGTGGTGTGGGAGGAGACCATTATCTTCTGTCCAGCGCAGGCGCGCCTGTTACTGTTATCGGCTTCCATCGGGAATCCCCAGGAGATCGCCGCGTGGCTCACCAGCATTCGGCCGACTCCCTGCCACCTGGTCCAACATCACCGTCGGTCAGTGCCGCTGCGGGCCGGCTATCTGCACCCGAACGGGAAACTCGCGCCGCTGTTCAGGTCCGTGGGGATCCCCCATGGACACGGGGCCTTGTTGCACCCCGAAACCAAGCGCCTGTTTGCGCAATATGAAGATGCCACGCTGCCATCGAGATGAGCGGAGGTGAGCGCCCAGGCCAGGCGGGTGTGGAGCGAGTGCTTGCGAGGATCGCGACATGGAACTAAACATCGGCACGAATGTCTATCGGAATACAAACGGCGTGCTGATCGTACACGGGAAAGAACAGCTCGTGCTCCAAATACAGCCTGAAAATCATCAGCTTTCTTTGACCATGGACTTCTATGACGCAACCGGAACTCAGATCGGCCACGTACGCAGGAACATCGTGGCATTCGACAGTGAGAACCGATTTGAACTGAGTGCCAGCCCTGCCTCGCTGCCGCTGTTCACTTCGCCTAGCTGGCTCAAGGTCCTGGATAAAACAACGGGCGAGACCGTCATTGAAGCCACGATCGCCGAACACGAACAGATTCATATCGTCCAAGGGAAGTTTTACAGCCACAAGGGCCAGTTGATCGAAATCACCCCTAACTACTGCCGCATCCCTGGCAGCCCTGCAACGTTTGGCAACGTCATAGACGTGCGCGGTAATCCGGTATCGCTTGAATAAGGAAGAACCTCCCCTACCCCCAGCCTGAGGCGAGCCTCACCTCGACGCCTGAGCACTTCCCATTCACCAAAGATTCGCGAACCCCTTCTAACCCGCAAAAATGACCCAAGAAGCTCCTGCCCTCGAGATGACCAAAAATCAGCATCCCTGTACCAATTTTGCCGTCTGAGCATCCCATAATCGGTTTAGGGCCAACCCAGAAAGTCATTGAAGCCATTGGAGTCATTGACGTTTCCACACGAGAGTAAAGCTCGGCACGAGCCTTGCTGCCACCGGTGCCGAATGGTGTCAGAGGAGTCAACTGACCAAAGGGAGAGTCTTGTCTTCATCGGGACTCAAAGGAGGAGAGCTATGGAAAAGATGAAAGGAATGCTCACGGCATCGGCAGTTGCGCTGGCCTTCGGCATTGGGTCACTGGCCTGTTCGAGCGGCTCGATCGCCGGATCGACACCAAGCGCCACCGTGAGTCAGTCGTCCAGCAAGATCAAACTGCCAACGGACACCGCCTCAGGACCAGCCTATCGCACCGTGTCAGGCAAGGTGATCAAGATCAAAGGGCCCTACTACGATGTGGAAGAGTACACGGGTACCGTAGTCCGCATCCACGTAAGTCGCGATACCGTCAGGCTTAACGGCAACAAGAAGCCCGGCGATTCGATCAGAGCTGAAATTACACAAGGCGGACACGCCAACTCCTTCCAATAGGCAACGGCGTCCCAGATCAAAGACTCGATGCATTCGGACCAGAATGGGCCGACCTGGTAGCAGTCGGCCCATTCCTTTTTCCCCAGTTCCCCGAGGGCGAGTAACGCTTACGACGCCGGTGTTCGCTCATCCTCCCCGATACCAACCGCCATGCTCATGCAGGCCATCTTGTTGTCGGCCGGCTCCCGACCTGCATCGACAGGGTACGCCGACCACATTGTCCATCACAACGGACGCCCGGATGGCCTGCCAGACTACTTACGGTACTAACTTACGTGCGGAACGTGCACGGCTGCGACTACCGGCTCGGGTTGTCAGGGCTCACTGGAGGGCGTCGGGTGGGGTTTTCAGGAATTGGGCAAACCGCCCCTTGTCAATACACTTGTCGTATGCTTCCTCACGGAAAATCCATTTCTTGTTCAGTCGGTCCTGAATGGCGTCGTCCAATGTCTGCATGCCGATCTTCTTGCCCGTCTGCATGGCCGACGGAATTTGGAAGGTTGTCGAATCTCGGATCAAGTTGCCGACCGCAGGCGTGCAGACAAGGACTTCCAGGGCCGCGCAACGCCCTTTTTTGTCCGCACGCTTGAACAGGCTTTGCGCAACAACGAGCTTCAGTGCGGTGGATAGCGTATTGCGAATTTGCGCCTGTTCGTGGTGTGGGCGTAGGACTTCACGTAGTTAGGAACGAAGCCATCAAATAGCCGAGCGGATTGTGCATGTGTGTGAGCCGATCGTGCAACGTTCCATCGGACCGTCGCAGCATGGACGCCTAGCTGCGTGGCGATCGGCGCTCCCAAGCAGTGACCTCCTCTCGCCCTCGCCCTGAAACCCCTGATAACCCCCGTGAGTGAGGTTGAGGGCCATGAGCAGTCTTCTCGACAGGTTGCAGGCAAAACTCAAGGGCGTTGCAAAAACGCCACAGCGGTTGGGTATTTGAGACGATTCTAGAGCAGTTGGGCTTGCGCCGACGTGTGTGGAATGCTTGTTTTTCAATCACTTCAGGCATGTTGACTTGAGGCATTCGAATTGCTCTGAGTTATTGAATGTACAGCAAAGGTTAGGAACAAGCTGTATCGAGGAAGGATTCAAGGACGGGCTCATGCGAAAGATGATTTTGCTTGCCAGTTTGCTCGCGGTACTTGGCGGGTGCCAGACTACCCGGCCGATCGTGAAGCCGGAGGCGCTCGATAATTCTGCATTCATGAATCTGTGGAGCACATACAGTCACTGCCAGTTGAGCCTTGACGTTGATGCGATGCGTGCTGATGTCCAGCGTTTGAATCAAGTGGCCCTGGCTCCGCCCCCGCGCAGGCACTTTCCCATTCCGTTGCCGAACACGATCAAGCGCTTGATCGCCCACCCTATTCCTCGACTCGCGGTGGACCCGAAGGCCATGGCTGCCGCTTGCTCCCTCCACGCGGGCCAGGTCGCCCAGCAGGCCGGACTGGAGCCATTGGCGACCGAACTGTACCACGCCGTCGTGCTCGACTATCCTCAATCTAAGTACGCCTACTACGTTGCCCAGGCCCGCGTCGGCCTGGAGCAACTCCGTCTCCGGATCCCTTACGCCCTTCCGATTTCTTCGTTGCCGGCCGGGCCTCAAGGCGAATTCTCCCTTTCTTCTGCGTACTAGCCGAAAAGCGGCATTCATCCAGTACTCGGCGGTACAACGCAGCATACGCCTTGGCCGGTTTTACCCACGACACTTCCGTCTGCATACCCGCTCGCATGAGCGCCTGCCACTCGTCCCGTTGCGCGTAGACGCGCAAGGCCAGCAGGATCGTCGTGAGCAGAGCCTCAGGTGTCGCTTCGCCAAACCGAAATCCTGTCGCCTCTCCCGCCTGGATCGTCTGCGGTGAATAGGGCACGACTGTATCGGCCAGTCCACCGGTCCGTCTCACGACCGGCACCGTGCCGTACCGCAAGCTGTACAGTTGATTTAACCCGCACGGCTCATAGCGCGACGGCATGAGGAACAGATCGCCCCCTGCTTCAATCCGATGGGCTAACCCATCATCGAACCCGATCCGCAGGCCGATCTTGGCCGGATACCGGGCGTGGAGGGACCGGAACCGCTCCTCAAGGGGTGGGTCTCCTGTCCCGAGGAGCACCACCTGCAGATCCAGCGCCATCAGTTCGGGCAGGATCTCACCCAGCAGGTCCAGCCCCTTCTGCCCGGTGAGGCGCGACACGGCGACCAGGAGCGGAACATCTCGAACCGGCAAGTGCATCTCGCGTTGCAGGGCCGCCTTGCAGCCCCGTTTGCCCGAAAGGTCGGACGCCGAATACCGGCTGGGCAAGTACCGATCAGCGGCCGGGTTCCAAGCCTCGATGTCCACCCCGTTGGTGATCCCCACCAGCTGGCCCTGTCGTTCTCGTAGGATCCGTTCGAGGCCGAAGCCGCATTCCGCCGTCTGAATCTCTTGGCTATAGGTCGGGCTGACGGTCGAAAGGAAGTCTGCGAACAGCAGTCCGCCTTTGAGCAAATTGACGAAGCCGTGAAACTCGAGGCGCTTTGACGTGAAGAGCCCGCGACCCAAGCCGGTTTTCGGGAAGCTAGAGCCGGGAAACAATCCCTGATAGCCAAGGTTGTGGAGGGTGAAGAGGGTGCGGATTCCCTTCAGGCCTGGACGCTTCGCGTAGAGCGTGCGCATGTACACGATGCAGAGTGCCGTCTGCCACTCATGCGCGTGCAGGATGTCGGGCGTCCAGCCCGGCGCTTGGTGGCGCCCTGTCAGCAGTTCGACGACGGCCCGACTGAAGAACGCGAACCGTTCCAAGTTGTCCGGATAGTCCGCTCCCGCTTCCTGATAGAGACCCTTCCGAGCAAAGTAGGGATCGTGGCGGATCGCCAGGACTGAAACCCGGCGGTCCTCCGGAACCTCAGGGTCAACCAGCTGTCCTTTCTCGACGGATGCGTGAATGCGACCGGAAGCGGTTGGCACCGCGAGGCGCATCCAGGGTTTCAATCCATACGCTGTCCCGTCGATCGAGCTGTAGCGGGGAATGATCAGCCGGACACTGTGCCCGAGACGGGCTAACTCACGTGGCAGTGCGCCGGCCACGTCGGCTAAGCCCCCTGTCTTGGCGAACGGGACCGCCTCGGGAGAGACCATCAGGATCTTCAAAGGCTTGGACGTGGTCGGGGGGCGGGGATGAAGTGGACGGGGCATGAGTGGCTAACGCGACAGCATCAACTCCCGCTCCAGTCGCGTCTTGGTAAGCTCCTCCTTCTCCCAGTGCTGACCGAGCGCATGAACTTCCTCGGAGGTCATCTGCTCCCGATAGACCAGCCGATCCTCTATAAACCCCAACAGCTCGCCCCGCTCCGCGTAAGCGAAAAACTCTCCCCAGTCAGGGACCACAGCGAAATTCCAGTCATCGGGATACTCTCCAAGGGGCACGCGAAACCTCGGAACGTACATGCCGTTTTTGACCAGGAAGAACTGCGTCCGCTCGCGGCGATCATACGTCGGCGGCCCCCAGGCTTCGAGAAACGCCGCGTGTGTGAGGACGTTGATACGGATATCGTCTCGCAGAATTTGAGCTTTCTGCTCTTCGAGTGGAGGCAGAGACCCCATGCAGGCACTGAACAATAAGATGCTCAGGGAGCAAAGAACAACGGCCCAACTCCAAAAGGGCAGTTGCGGCGTTACTTCAGACGGAGTGCCCTCTGTAACTCGTTGGGCGCGTGATGAAAGCTCTGGGATGGCATGTCGAGTGAGTCGGGATGCGAACGGGGTAACCTGTTTCACGATCTCATCAGTCGTCGCTCCAAGGCTCATGAATGACCCTCGGAGCGTCAAGAGTTACAAGAGACGCTTGCTTTTCGGCTCCTCGGGCTTGACTGGTTGACACACATCACACTGACACATCCGCCGCAGGACTGTGTACGAGTAGATGCCACTATCGTGTCCATCGCTCCATTTGAACCGCAAGGCATAGCGGCCGACCGGTTCGATGTCCTGAACCATGACGAGCAGCGGGACCGCATCCGGCTTGAGACGTAGTTCTCCGGTCCACTCATCCGTGCAGGCCGCGCAGGGGCAATGCTGCCGAAGGTATCGCACAGGGTACACGCCTTTGTGCCCATCATTCCATTCGATACCGAGCACCCCCTTATCGATCCAATCCATGTCTTTGGGTTCGAGAACCGCCGTGCTCATCGTTCACTCATTCCTCCGGTTGCTGCCATCGTGCCACCAGCATGCGGTAAATGTTATAGCCCGCCGCCACCATCCCGGCTGCGATCATTCCCAACCCGGACCGAAACAAGACTGTACTGTCCTGCGTCAGCCCATAGATCCCGAGCAGAAACCCGCCTGCCAGGAACACCTTCGCAATAAACTGTGTCACGCTGACGCCCCGCTCGCCCGCCAAAGCGAAGCACCTGCAACCCGCACTCTCTAAGCGACTCTAGCAGATTCTGTGACCCTCCGACAAGCAATCCCCGAGGCTTAGCCCACATTATTCATGAACACTTCTGCTGCAATCGCGGATTCGCGGCTGCGACAAGCCTGCATGCGGCTGCCGCGGCATGCAGGCGGGCAGGCTCGCCACTCAGTCGCTCAACGTACTGTTCAAGTACCCCTCGCTCCTTCGCGGCTCCACGCGCCCGTCTCGCTACGCGACTCCGCGATTTCGCGACGAACCGTCATGAATAATGTGGGCTAGGCAGAGCCGTGCTGTGCCCCATCAGACTGGATGAGGACAAAAAGGTCGATGATGCTGACCAGCCCACGATTGGTTGAAGGAATGTAACCTGAGCGGCCAGTGTGAGCCCCGATCCGAAAACAGCCCGAGCACGGAATCACACACACGGCCATTCCTTCTGAGTGGCGTGCCATGTGTGGTCGGATTCGTTGGGCCCCTGGAGGAGCCATGAGGTACTGACGGAGAGGTGCGCGCACGGCGCTTGCTCAGCGTTCCCAGCGGGCTGTGGCTGTGATGACATTTTCGGATCGGGGTTAGTCCCTGGTTCCATACGCTTGGGGATTGCCTTCGGCCGCCAGGAAATTGGCTGGGGGGAGGTGTTTCCCCGTCACGACCGTGACGTAGGCTTCGATCACAGCTTCCAACTCGGCGCGGACCTGACCGGTGGCTTTCAGGCGCGTGACCACGTCGGGCGTCCAGCGCAGGGCTTGCTGGAGCAATGCGAGGCTGCCTGGCGAGATCGGCAGGCACCGCTCAGGCCGCCTTCTCGCACAGTCAGGGCAGACTAACCCGCCCGATGTGGGTGCGAATTGGCGCAACACGGTTCCTGACGTTGGTCCGACGGCAGCACTGCATGCGGTGCAGTGGTCGGTTTGGGGCCGGAAGCCGGTCAGCCCGAGGAGCTTGATTTGATACAGCAGCGTCGTCAGTGCGGGATCGTTTCCATCCTCCAGCGATCGGAACCCGCTTACGAGGGTCTCAAAGATCCGTGGGCCCTGATCGCCCTCTCCCGTCACCGCAGCAACCAAGTTCGCTAAGCGTGCGGCTCCAGACATGAGCGTGAGGTCTTCGCGCAGCCCGACAAAGGCCTCTCGGATGTCGGCCTGCGTGATGCGGTAGAGCGAATCGCCATGCTTCTCGAACAGATTCAGCTCGCACTGGACGAAGGGCTCGAGCGCGCTGCCGAAGCGGCTCTTCATGCGCCGCGCGCCACGGGCCACTCCGCGCAGCTTCCCGAATCGCAGGGTATAGAATGTCACGATCCGGTCGGCCTCTCCCCACTTGCGGCTGTTAAGCGTAATCGCGGGGGTTTTCAGCAGGGGCATACGTTCACTTGATGTAATCCAGCAGCGCGGTCGCCAGGGTCAGGTAAATGGCGATCCCCGTGATGTCGTTCACTGTCGTGACGAACGGGCCGGCCGCCACTGCCGGGTCTACCCCGACTCGCTTGAGCAGTAACGGCGTGATCGTGGCCACGCTGGTCGAAACTACGAAAGTGATAATAAGTGAGGCTCCGACCACCATGACCAGGATTTCATGGCCGTGCCAAAGCCAACTCACCAGAATCATCAGGAGGCCACAGGCGAGCCCCAGCAAGAGGCCGATCCAGGCTTCACGGAAGAAAAGCTTTCGCACATCCGTCATCTCGATTCGGCCGGTGGCCAGACCTCGGATAATGAGGATCGCAGACTGAAGCCCCACGTTCCCGCCCATGGCGGCGATGACCGGCACGAAGCTCACGATCGCCACGACTTCCTGAATGGTGAGGCGGAAATACCACAGGATGGCCCCGGATATGAGGCTCCCGACCAGATTCGTCAAGAGCCACGGCAACCGCCGCCCGGCCGCCCTCATGC
>JACZQN010000049.1 GCA_022545705.1 Nitrospirota bacterium | reverse complement strand
AACCATGCAAGATTATGATAAGTTATGGGAAGATCTTAAAAAGCAAAGTAAAGACTCATATAATCTCTATATGAGGCTTCTCGAACAAAAAAAGCTTGATATTTATATGGGAAAAATAATTGGTATTCATAAAGGAGAATGGCATATAGCAGAAACGAAAAAAGAAGTTATGGAAACATTTGACATTCCTTATGGAGCCATCATGGTTCACCGTATTGGAGAAGAATTTCAGGATGACATTCGAGAACTAGTTCTCCCTACTTCTATAAACTAAGTATTACAAATTTAGAGAAAAAAATCCTCCCTTTTTCTACATATTCACTTTTTTAAAATTCAATACCATTTAATTATCATAATCTTTAAATACTGCATTATCATTATCAACGTTATGAGAATTGAAATCAACAAATATATTGTTGCGGACAGCGAAATTTGGCTATAAATACATTCCAATACTCTTTCCGTAGGGGATCACCGTGATCGACAGTCTCTACATCGCCTGGAGGTACGTGAGCTTCAACAAGATCAAGACGGGCACGCTGATCGCCTGCATCACGCTTATCGCGTTCCTGCCGCTTGCGCTGCAGGTGTTGCTCGCCGAGAGTGAGCGTCAGCTCATGTCGCGTGCCGTGTCCACCCCCCTAGTCGTCGGCGTCAAGGGGAGCGTGCTCGATCTCGTGATGAGCACGCTGTATTTCGACGATGAAGCTCCGGAGCCCGTCACGATGGAGGAAGTTGCGCGTATCGAAGACTCGGAGCTTGCGTTGCCGATCCCTGTCTACATTCGATTCACGGCCCGAGGGTATCCCATTGTCGGAACCACCTTGGATTACTTCGAGTTTCGAGGCTTGGAGACCGCCGCAGGGCGTCCGCTTGCCATCGTGGGGGATGCGGTCCTCGGTGCCGCAGTTGCCGAGGAGCTGGGATTGGGACCGGGTGATGCCCTGGTTTCATCGCCGGAAAACCTCTTCGACCTGGCCGGCGTCTATCCATTGAAGATGAATGTGGTGGGTGTTTTGGCACGATCGCACAGCTCGGATGACCTGGCGGTCTTTGTCGACCTCAAGACTGCGTGGATTATCGAAGGGCTGGGGCATGGACACGAGGACCTTGTCAACAGCCGGGACGCCAGCGTCATCCTCGAGCGCACGGACAGGAATATCAGCGCCAACGCCAAGCTTCGTCTGTATACGGAGGTCAGCGAGCTCAACCTGGAATCCTTTCACTTTCACGGCGACCGCTCGCAGTTTCGTGTGACCGCGGTGATTGCGCTCCCAACGGACGGGAAGTCCGGGACGATCTTGCGCGGCCGGTACGTCTCTCACGATGCGGGCACACAAATCGTCAGACCTGCGGAGGTCATTGACGGACTGCTTCAGAATATCTTTCGGATCAAGAACGTGATCGACGCGGTGATCGTTCTTGTCGGCCTGGCAACGATCTTGGCGATCATCCTGGTCTTTGCTCTTTCGCTGAGATTACGCCAGCGGGAGATTAGCACGATTTTCAAGCTGGGATGCAGTCGCATGACCATCGCCAGTCTGATGGCCGCGGAAATCTGCATCATTCTCGTGGTCAGCTCGGTTCTCTGTGGCGTGATGATTGCCGGGGTTGATCAATTCAGCCATGACCTGGTCCGTGTGGCGTTGATTCGATAAGTGAACCCCGTACCACGGCTTCACAGCCGTGGCATCGGGGCTTTACCCTTCGGGGATAAAGCACATTCCTCCCCGCCTGCACAGGCGGGGCTTCCTGTGGTACGGGGTGAATCATCCCCGGGCCAGGCCGGTCGACTATCTCATAGTCTTCTGAAGGCTTCCAGTTCAAAGAGTGATACCAGAACTCGCCCGGTACCCGAGGTGCTACACGATAGCTCTGGAATCGAGGGTTCTTGGGGTGGCTACTAAATTATGATCAGATCCAACACAATCTGTTCATAACTCGCCCCGGGGAGCTTGAGGATTCAAGTAGATGCTTAAGGAGAGGGATACTCTGACTATGATGCCAACAAGGGCACAATCGTTTGGAAAGCGCGCCACCTAGAAGAAGAAAGCTATATCTTTTTCAAGCCGAGTTTAAGCGATGTGGCCGAAGATCTCGCCGAGGAAATGATCGAATCCATGCCCCACTAATCACCCTGCCTGCGTGCGCCGATAGATCTTGCCGTCGATAAAGAGCTCTAACAGGTGGGAATCCACCTTGCCTTGCTTCGCCTCATCTTCAAGAATCTCAAGCGCCTGCGGCGAGGAGACCGCTGTTTTGTACGGGCGGTCTGAAGCGGTCAAGGCATCGTAGATATCGGAAATCGTCATCATCCGTGTCTGCACCGGAAGGCTGTCACCTGGCACCTGCCGGGGGTATCCGCTGCCGTCCAGTTTTTCATGATGGCCATAGGCAATGAGCGGGACATTCTTCAGCGACTTTGTCCAGGGGATGGTTGACAGGAAACGATAGGTATGGGTCACGTGACTCTCGATCTCCACGCGTTCCTCCGCCGTAAGACTGCCCTCAGCAATTGAGAGCGTGAGGACCTCTTCCGGGCTCAAATAGGGTTGAGGGCCTTCGAAGGACTCATAGCTCAACTGGGCAATCTTGTCGAGTCGCTCGAACCCCCGTTGCGTTTCTACCGTCGGCCGGTTGCATGCGAGCAAAAACTCCAGAATGCCGTCCGTCTCTGTGATCTGCTTCGCCAGGTCTTCGTCAATCTCTGCCAGAACTGCAGCAGTCTGAGCCCGGTCGCCCGACAGAAGGATCTCCACTTTCTTCCGGAGCGCCTGTGCCTCCAGAGTCCGCTTGATAAAATCGAACCGCGCCTTAAGGACCGAGAGATCGCCCGGGAAGAGCTTCTTAGCCTTGACCAGCACGTTCTCACGCACACCCACCTTGCCGAAATCGTGTAGCACCGCGGCGTACCGTATCTCCTTCATTTGCTCGTGCGTGAACGTTGTCTTGGCATATGGCCCCCAACTCGTACGGTCCACAAGCTCGGCGAGCCCGCAGGTCAACGAAGCCACGCGCCCGCTGTGACCGCTGGTGGTTGGATCCCGGCTTTCAATCGCCAGCACGCTCGCGGAAATGAACCCCTCGAACAGGCGATTGATCTCCTCGTAGAGGTTCGCATTCTCGATCGCAATGCCCACCTGATGGCCGAAGCTCACGAAGTCCTGCAGGTTTTCCTGCCCGAAGAACCCACGGTCCCTCTTGTTGATCGCCTGGAGCACCCCGAGCAGTTTCTCGCGCGCGGTGACCGGCACGCAGACCATGCTACGGGTGACGAAACCGCTCCGCTTGTCTGCTTGACGCGAAAAGCGCGGATCGTTCTGCACGTCGTTCACGATCAGCGGCTCGCCGGTCTGCGCCACGTAGCCGGCGATTCCTTCCCCAACCTTTAACCGGATCTCACGAACCCCTTCGCCCTTCTCACCCAACGCGACTTCGAAATAGAGCTCTCCAGCGGCCTCATCCAACAGCAGCAAGGAACCGGCTTCAGCCTCCATGAGAATCGTCGAAGCTTCGATCGCCCGCCTCCGAATCTCGTTCTGATCCAAGCACGAATTGAGCACCGCGCTGATCTCCTGGATCTTCTGCAGGCGGGCGATCTTGCCCCGCGCGTCATCAAACAGACGGGCATTCTCCAGCGCAATCGCCACCTGGTTGGACAAGCTGGTGAATTCCTCCAGATCCCACTGACTGAACGCCTCTCCATCCCGCTTGTTGACTGCCTCCATCACCCCGATGACTGTGTCGCGCGCCTTCACAGGCACAGCCAGGAGACGTTGCGTCGTAAAGCCCGTACGCAAGTCAACATCAAGCCAGACACGCGGGTCGTGCTGCGCGTCATTCACCATGATCCGCTGACCGGTCTGCGCTACGAGGCCGGCGATCCCCTGGCCGATCTTCAGCCGCACCTCTTTGAGGTGCTCGCCCTTATCGCCGACTGCGATTTTTAAGAACAGGTCGCGTCTCCTTTCGTCGTACAATAATAGCGAGCCAGCCTCTGCATTCACGAGTTTCACGGCCGCTTCGATCGAGCGTCGGAGTGCCTCTTCTCTATCGCACGGCGAAATCAGACTCCGGCTCACCTCTTCGAGTTGCTGGATGCGCGTGATCTTGTGCGCATATTTGTCAATGACTCTCGCATGGTCCAGAGCAGTCGCCAGGCGCAGGGCAACAACGTCCACCAGCGCTGCCATCTTGCTTGCCAGCTTTTTGCCGCCCGGCATCCCTCGCACCGCGAGCACTCCTTGGACTGCCCCTCGGCGCTTGAGGGGAACGGCCAACCGGTCATCGGCGGAGAATCGGCGACCGCTCCGCACGACACGGGCTGCAACCTGCTCCCAGTCCTGTGGTAATCGGGTTCCAGCATCCCCCTTAGTGGCAAGGAGCTGCATTTGGCGGCTCTGTTCATCCTCTAAATAGACAGCGGCTCGCTGCAAGCCCGTTGATTCAAGGAGGGCCTGAAGACAATCTTGGGCAACCCCTTCCATCGAACGTTCGTTTTCAATCGAGGAATTGATTCTTTCCAGGATGAGGTGTTGATATTGCAGCAACTTCGTAGACCTCAGCGTCGAAGCTTGATGAGAACCGACTTTCGAGGCTCCCAGCGAAGACTGTTCAGGCGACGGCCGAGGGGCATGCCTCCCTCTATGGGTCCGAACGGAAGATTTAACGCGACGGGTAGAGGGCATTGTAACCTCTAGTTCAAATCCGAGACAGGCTGCTGACGGTTCATAGCCTGTTTGACCGACCGCACGAATCGTGCCACGTGCTCTGTCATCTGAGGGTCATGCTGGTACTGTTCAACCTGCCGGACGATGGCACTCCCAATGATCACCCCATCGGCAATTCCCGCCACCTGCGCAGCTTCATCCGCGGTCGCAATCCCAAAGCCTACAGCAACCGGAGTGTCAGAGACCCGTCTTATCTTCTCGACATTGATACGGACATCTTCCAGGTCGGTCAATTTTGCGCCGGTAATGCCCGTCAGTGACACATAATACACGAAGCCCCTGGATCGGCACGCTACCGCAGTACGCCGCGCCGGCGTGCTTGTGGGCGCTAACAGAAAGATCAGATGCAGCCCATTTCCCTCCTCTGCGGCACTACAGAGCGGACCCGATTCCTCCGGCGGCATGTCCGGTACGATCAGCCCATCGACGCCCGCCGCCACCGCCTGTCGCCAGAATTCCACGAGACCGAAGGCGTGCACAGTGTTGTAGTACGCCATTAACACCAAGGGAATCTGAGTGTTGGTGCGCAACTCCGCGACCAACGTCAGGACACGTCGCAGCGAGGTCCCGCTACGCAGCGCCCGCTCAGCGGCTCGCTGGATCACCGGGCCATCCGCGATGGGGTCCGAAAACGGGACGCCCAGCTCGACCACATCCGCGCCAGCCTGCTCCAGCTCCAGCACGAGGGTCTTGGTGTCCTGGAGGGAAGGATCTCCCGCCATCAGATAGGTAATGAGCGCCTTGTCGCCCCTGGCCTTTACCTGAGCAAATGCGGCGTCGAGTCGGTTCTTCATGGGTAATCCGCAGCTAACCTTCTTGCGTGACGGACACGCGCGCCGGAAGTCCCAGGAGGTCCAAGAAATCCGCAGCTCAACAATGAGAGCTCGGTCTTGCGAACGCGAGAGAAAGCGCTTCTCGGAGACCTCCTTTGCAGCTTGTTACAGCGTCACGCCTCTTATCCGTGCCACGTGTTGGACATCCTTGTCGCCACGTCCTGACAGATTCACGAGGATGGTTTGACGTTTTTTCAGCCTGGGGGCCAGCTTGACAACTTCGGCGATCGCGTGTGCGCTTTCAAGCGCGGGCATGATCCCCTCTTCGCGCGACAACAGATCGAACGCCGCCATGGCCTCATCATCCGTCGCCGACGTATACTGGATGCGGCCGGATTCACGATAAAAGCTGTGCTCAGGACCCACAGCCGCATAGTCCAGGCCTGCCGAGACTGAGTGCGTCAAACTGATCTGTCCGTTATCATCCTGGAGCAGATAGGTCATGGTCCCGTGCAAGACCCCCGGTCGTCCACCTGCGAACCGGGCCGCGTGTTTCCCGCTTTCGAGCCCCAGCCCCCCGGCTTCGACCCCGATCATCGCCACCGCGCGATCTTTGAGAAATGGATAGAACAGGCCCATCGAGTTGCTTCCGCCGCCGACACAGGCCACGAGATAATCCGGCAACCGCCCTTCACCAGAAAGGATCTGGCGACGTGTTTCCCGCCCAATGACAGACTGAAAATCTCGGATTATCATAGGGTAAGGATGCGCCCCCAGAACGGATCCGAGGATATAGTGCGTGCGCCGCACATTGGTCGTCCAATCGCGCATCGCCTCGCTGATCGCATCTTTCAGCGTCCGGCTGCCTGCATCGACGGCAGTCACCGTCGCGCCGAGTAGCCGCATCCGGTACACATTGAGCGCCTGCCGCTGCATGTCCTCCGTCCCCATGTAAACTTCACAGGCGAGCCCAAACATCGCGGCCACAGTGGCGACAGCGACACCATGCTGGCCAGCGCCGGTCTCAGCGATGACTCGTTGCTTCTTCATCCGACGGGCCAGAAGCGCCTGCCCGATCGTATTGTTGATCTTATGCGCACCCGTATGGCACAAGTCTTCTCGTTTGAGGTAAATCCTGGCACCGCCCAACTTCCGACTGAGGCGCTCCGCGAAGTACAACGGAGTCGGCCTGCCGACGTATCGAGAAAGATATCCGTCGAGCTCAGCCTGGAACTTCCGGTCCGCTCGAGCTCTCAGGTACGCCTGCTCCAGCTCCAACAAGGCCGGCATCAACGTTTCCGGCACGTAGCGACCGCCGAACGCCCCGAACCGGCCGTATTCATTGGGTAAGTTGGCCATGGCCTGAATGCTCCTGTGGAGCCTTCTCACTCTACTAGCGCAGTATAGCCCCCGGACTGGGTGGACGCAAGTTTAGCCGCCCGAACAAAAGCCATGACCTTGGCGTGGTCTTTCTTGCCTGGACGAGCCTCAACACCGCTGCTCACATCCACGCCGTATGGTCGAACCCTGATAACTGCCTCTTGCACATTCTCCGGTGTCAGCCCCCCGGCGAGGAGGACCCGGCTAGTTCGTGCCGCCTCAGCCGCGAGTGCCCAATCCACACGTTCGCCGGTTCCGCCAAACGCTTGCTCGGAATACGCGTCCACGACGAACCCTCGGACACAGGCCTGCTCCTGATACCCAGCCATATCCGCCAGCCCAGCCCGGTCACGAAGCCGGATGGCGCGAAGAACCGGACGGCCTACCTCCCTGCAATAGGAGGGGGACTCGTCGCCATGAATCTGCGCCAGAGCCAATGCGCATGCATCCATCACATCACGAACGACCTTCGCGTCTTCGTTGACGAAGACTCCTACCGGCAGCACCAGCGGAGGAAGTTGAGCAACGATCTGACGCACAATATCCGGCGTCACGCGGCGGGGGCTTTCGCGATGGAACACGAAGCCGAGCGCATCCGCGCCGGCCTCCACCGCCGCGATCGCGTCCTCGAGATTCGTGATCCCGCAGATCTTCACCTTGAGGCTATCCGTCATCAGTCTTCTCAGCTACAATTACGCTTGATGGGCCGTCCGCAGCGGGACGCAAGGCTCCTCCACCACTTTTGCCTTTTGCCCTTTTACCTTCCCTTTTCTCGGGACCCGCTTCTTATCGTTCTCGGGCTTCGTCCTTGTGGTCGCCCAGCAACTCCCGGATCTTGGCTCCAGTGTCATCAGCGCGGATCAAAGCCTCACCCACCAGCATCGCATGGATGCCTGCTTCGACCAACTTCTGCACATCGTCCCGCTTGTGGATTCCGCTTTCGCTCACGATGACCTTGCCTGAGGGAATGCGCTTTGCGAGCCGAAAGGTCACGGCGAGATCGGTCGAGAACGTCTTCAGGTCCCGATTGTTGATCCCGATCAGACGTGCCTCAGGCAGCCATTCCAGTACTGTGTCAAGCTCGCGTTCATGGTGCGTCTCCACCAGAACATCCAACGATAATTCCCTGCCGAGCGCAAAGAAGTCCCGCAGCTGTTTTCGTTCCAAAGCGGCAACGATGAGCAGCACGGCATCGGCCCCGAATGCCCGCGCCTCGTAGAACTGCACTTCGCTCACCATGAATTCTTTGTTAAGCGTCGGAAGCCCGACTTTATCCTTGACGGCCTTCAAATAGTTCAGGCTCCCCTGGAAATATGTCTCGTCAGTCACTACGGACAAGGCAGAGGCGCCGTGCGTTTTGTATTGGTCGGCGATCTTGACCGGATCAAACGACTCCTCGAACTCCGCCCGCAGCAGCCCTTGGCTCGGCGAGGCTTTCTTGACTTCAGCAATGAGCGCAGGGCTGGACGGCCGCCGCGTCGCCTCCAGCGTGATCGTGAACTCCAGCGGCGGAACGCCATCGCGAATTCGGCTCTTGAGATCGGCGAGGTATCCACGGCTCTGCTTGTGACGTAACTCCGCCCGCTTATGTTCGAGAATTCGATCCAGGATCATCTTTCAATTCTTCCTTAACGCACCCTTGTCCTAATTCTTACTAGTCAGGAAATTGGCTGGGGCTCAACAGACTTTGGTCTTCTCATTTGCAAGGGGAGGTAGGACTGCTCCCAACTGCGCGCGTCATCACCCGTTGCATGTTGAAGAGCACCGGGTACCCGACACCTTCTTAGGTGGGCAATGCGCGAGCACAAGGAACAGTCCTGCCTTCCCCGCACTCATTTATTCGTAAACTCGATGAGCCGCTCCAATTTGTCCATTGCCGCACCGCTGCTGAGAACCTGCCCGGCTCGTTCATAGCCATCCTGCAAGGTCTTCGCCTTCTCGCCCGCCACGAAGGCTGGCGCGGCGTTGAGGCAGACCACATCCCGCTTGGGCCCGGTCTTCCCTCTGAGAACTTCTCGCGTGAAATGCGCATTCTCTTCAGGCGTGCCGCCGGCAAGATCTTTGAGGCGCACACGGCCGAGCCCGAACTCGCCGGGCTCGACGAAGTACGTGGAAACCACCCCCGCCTTCCCCTCCGAGATCCGGGTCCGATCGGTCAACGTGATCTCGTCCAGCCCATCCATCCCGTGAACGACGAAACAGTGTCGAGTCCCCAAGTGGATCAAGACTTTTGCAAGCAGCTCCGTCAAGGCATCATCATAGACACCAAGTACCTGGATCGTCGCACCCGCCGGATTGGTAAGCGGCCCCAGCACGTTCAGCAGGGTCCGGATACCCATTTCCTGCCGCGGCGCGGCGCAGTGTTTCATCGCCCCGTGAAACAGCGGCGCAAACAGGAAACCAATTCCCACCTCATTGAGACATTCCTCAACGCGCTCAATCGGCAGATCGATACGGACCCCCAAGGCAGCCAGCACATCGGCGCTGCCGCAGCGGGATGACACCGAGCGGTTTCCGTGCTTGGCAACGGCGAGGCCTCCGCCTGCCACCACGAACGCCGCGGTGGTAGAAATATTGAACGTGTTCGCCCGATCACCACCGGTCCCGCACGTGTCTACCACGAGCGGGGCGGCCGACCGGATGCGGGTCGCGCGGGCTCGCATCGCTCTCGCCGACCCGGCAATCTCATCCACGGTCTCACCTTTCATCCGGAGTCCCATCAGGTAGGCCGCGATCTGCGCAGGTGTGGCAGCTCCTCCCATGATCTCTAACATGACCTCTTCCGCCTCTTGCTCGGAGAGATCCGTGCGGTCCGCGAGCTTTGCGATGATTGCTTTGATCATGGCCAGTCGACGCAGGATCGAGGGTACGGCCGCGGCGCTAATGGGGAGGAATCAGGCAAGGAGCTTTCGCTCCTGAGCCTATACCCTATAGCCCCGTGCCCCTCGCCACCTTCTGCTGGAGTTTGAGGAAGTTGCGGAGCAGATCCTTGCCGGCCGCCGTAAGAATTGATTCGGGGTGGAACTGCACCCCCTCAACACCCAGCGTGCGGTGGCGCAAACCCATGATCTCGCCTTCCGCCGTTTCGGCCGAGACTTCCAGGCATTCGGGAACGCTAGCCCGGTTGACGAGCAAGGAATGGTATCGCGTAGCCTCGAAGGGGTTCGGCAAGTCGCGAAAGACGGTCTTGCCATCATGGTGAATCATAGACGTCTTGCCGTGCATCAACCGGTCGGCCCGGACCACCTCGCCCCCGAACGCCACCGCCAGTGATTGATGGCCCAGACACACGCCGAGAACAGGCAGGCGTCCCGCGAAGTGACGAATCGCATCCACTGAAATGCCGGCCTCGTTGGGAGTGCAGGGACCAGGGGACAATACGAGCTGTTGCGGGCGGAGAGCCTCCATTTCCTCGATCGTGATCTTATCGTTGCGATAGACGCGGACATCCTGCCCCAGCTCCCCGAAATATTGTACGAGGTTGTAGGTAAAGGAGTCGTAGTTGTCGATCATCAGAAGCATAAACAGAAATCATTAACCATTAAACGTGAACCGCAATCCGGAAACGGTTAACCGAGGGACCAAGATAATCTTCCGATCCGACGTTTCACGAATAACGATTGACGGGGCTACTCACGTCTTCATTCGAGCCCCCGTTCCGCGAGCTCAATGGCCTTCATCATCGCTCGCGCCTTGCTACAGGTTTCCTCATACTCGCGTTCGGGCTGCGAGTCGGCTACGATTCCCGCCCCAGCTTGGATGTAAGCCTGTCTGCCCTTGATCACGACCGTCCGGATATTAATACAGGTATCCATGTTGCCGGAGAAGCTGAAGTACCCGACGGCTCCTGCGTAAGGACCGCGCCGGGTGGGCTCCAGCTCTTCGATGATCTGCATAGCGCGAATCTTCGGCGCGCCAGACACGGTACCCGCCGGGAAGCACGCTCTCATGACGTCATAGACATCTTGTGTCCGATCAAGGTCCCCATTCACCTCTGAGACCAAATGCATGACATGGGAATACCGTTCCACCCGCATGAAGGCATCAACACGGACCGATCCCTGTTTCGCCACACGCCCCACGTCATTGCGACCCAGATCCACAAGCATCACATGCTCCGCTCGCTCTTTCTCATCTGCGAGCAATTCCTTCTCCAGCATCATGTCCTGATCCGAGGTCGCACCTCGCTGCCGGGTTCCCGCGATCGGCCGGACTGAGACCCTTCCGTCCTCGCACCGGACCAGCGTTTCCGGCGAGGACCCCACCAACTCAATTCCCCCCACTCGAAGATAGTACATATACGGTGAGGGGTTGATCACGCGCAGCGCCCGGTAAACCTCGAACGGGGGAACCCGGATGCTGGTCTCCCACCGCTGCGATACGACAGCTTGCACGATATCGCCTGCGCGTATGTACTCTTTGGTCCGCATGACCATCTTCTCGAAATCGGCCCGGCTCATATTAGGAGTAAATGTGATCGGCTTGCGGCGCTGTTTCGTGCGGGCCCTCCGCAAGGGCCGCTTCAGGCGCGAGATCATCCGTTCGATACGAGCCGTGGCCTCACCATAGGCCCTTCTGAGGTCTGCATCACGGCGGGACAGCACATGCGCATTGGCCACCACCTTGATCTTCTGGAACACATTATCAAAGATCAGCAGCGTGTCCGTGAGTAGGAACGCGAGGTCCGGGAGATCGAGCGCATCTTTCCGGCGAGGCGGAATGTCCTCGAACGAGCGGACGACATCGTACCCTAGGTATCCCACCGCCCCTCCTACGAAACGCGGGAGTCCCGGGACGGTCACCGGTTGGTACTCATCCATCAGGCCACGGATACAGTCGAGCGGGTTATCTCCAATCGAAATGCGATCGATCCGCCGGCCGCGCGTGACCAACAATACCCCCCGTTCCTCGCGCGCCACGATCTGCGACCCGCTGCCAAGGAACGAATAGCGAGCCCAGTTCTCGCCACCCTCGACACTTTCCAACAGATAGGCTGAAGACCCGTGGTCAATCTTCGTGAACGCCGAGACGGGGGTCTCAAGGTCCGCCAGGATTTCCCGGTAGAGGGGAATCAGGTTCCCTTGGGAGGCGAGGACTCGAAAATCATCAAAGCTGACCGAATAGACAGGTGGCTGCATGTCGCGTGTCTCACTCGTAGCCCACGATCAGTTCCCGGCCCACCACAATCACGTTGCTCGACAAATTGTTCCACTCACGGATCTGGTCTATACGGACTCCGTAGCGCTTCGAGAGGCGATAGAGCGTCTCGCCTCGGGCCACGACGTGATAGCGCGGGCGACCAGCCTCCGTCAGCAAGGGTTCCGGTTCAATCTGGCCTAGGTCGTCTGGTTCGGGCAGAAGCTTCTCAGCCTCTCCGAGTTCCATTCTGGCCTGTTCCCGCTGCCTTTCAGCTTCTTGCATGGCCGCCTCTTCTTGCAGTGTTGCCAACTGCGCACGGACAGCCTGAACCTCTACCTCCAAGTCGCGGGTCTGGCTCAGGAGGTCACTGCTGTCGCGCTTTACGCGCCTCAGGTCGCTGTCTAACTCGCCGGTCCGCTTTTCCTCCTGGGCCAGGAGGCGCTGAAAGTTCAGACTCCTGGCTTTCTCGGCCTTGTATTTCTCGGCCATGACGCATCCGGATAGCAACAGGACACTCAGACATAGTGACGCGGGACGCAAGAATTGGTCAGTTGTCATGGTTTCACCAGCCCTCCATGTTGGTCTTGGTGGCCTTAGGTCTTCCCACCGTCCGCCGACCGCTCCGCTGATTTCCAGCCTCCGGCACAGGCTGAATGGGATTTCACTGGACCGCACGTCGACGTGGTGACCAAGGATAGAACCCGAAGACCGGAAAGTCAAAGCGCGAGGGCAGGGAAGGCCGCGCGAACGTTTGACCCTTCGCCAGACCCTGTGCTACGGTTTGCTCAAGGGTTGAATCAACCCCGCGGAATCCACCGGAGCGCGCATGCAAAGGAAGCAGCCAGCGGCAACGGACCGTACCATGACGGTGGACGGCGTGATGCTCCGCCTGGCTCACCCGATCGACTTGGCCCAGGAGTGGATCGGCGAACGTGAGATCCTCAAGCAGCTCTTGGCGTGCTGGCTGGTCATCGACCCGAAGGACCTCCCGCTCTCCCCTCGCATCACCGGCCATCCTGGCATCGGCAAGACCACCCTGGCCATGGCTGGGGCAAGAGAACGCAAGCAAGGCCTATACATCTTTCAGTGCACGGCGGATACGCGCCCCGAAGACCTGCTGATCACTCCCGTGCTGGCGGAATCCGGGACGATTGTTTACCAGGCTTCCCCACTCGTCACCGCGGCGCTGACCGGCGCTGTGTGCGTACTCGATGAAGGCAACCGGATGAACGAAAAGAGCTGGGCCTCGCTGGCATCACTGCTTGATCACCGACAGTGCGTCGAATCCATTGTCGCGGGGATCTTGGTCAAGGCGCATCCAGACTTTCGGTGCTGCGTCACCATGAACGAAGACGCCTCGACGTACGAGGTCCCCGATTACATCTTATCCCGGCTCCAGCCGACCATCAACGTGTCGTTTCCCCAGCGTGAGAGCGAGTTGGCCATCCTGCGCTACCATCTACCGTTCGCTCCGGCGGAGATGCTGGCTCTCACCGTGGACTTCCTCCAGGAGGCGCACCAACTGAATCTCGAGTTTTCCGTGCGGGACGGAATGCATCTCCTGCAGTACGCACTCAAGCGGTTGGCGCAAGACCCCACACACCCTCTCTCCAAGGACGAGGCCTGGCGCGAGGCCCTCATCAAGGTCCTCGGAGAGGAAGCACTGGACCTGGAGGGACTGTCTCGTCGGCGCAAGGGGGCGCTCGGAGATCAACCGTTGCCGCAAGGATTAGGCGACTTCTTCTTCGAAGGGAACGACCCTCTTCATCCAGACCGATGAGAGAGCTGGTTGAAAGTTACAAGGTCAGAAGGTCCGAAAGTCAGCTCCAGTCAAGTTGCGTATGAACATTTTATCTGCTGAAAGTCCGAGGGTCCTTGCCACGTGATGGCTTTTGACTGAATGGCGTTCGACGTGGTGATTCCTACATTGATGGCGGGCCATTCGTATGGCCACTCGACGTAAATCCACCGACGCCGTTCTTCGCCTCTCCTCCCGAATCGAGGTGCTCCCGATCCTCCACGCCAGCGGAGACATGGCGCAGGAGGTCCGCGAAACGCTGATCGCACGCCAGTTCGACTGTCTCGCCGTGCCCCTGCCGCCCTCGGTAGAAAGCCCGCTCGAAGAGGCGATCGAGGAGCTGCCCCATATCAACCTCATCACCATACCGGAACCGGATCGTGACGGGACACCGGTGGTGAGTTTCGTGCCGGTAGACCCTTGCCAGGCCGTGATCATGGGAATCAGAGTCGCGAGAGGCGAGGGAATCGCCCGGGCCTACATCGATCGAGAGGTGACCGTCTTCGAACCCACCCCGCTCGCCGCGCCCGATCCCTACGCGCTCAAGCGCGTGTCGCTCGCGGCCTTCGCGTCGGCCGTGATTCCCTCGCTCCAGGCTCCCCCTCAACCAGGACAACGGTGGGATCGGATCGCCTGGATGGCCTTCCGCCTGCATGAGCTCGAGCTGGACTTCGAGTCCATCCTGTGTCTCTGCTCACTCGCGGAGTGGCCTTGGTTACGGGAGGCCTATCGGATTCGGACTCCGTATACCGACCCGGAGCGACCTGTGGCCCTACCGTCCCGGTACTCCGTACACACCTCCACCCTGTATTTCGTCTTGGGTGAACTTCCCTACGTCACCGAGCTCTACGAGCGGCGACGTGCGGAGGTGCGCTCGGACCGCCATCTGTCGGTGGATGGCATCAAAGAATTGCTCCTGGAGGCCCGCTCTCGCTGGCTGGTAGCAAGGAACACCGACACAACCTCGGTGGCAAACTGGATCACCCCGCAGCTTCTCCAACGGTATCTGCAATACGTTCGGAACCTCGCGCTGACGGACCGTCGTTTGACACCGGACTTGTACACCTTGGTGCTCGCCGCCAAGCAGATGGCGGGGGATGAATTTGCGATCACGCTGCTGGAGACAGCCAAGAGCTATGCTCTCCACCAGGAAGACCAGGGTGAGCTTTCCTGGAAGACCCTCTCTGCAGGGATCGGCAAACTGGAGTTCCCGGATGGAGTGGTCGCATTGGCCAAGAACCGGCTTGAGGGCCTTCCACTGGTCTGGCGCTCGCTCACACTCAGGCCCAGACCAAGTCGGACCAGCAGCCGTCGCTGGGCTCTTCTCTGGAACCCCTTTCGGCAGTGTTCCTGGCCTCCTGAGGATAGCCGCATCGAAAGTTTCACGAGTCATGTCCGCGAGCAGGCGCGGGCGATCATGGGAGCCGATCTCGCTCGAGTCGAAAAGTTTACGACTTCAGTCAAAGACGGCGTGGACCTTCGGGAGAGCCTGCGGCATTGGTACACACCCCACCGGGCGCAGCGTCCAGAGGGCCGGAAGCGAATGGACATTTACGTGAAAGAAATCCCTCCGGCTCGGGGCAATGTCGAGGTGGTCGTCTTTCTCTTCGACACCCCCGCTGACTCCCATCGCTATAGCTGGCAGGCCACGTGGTACGCTGAACACGCCGAAGAATCCACGCTTTGTTTTTACGCCACGCCCTTCCTAGACCAGTTCGTTGGACCTGGCATCGCCCAGTCCCGATACGGCGGAGCGATGTTTCTCTTTCCGCCCAGGTGGATCCCTGATATTTGGAACGATCAGCGGCTCAGTTTTACACGCTCCTTGGAGGAACGGCTCATTGCGGGCGCGGCCCTGCATTCGCGTGAACCCCACATCGTGCTCGTTTCGCCAATTCCTGCGCTCGCGCGGTGGCGGAGAATAGTCCGGCGGTTCCGCCGTCGGTTGGTGATGATCCCGCTGAATCGGTTCTCCGGTCTGACTGTGGACCGGTTGCGCCGCTTTCACGTTCTGAACGGCCACGAAATCAGAAGCTACGCTGCCCGGTTTATCCATGAATAAAGCTGACAGTCATCAGCTAACAACGTTACCCGTTCATCGTGAAACGTTAAACGACGAAGAGGAGGACAGGCTAAACTCTGTGACGTGTAACAAATCACGTTTAACGAATCACGCGTATGTGGTATTCCCATGAGCCACGAGGCCCTTCACCCGAGGCGCGCAGAAGCGGAACAACGCATTGCGGCGTTGCGGCGAGAACTGCACCGGCACGACTACCTCTACTACGTGAAAGCTCGCCCGGAGATCTCGGACCAGGAGTATGACCGGCTTTTTCGTGAACTGAGCGACCTCGAAGCTGCCTACCCCGACCTCATTTCTCCCGATTCCCCCACCCAGCGTGTCGGCGCCCCCCCACTTGAGGAACTGAAGAAAACGCAGCACGAGCGACCCATGTTGAGCTTGGACTCGGTCACGAATGCCGATGAGGTCCAGGCGTTCGATGCACGCATGCGCCGGGAACTGGGGGTGGAGGCTGTCCAGTTCACCGCCGAGCCGAAATTCGACGGCCTCTCCGTCGAACTGGTATACGATGACGGGCGCTTCGTCCGCGGCGCGACACGCGGGAACGGAAGCGTCGGCGAGGATGTCACCGTGAACCTCAGGACGCTCCGCTCACTTCCTCTCCTATTGCAGCGCGAGGCCGACGTTCCGTCCCATCTGGTTGTGCGCGGCGAGGTCTATATGCGTTTGGACGACTTTCACGCGCTCAACCGCCGGATCACGGAACGTGGGGAGGAAGCCTTTGCGAACCCGCGGAACGCGGCATCCGGTTCGCTCCGTCAACTGGATTCCAAGATCACAGCCGAGCGGCCC
>JACZQN010000048.1 GCA_022545705.1 Nitrospirota bacterium | reverse complement strand
CGACTCCTTGAGCTTGACCTCGAACCGATCCAGGAGGCTGAAGGCGTCGCCGGCGGACCCTGCGAACCCCACCAAGACGCCTGCCGACTCCGCGCCCACCTCCTCGAGCCGGCGCACCTTGCGGAACATCTCCCCCCCCGTCACCACCGTGCTCCCCGTCGGCCGTAACCCCACCATCTCCACCTCATCCCCCACCTTCACCACCCCGCGCTCGCACCGCCCCGTCACCACCGTCCCCCGCCCGCTGATCGTAAAGACATCCTCAATCGGCATCAAAAACGCCTTGTCAATCGCCCGCGTCGGCGTCGGAATATACCCGTCCACCGCCTCCAATAACTGCACAATCGACGGCGCCCCCAGCGGCCCTTGCTCCCCCTCCAGCAGCGCCTTCGTCGCCGACCCCACCACAATCGGAATCTTCTCCCCCGGAAACTCGTACTTCGTCAGCAGCTCCCGCACCTCCAACTCCACCAGCTCCAACAGCTCCTTGTCATCCACCTTGTCCGCTTTGTTCAAATACACCACTATGTAGGGCACCCCCACCTGCCGCGCCAGCAGAATGTGCTCCCGCGTCTGCGGCATCGGCCCATCCGCCGCCGACACCACCAAAATCGCCCCGTCCATCTGCGCCGCCCCCGTGATCATGTTCTTGACATAGTCCGCGTGCCCCGGACAGTCCACGTGCGCATAGTGCCGCTTCTCCGTCTCATACTCCACGTGCGCAATCGCAATCGTCAAAATCTTCGTCGCATCCCGCCGCCCCTGCGACTCGCTCGCCTTCGCCACCTGATCATACGTCACAAACGTCCCCATCCCCTGCGCCGCACACACCTTCGTCAGCGCCGACGTCAGCGTCGTCTTGCCATGATCCACATGCCCGATCGTCCCAATGTTCATATGAGGCTTCCGCCGCTCATACTTCGCCTTCGCCATCGCTCCCTCCTTCACTCCCCTCGATGCTTCGCGATGATTGCGTCACCAATTGACTTGGGAACCTGCTCATAACGGGTAAATTCCATGGTATAGGTGGCACGCCCTTGTGTGCGCGAGCGCAGATCCGTCGCATACCCAAACATCTCGCTCAACGGGACCGCCGCCTCGATCACCTGGGATCCTGCCCGTACCTTGATGCCATGGATCTTCCCGCGTCTGCTGTTGAGGTTGCCGATCACGTCTCCCATATAGTTCTGGGGAACGAGGACTTCCACCTTCATAATCGGCTCCTGCAGGACAGCGTCAGCCTCGCGACACGCTGCCTGGAACGCCATGGAGGCGGCAATCTTGAACGCCATCTCGCTGGAATCCACGTCATGATAGGATCCATCGATAATCGTCACCCGAATGTCTCGCAGCGGATAGCCGGCCAAGACTCCGGAGTCCATCCGTTCCTTGATGCCTTTTTCCACCGCCGGAATGTACTCTCTCGGCACCGCCCCGCCGACAATCTTGTTGACAAATTCGAACCCCACCGAGGAATCGGTTGGCTGCACGGTGATCACGACGTGGCCATATTGGCCACGCCCGCCGGTCTGCTTGATGTACTTCCCCTCCGCTTCCGCCGACCGTCGGATGGACTCCCGAAACGCCACCTCAGGCTTGCCGACATTGGCCTCCACTTTAAATTCGCGAAGCAGCCGGTCCACGATGATTTCAAGGTGCAGCTCTCCCATCCCGGCGATAATGGTCTGCCCGGTCTCCTCGTCGCTGCGGACACGAAACGACGGGTCTTCTTGGGTGAGTCTTTGCAGCGAGAATCCCAGCTTCTCTTGATCCTGCTTGGTCTTCGGTTCAATGGCCATCGCGATGACTGGCTCCGGGAATTTCATGACCTCGAGCAGGACTTGATTCTTTTCCCCGCACAGCGTGTCGCCTGTTGATGCCCCCTTCAAGCCGACGGCAGCGGCAATGTCTCCTGCATAGACGACGTCAATGTCTTCCCGCTTGTTCGCATGCATTTTCAGCAGCCGGCCGACCCGATCCCGGGTGTCCTTCGTCACGTTGTAGACGGACATTCCGGTTTTTAGCGTCCCAGAGTAGACGCGAAAAAACGTGAGCTGCCCGGCAAACGGGTCGCTCATGATCTTGAAGGCTAATGCCGCGAACGGCTCATCGTCACTCACCTGCCGCGTGACTTCCTTCTTGGTGGCCGGGTCGATGCCGACCACCGGAGGCACATCCAGCGGCGACGGGAGATAATCCACCACCGCATCGAGAAGGAGCTGAACCCCTTTATTCTTGAAGGCAGCCCCGCACAGCACCGGCGTCAGTTTCATGGTGATCGTACCGGCTCGAATCGCGCGCTTGATCTCTTCCACACCAAGCGATTCGCCATTGAGGTAGCGTTCCAACACCTGTTCATCGTGCTCCGCCACGATGTCGAGCATCTTCTCCCGGTATTCTTTCGCCAAATCCACAAGCTCAGCCGGAACGTCCTCGACCTTGTACGTCGCGCCCAAGGAGTCGGTGTCGTACAGGTATGCCTTCATCGTGACCAAGTCCACCGCTCCTTTGAACTCAGCTTCACGCCCGATCGGTAACTGAATGGGAACGGGATTGGCGCCCAAGCGCTCAACCATCGACTGAACGCTCGTATAGAATTCCGCCCCGACCCGGTCCATTTTGTTCATGAAGGCGATCCTAGGCACCCGATACTTGTCCGCTTGGCGCCAGACCGTTTCCGATTGGGGCTCAACGCCCTGGACAGAATCAAAGACGGCGACCGCCCCATCCAACACCCGAAGCGAACGCTCCACTTCAATGGTGAAATCCACATGGCCAGGCGTATCGATGATGTTGATGCGATGGTCGCGCCAAAAGCAGGTGGTCGCCGCTGCAGTAATGGTGATACCTCGCTCACGCTCCTGCTCCATCCAGTCCATGGTCGCCGCACCGTCATGGACTTCACCCATGCGGTGCGAGACACCGGTATAAAACAGGATGCGCTCCGTCGTGGTCGTCTTGCCGGCATCAATGTGGGCCATGATGCCGATGTTGCGTGTCCGCTCCAGCGGGGATAGCCTGGCCAAATCATCCTCCGAAAACACAGGTGCTGCAGCGCCACACCAATTCAGCAAGCGGCCATGCAGAACGACCGTCTGCTCCCTGGCAGCGTGGCCCAACTGCAGCACGAGAACACCGCGCCCTACCAGCGATAATGGGCGAAGGCCTTATTCGCCTCCGCCATGCGGTGCGTATCCTCCCGTTTTTTCACCGATGCGCCAGTGTTGTTGGCCGCATCCAGTAATTCGGCAGCCAACCGTTCCCGCATGCTCTTCCCGCCCCGAGCCTTGGCGTACTGCGCAATCCAGCGCATGGCGAGAGACATCCGACGCACAGTGCGAATTTCGACCGGAACTTGATAGGAGGCTCCTCCCACACGACGCGATTTGACTTCGACGACGGGCTTCACATTGTCGATCGCGGCCCGGAACACCTTCAGCGGATCACTCGCCGTCTTCCCCTGGATCAACTCAAATGCTCCGAAACAGACGCGCTCCGCTGTGCTCTTCTTGCCACATGACATCAACGTGTTGATGAACTTCCCCACCATCTTGTCGTGAAAACGCGGATCTGGCTGTACTTCGCGCTGCCCGAATAATCGTCGTCTTGACATCGAACCCCATTAACTCATTGTGTCATGGAACGATTGAGTCAGAGCATCAATGAGTCACTCTGACAATCGTCGATTCCTACTTAGGCCGTTTGGCGCCGTACTTGGACCGCCCCTGCTTCCGATCCGCCACCCCAACCGCGTCCAGGGCGCCGCGGACAATGTGGTACCGGACACCTGGCAAATCTTTCACCCGGCCGCCTCGAACCAGGACAATCGAATGTTCCTGTAAGTTGTGCCCGACGCCTGGAATATAAGAGGTCACCTCCATGCCATTGGTAAGACGAACGCGGGCGACCTTGCGGAGCGCTGAATTCGGCTTCTTGGGCGTTGAGGTGTACACTCGTAGACAGACCCCTCGCTTCTGAGGACAGCGCCCGAGCGCCGGACTCTTCGTCTTTCCCCTGATGAGTCTGCGACCGTGCCGAACGAGCTGATTGACGGTGGGCATCCTGCGTCGTCTCCGGTTATGCGAGCCTTGTTTCTTCCACGTTCAGGGCCAAAGCCAACGGATTATAAAGAAGCTCCTGAAGAGTGTCAAGCAACCGCCTACGTTCTAACCCTCAGCCACTGGAGGCGTCAGCCTCAGCTACGGACTTCCCCTCCTGACCGATGGCCACGGGTTCGTTTGCCAACGCCGGTGGCACCTCGCTCTTGGGGCTGATCACAAACGTCTCTCGGTACTCCACGAATCCCGTTCCGGCAGGAATCAGCCGGCCCACGATGACGTTCTCCTTCAAGCCGACCAACGTATCTTCGCGACCGTTGATCGCCGCCTCGGTGAGCACTCGCGTGGTTTCCTGGAACGAAGCCGCCGAGATGAAGCTGTCGGTCGTCAGCGCTGCCTTGGTAATCCCCAACAGTACCGGCTTCCCAAGCGCCGGCCGTCCTCCTTTTGCCAACACGCGTTCGTTCTCCTCATCGAACACATGCTTATTCACCTGACTGCCCGCCAGAAACTCGGTATCACCTGATTCTTCAACGCGGACTTTCCGCAGCATCTGCCGGACGATAATCTCGATGTGCTTGTCATTAATCGACACCCCCTGGAGCCGATAGACATCCTGCACTTCATCCACGAGATACTTTTGCAATTCCTTGGGACCCAGCACATCCAAGATATCGTGAGGATTGGCCGATCCGTCCATGAGGGGCTCTCCGGCTCGCACCCAATCCCCCTCGTGGACATTGACGTGTTTTCCTTTGGGGATGAGATACTCCTTCAAATCCCCCACCTTGTTGTCCACGATGACCTTGCGCATCCCCTTGACGAACCCGCCAAAAGAGATTTCGCCGTCGATTTCGGTAATGACTGCTTGTTCCTTGGGCTTTCTCGCTTCAAAGAGCTCCGCGACGCGTGGCAGACCGCCGGTGATGTCCTTCGTCTTGGTCGTCTCGCGAGGGATCTTGGCCAGCACGTCCCCCGGAAACACCATGGTTCCCCGTTCGACCAGGATATGGGCGCCAACCGGAAGCAGATACCGGGCGACGGCACCGGCGCTCGCCACCTTGGCTGTTTTCCCGCCTTCATCCTTGATAGAAATACGCGGTCGGAGCGCGGCTCCGGGCTGCTCGATCACGACCTTCCGTGAAAGGCCGGTCACTTCATCCAGCTCTTCCTTCATGGTCACGCCCTCGACCACGTCACCATAGGCCACCTTCCCGCCGACCTCGGTGAGGATCAGCAGTGAGTAAGGGTCCCACTCCACCATCTTCTGCCCGATGTCCACTCGTTCCCCATCCTTGAGCTTGATCCTGGCCCCATACATCACGGGGTATTTCTCACGCTCTCGGCCGTTGTCATCATAGATCGCGATTTTTGCGTTGCGAGTCATCACGATCCAATCCCCCTGTTGGCCCCGGACCGCGACCCCCGCCCGATGCACGTCGACGTTCTTCCTTGCATCGAAGCTCATAAACTTGAGCGTTCCCGCATGTTTCGCTTCCAACACGGTTTGCTCGACTACCTTGCTCGCCGTGCCCCCGATATGAAACGTACGCATCGTCAACTGGGTGCCGGGTTCCCCGATCGATTGGGCTGCAATCACGCCCACCGGCTCTCCCATCTCGACCAGCTGCCCTGTGGACAGATCACGTCCATAACATTTGACGCAGACGCCCCGCCTGAATTGGCACGTCAGCACTGAGCGGATCCTGACTCGATCTACTCCGGCTTCGACAATGGCCTTTGCACGCTCCTCATCGATATCTTCATCGGCTTTCACGATGATTTCGCCTGTCAATGGATCGCGGACGTCCTCGGCCGCGAGTCGCCCGAGGATCCGATCCTCGATCGGCTGAATCACTTCGCCACCCTCGACCAGCGCGGTGACCACGATGCCATCCGTCGTCTCACAGTCCCGTCCGCTCACGATGACGTCCTGCGAGACATCGACCAGCCGACGCGTCAGATACCCGGAGTTCGCGGTCTTCAACGCGGTGTCGGCGAGACCCTTCCTGGCCCCGTGAGTGGAAATGAAATACTGCAAGACCGTCAGGCCTTCCCGGAAATTTGCCGTAATGGGCGTCTCGATAATTTCACCTGAGGGTTTGGCCATGAGCCCTCGCATCCCGCCCAACTGCCTGATCTGTTGGGAACTGCCCCGCGCCCCCGAGTCAGCCATCATGAAGATTGGGTTGAACGCCTGTGGCGCCCGCGCGTCCCCGCCAGAGCCGAGCTCCTTCATCATCTCGCCTGCCACTCGCTCAGTGACATGGGCCCAGATGTCAATCACTTTGTTGTAGCGCTCCCCGTTCGTGATGAGGCCGTCGGCGTACTGCTTTTCGATGTCATTGACCTCGTGCTGAGCCTTCGAGATCAGCTCCTCCTTCTTGGCCGGGATAAGCATATTATCGATGCAGATCGAGACCCCCGCTTTGGTGGCGTAGTGGAAACCCAGGTCCTTGATCTGGTCGAGGAACATGACCGTATCTCGATGGCCCGCCTGACGATAGACCGTGTCAATCAGCTTGGTCATCTCTTTCTTGGTCATCAGCTGATTCGCATAGGCGAATGGGATGGAGGAAGGCAGGACTTCGCTCAGGAGCACGCGTCCGACCGTTGTCACCACCAACTCCCCGTTGATCCGCGCCTTGATCTTCGCATGTTCGCCCACTTCGCCCGCGTCATAGGCAATGCGGACCTCCCCGGCAGAGGAGAAGATCTTGCCCTCGCCTTTGGCTCCGGCCCGCTCCGTTGTCAGCCAATAACACCCCAGCACCATGTCCTGCGAAGGCACGGTAATCGGTCTCCCGTTGGCCGGCGACAGCACGTTGTTGATCGACATCATCAGCACGCGCGCCTCGATCTGAGCCTCAAAGGAGAGCGGGACATGCACGGCCATCTGATCGCCGTCAAAGTCCGCGTTGAACGCTGCACACACCAACGGATGGAGACGGATGGCCTTGCCCTCGACCAGGACCGGATCAAAGGCCTGGATCCCGAGGCGGTGCAGCGTGGGGGCCCGGTTCAGCAGAACCGGGTGTTCTCGGACGACCTCGTCAAGGACATCCCACACTTCCGGTCGCTCTTTCTCTACGAGCCGTTTGGCGCTTTTAATGGTCGTCGCCGCTCCGCGCTCCTCCAGCTTGTGGAAAATGAATGGCTTGAACAGCTCGAGCGCCATTTTCTTGGGCAACCCGCACTGGTGTAAACGGAGTTCGGGGCCGACCACAATCACCGACCGGCCAGAATAATCGACCCGCTTCCCCAGGAGGTTTTGGCGAAACCGCCCCTGTTTGCCCTTCAACATATCGCTCAGTGATTTCAGCGGCCGCTTGTTAGGACCGCGGATCGCCCGGCCCCGGCGCCCGTTGTCGAAGAGCGCGTCCACCGCCTCCTGGAGCATCCGCATCTCATTGCGGATGATGACTCCAGGCGCCTTGAGCTCCATCAGCCGCTTCAACCGATTATTACGGTTGATGACGCGCCGGTAGAGGTCGTTGAGGTCCGAGGTGGCAAACCGCCCGCCATCCAAGGGAACCAGCGGGCGCAACTCAGGCGGGAGGACCGGGATCACGTCCAGCACCATCCACTCCGGTTTGTTGCCGGACTTGCGAAACGCTTCGAGAACCTTCAGGCGCTTGGCGTATTTCTTCTTCATCGCCGCCGACGTCGCCCCTTTTGCCTTGCCATGCAGATCATCCCACTCCCCGTTAATATCAACTTTCCGCAACAAGTCCTTGATCGCCTCCGCGCCGATGCCAGCCTTGAAGGCGTGGAGGCCGTGCTCTTTCTGCAACGTGCGGAGATCATCCTCCGTTAACAGCTGTTTCGGTCGGAGTTGGGCCTCGCCTGGATCTGTGACCACGTAACTCTCAAAGTACAGGATTTTTTCCAGGTGCTTCAGACTCATGTCCAACAGGGTGCCGATCCGACTCGGCACACCCTTGAGGAACCAGATATGCGCCACTGGCGCCGCGAGCTCGATATGGCCCATGCGCTCGCGACGTACCTTAGACTGAATCACCTCGACGCCGCATTTATCACAGACGATGCCGCGGTGCTTCATCCGCTTATACTTCCCGCAATTACATTCCCAGTCCTTGGTCGGTCCGAAAATCTTGGCGCAGAACAGCCCATCTTTCTCCGGCTTGAACGACCGATAGTTAATCGTCTCCGGCTTCTTCACCTCGCCATAGGACCACGAGCGAATCTTCTCTGGCGAGGCAATCCGGATACGCATCGAGTCAAACGACACGGAGTCGCGTGGCTTTTCAAAGAGCGTGTATATGCCTTCCAAGGTGGCGTCCTCCTTGAGAGCACCCACTCGCCGTCCGGCGGGGGGTCCCGGTTAGTCCTTCGCCTTGATCAATTCCACGTCAAGAATGAGACTCTGCAATTCTTTCACTAACACATTGAACGATTCCGGGAGGCCAGGCTCGAGAAAGGGTTCCCCCTTCACCACAGCCTCATACATCCGTGAGCGCCCTGGCACATCGTCCGACTTCACCGTCAGGAACTCCTGCAAGGTAGAGGCAGCCCCATACGCCTGCAAGGCCCACACCTCCATCTCGCCCAATCGCTGACCCCCGAACTGTGCCTTCCCGCCCAGAGGTTGCTGCGTCACGAGCGAGTACGGACCGATAGAACGCGCGTGGATTTTATCGTCAACGAGATGGTGAAGCTTCATCATGTACATGTACCCGATCGTCACCGGACTGTCGAACGGGTCACCGGTTCGACCGTCATACAATGTGATTTGCCCGCTCAGGGGTAGCTTCGCCTTCTTGAGCAGGTCCTTGATTTCCTTTTCCGAAGCTCCGTCAAACACAGGGCTGGAGACGTGCAGACCCAGGACCTGGACCGCCCACCCCAAATGGGTCTCCAAGATCTGCCCCACATTCATGCGGGAGGGCACCCCAAGTGGATTCAACACGATTTCCACCGGCGTCCCGTCTGGCAGATACGGCATGTCCTCCTCCGGAAGAATCCGGGAGACCACGCCCTTGTTCCCGTGCCGACCCGCCATTTTGTCGCCGACCGAGATCTTCCGCTTCATCGCGACGTACACCTTCACCAGCTTGATCACGCCTGGAGGGAGTTCATCGCCGCGCTTCAGCCGCCCAACCTTTTCATCGTACAGGGTTTGCAAGATTTCGCACTGTTCCTTGGCCTGGCGTTCGATATCCTCCAGACTCTTTTGCTCGTCGGGATCGCTCAGAATGATGTGCCGAATGCTGTCGTCCGACAGCCGCTTCAGAATCTCAGCCGAGAGTTTCCCTTTCTTCTTGAGAATCACTTCGCCGCTATCGGGGTCCATAATATCGCGACCCACCACTTTCCCGAGCAGCAACTTGCGCATCTTCTTCTGCTTTTCTTCGTCAATGATGCGCAGTTCATCATGATGATCCCGCTGGAGTTTCAGCACATCCTCGCTCTCGATGCTCTTGGTCCGTTCATCCTTATCCAGCCCCTTGCGGGAAAAGATCTTGACATCGACAATGATCCCCTCGACCCCGGGCGGGACTTGCAGGGAGGTATCCTTCACATCGCCCGCTTTTTCGCCGAAGATCGCGCGCAGGAGCTTCTCTTCGGGAGTGAGTTGCGTCTCACCCTTCGGGGTGACCTTCCCAACCAAGATATCTCCTGGCTTCACTTCCGCGCCAATGCGAATGATCCCGCTCTCATCCAGGTTGCGGAGCGCCTCTTCGCCGATGTTCGGGATATCGCGCGTGATGTCCTCCTTCCCCAACTTGGTGTCGCGCGCCTCCACCTCGAACTCTTCGATATGGATGGAGGTGAAGGTATCTTCCCGCACCAGCTTCTCGCTGATCAGAATCGCATCCTCGAAATTAAAGCCGCCCCAAGGCATGAACGCCACAAGGATATTGCGACCCAGGGCTAATTCACCCTGCGCGATCGCCGGTCCATCGGCCAGGACCTGCCCCTTTTTGACTGGCTGTCCCAGTCGAACAACCGGGGTCTGGGTGATGCAGGTATTCTGGTTGGACCGTTGGAACTTGATCAGGTCATAGACATCCAGAAGCGCTTCCCGCTTTCGTCCCCCTTCTTCCTTCTTGCGGGGTTCGGCATGGACCACGATACGGGTCGCATCCACACTCTCCACGACTCCAGCCCGTCCCGCCTGGACCACATACCCCGAATCCCTCGCCACGATCGCTTCCATGCCGGTCCCGACCAGCGGCGCTTCTGTCTTAATCAACGGCACCGCCTGTCGCTGCATATTGGACCCCATCAACGCCCGATTGGCGTCATCGTGCTCGAGGAACGGAACCATCGCCGTTGCCACGCTCACAACCTGCTTGGGGGACACATCCATATAGTCAATCTTCTCCGGCACCGTCGTGATGAAGTCACTGCCATGCCGCGCCGACACGGTCTCGGAGGTGAGCCGACCTATCCCATCCACTTTCGAGTTCGCCTGGGCGATCTGAAAACGTTCACCGTCAATGGCCGACAGGTATTCGATTTCGTCGGTCACGCGACCTTTGCGGACTTTTCGATACGGCGCCTCAATGAACCCAAACTCGTTGATGCGCGCATAGGTCGCCAGCGAGGTGATCAACCCGATGTTGGGCCCTTCCGGCGTTTCGATCGGGCAGATGCGGCTGTAATGCGAAGGGTGCACATCGCGCACCTCGAACCCCGCTCGCTCACGCGTCAATCCTCCCGGACCGAGCGCCGACAAACGCCGCTTGTGCGTAATCTCGGCCAACGGGTTCGTCTGATCCATGAACTGGGACAGCTGGCTGCCACTGAAGAACTCCTTGATCGCCGCCACGACCGGTTTGGCGTTGATCAAATCGTGGGGCAACACCGTCTCCATATCCAGCAGATTCATCCGCTCCTTGATACTGCGCTCCATACGGACCAGCCCCAGTCGGAACTGGTTCTCAAGCAACTCCCCCACCGATCTGACCCGCCGGTTTCCCAGATGATCGATGTCGTCAATTTCGCCCCGGCCGAACTTGAGGTTGACGAGATAGCGCACGACTTCGACGATATCCGCTGACACCAGCGTCCGCTGCTCCAGCGGAAAATCCAGTCCGAGTTTTTTATTGAGCTTGAGCCGTCCCACGGGCGAGAGATCGTAACGCTTGGGATTGGAAAAGAGGTTGTCAAAGAGCACCTTGGCGGTCTCGATCGACGGTGTCTCGCCCGGTCTGAGGCGCTTATAGATTTCCACCATGGCCTCTTCTTTTGAGCTGGTCCGTTCCATCTCGAGCGTGTCGAGGATCACGCCTGTCGAGGAACCCAGATAGACGACCTTGAAGCTGTCGATCTGGCTGCTGAGGACCTTTTCAATCGCGGGCGGCGTCAGCTTGTGATGCTTGTCGAGGATCTTTTCCTTGCTGGCCGGATCGACCAACTCAGTCAGCACAGCCCGACCCACCAGCTCTGTGGGATCGACCGGGATCTCCTTCACCCCCACCGCACGAATGCGGTTGATCAAGGGCTTCGTTAACTTCGCCCCTACTCGAACGACCGGCTCCCTGCTCCCTTTCTCCGTCACTTCGACGGGACAGCGCAACCCAAGGTGAACATCAGGGTCCAGCTTCCGATAGAGCTTTCCCTTGGCGAGCCGGATCTCCTCAACCGGGTAGTACATTTTGAGGAGGTCCTCAGAGGAAAACCCAAAGGCCTTCAGCAGAATCGTGGCCGGCATCTTCCGGCGACGATCAATCCGGACGTAGAGGATATCCCGCGCGTCAAACTCAAAGTCGAGCCACGAGCCCCGATACGGAATAATGCGGGCGGAATACAGCACCTTTCCGCTCGCGTGGGTCTTGCCCTTATCATGCGTGAAGAACGAGCCGGGAGAGCGATGGAGCTGGCTGACGACGACACGCTCAGTCCCGTTGATGATAAAGGTTCCCCGGCCCGTCATCAGCGGAAGCTCGCCGACATACACCTCCTGTTCGCGCACATCCAGGACTTTTTTCTTTGGACCCTTCTCCTCCCTGTCGAACACCACCAGTCGCACCCGGAGTTTGAGGGGCACGGCGTGGGTCATGCCCTGCTCCAGACACTCGCGCGCCTCGTACTTCGGCGTACCCAACAAGTAGTTTGAAAACTCCAGGATCGCCGTGCTGTTATAATCCGCGATCGGGAAGACACTCGTCAGCGCCGCCTGCAGTCCCTTCTCCTGACGACGGTGCGGTTCGCATTCGATCTGGAGAAATTGTTCGTAGGACCGCCTTTGAATTTCAATCAGATCAGGGATGTCAATGTAAGCTCGGATCTTTGAGAAGTCTTTCCGTTCAATTACGCCATTGACAGTCAGTTCAGACATGCCCTCTCCCCCCTAGGTAGATCGTCAACTTGCCGCTGCCCGGACGTCCGCCCCCAGCCGCCAGGCAGATCTGCCCTGCCTAGGTCGCTTATTTCACCTCGATCGTGGCGCCGTTCTCCTCCAGCTTCTTCTTCATCGTCACGCTTTCTTCCTTCGACACCCCGGTTTTGACCGGCTTGGGAGCCCCCTCGACCAGATCCTTGGCCTCCTTCAGACCGAGGCCCGTGAGTTCCCGCACGACCTTAATCACCTGGATTTTCTTCTCACCTGCGAAGCCCGCGAGGACCACGTCAAACTCCGTCTGCTCCTCCGCGGGAGCCGTCGGTCCTCCGCCCGCTGTCGCTGCTGCCACCGCCACCGGTGCCGCCGCGGTCACGCCAAACCGTTCCTCGAGCCCTTTCACGAGCTCGGAGAGCTCCAGCACGCTCATGCTCTCGATCGCCTTGATGAATTCCTCCTGTGACATCTTCGTCCCGGTCGATGGCATATCCCCTTCTCCTTTCTTCTTATCCTGAATCGCAACCATGACACCCACCAGCCCTCTCAACATTCCAGAGAGCGCGAAGACCAGCCCGCGGACTGGTCCCTGCATGGCCGACAGCACCATCGCCAACAAGGCTGCTTTCGACGGTAGCTCAGCGACAGCCACAAGCTGGGCCGACTGCAGTAGTTTGCCTTCTAGGACACCAAGGGTCATCTTGATTTTCGTCTCGCGCTTCTCCGCCTTGATGAAATCCCGAAGAATCTTCGTCGGCAGCACGGGGTCGTCATACCCGATCGTGACCGCGATCGGCCCCTTGAAGTACGGCTTCACCTCCGCAATCGGGGTCTCCTCGACCGCGCGGGCGGCAATCGTATTCTTGACAACCTTGAATTCCGCGTTGGCCCTGCGCAACTGCTTCCGCAGTTCAGTAAGCTGGTTCACCGGCACGCCGGTGCACTCGGTCATGATCGCGAGCTTGGCCCGCGAGAATTTCTCGCGCAGATCCGCGACGGCCGTCGCCTTCTCTTCCAGCTTCATGCTCGTTCCCTTGTCGGATGAATCGTCAATGGCCACCCGTCATTCGTCACGTGCAAGGACGCCGGTGATGCGCTCGTTCGAATGACGATTGACCCATCACCCATAACTCCCGTCAGCTCCACTGCTTCGAAATGGCGGTCGCGTCCAAGCGAATTCCAGGCCCAATCGTGCTGGAGAGCGTCGCGCTTTTTAAATACCGTCCCTTGCTGGATGCCGGCTTGGCTTTCATCACAGACTCGAGGACCACCTGCGCGTTTTCATACAACTGTTGCGCCTCGAACGACACCTTTCCGACCGCCACATGCACGATGCCGGCCTTTTCAACCCGATACTCAACCCGCCCTTTACGGATTTCGCCGATTGCTTTCGCCACATCGAACGTCACCGTGCCGGTTTTGGGATTGGGCATCAACCCTCGGGGCCCGAGCACCTTTCCGAGCTTCCCGACCGAGCCCATGAGATCGGGGGTGGCGATGGCCTGATCAAACTCCATCCACCCGCCCTTGACCTTCTCGATAAATTCATCGCTCCCTACATAGTCGGCGCCAGCCGCCCGCGCTTCCTGCTCTTTTTCCCCCTTCGCGAACACCAGGATACGGACCGATTTACCGGTCCCGTGGGGGAGCACCGTGGTCCCGCGCACCATTTGATCCGACCGCTTGGGATCGACGCCGAGCCGAAGGGCCAGATCCACAGATTCGTTAAACTTGGCGAAGGCAATTTGCTTCACGAGCTCGACAGCCTCCTTGAGACCGTACGATCGCCGCTCGAGTTTTCCCTGAGCTGCCTTGCTCTGTTTTCCCATGCCCAACTCCCGTATTCCGGCTTGCCCCAAACAGGTCGAGTGTGGTTATTGGATCACGATCCCCATGCTGCGAGCCGTTCCTTCAAGAATCTTCTTCGCCCCTTCCAGGTCCACCGCGTTGAGGTCCGCCATCTTGCGCTTCGCAAGGTCCCGCAGTTGCGCCTGCGAGATTTTCCCGACATGATCCTTGTTCGGCGTCCCCGACCCCTTGATGATGCCGCAGGCCTTTTTCAGAAGATCTGAGGCCGGTGGGGTCTTCGTGATGAACGTAAAAGAGCGGTCCTTGTACACCGTGATGACCACCGGGATGATATTCCCTTCCTCCTTTTGAGTCCGGGCATTAAACTGCTTGCAGAACTCCATAATGTTGACGCCGTGCTGTCCCAGCGAAGGCCCCACGGGTGGAGCCGGATTTGCTTTGCTAGCTGGAATCTGCAATTTGATGACCCCTGTGACCACTTTAGCCATATCGACTCCTCAGGATAGGCGAGCGGCACGAGGCCCGTGGGAAAACGATGGAACCTCTCGCCTCGCGCCCTTTCCTATATCCGTTCCACCTGCAAAAACCCTAACTCCACCGGCGTCGACCGCCCGAAGATACTCACCAGCAGCTTGACGCGATTGTGGTCCGAATCGACCTCGTCCACCAACCCATTGAACCCCAAAAAGGGTCCGTCGATCACGCGCACGTTATCGCCCTTCACGAAGCGAATTTGCTCTCGAGGCGCGGCGGTTCCTGAGTCAACCTGTTTCAGCAACGACTCAGCCTCCTCGGAGGTCAATGGGATCGGCTTGGCACCGCCGCCAACGAATCCTGTCACCTTGGGCGTTTCCTTAATCATCTGCATGGTCTCATCCGCGAGCGGAGTTTCAAGCTGCACCAAGACATAGCCAGGGAAAAATTTCCTCTTGGCTGTCCGCCGCTTGCCGTCTCTAATCTCGATCACATCCTCGGTGGGAACCAGGATCTGGCCAACTTTCTCGACCATCCCCATGTGATTCGCCCGTTCTTGGATGCCGACTCTGACCCGCCCTTCAAAGCCCGCGTAGGTGTGGATGACGTACCAACTTTTATTCATGAGCATCCCTCGAGAACAGCCCATTCCTCCCTTAACCACGTGAATCGTGACCCTCTCGTGCACACAGATGTCGCTCCCACGTTCGATGAACTCCTGATTCCCTCACGTCTGACGGGGTGGTTGCTGAACACTGTCGCGGTTCAAATAATCCTGGCGATCAACCAGACCAGGAATGTGTCGACGAACGAGAGGTAGAGCGACATGATGAAACAGAAAATAAGCACCACTGTCGTGGCCCCGACGGTTTCCTTCCTGGACGGAAAGGACACTTTCTTCAATTCGCCTCTGACCTCCGTCAAAAACTCGACGATGGATGACCAGCGTCTTCGAAACACACCGACCCTCCTACGAGAGCGACTTCACAGGGTTGCGTCATTCAGCATGGCAGGGGCACCAGGAATCGAACCCGGACCTTCGGTTTTGGAGACCGACATGCTAGCCGTTGAACACCATGCCCCTACGCGAAGCGCTGGCACGAGGCAAGTGGCGCGAGGCGTGAGGTTTGTTCGGATTATCTCCCTCTAGCCCCTTGCCTCTAGCCCCTTGCCCATTTTTTATTTCACTTCCTTGTGAGGAGTATGTTTCCGGCAAAAGCGGCAGTATTTGCGCCGCTCGAGGCGATCCGGATCATTCTTCTTATTCTTCATCGTCGAATAATTCCGATGCTTGCAGACCGGACACGCTAGGGTAATGATCTCACGCATCCTAGGCTCCCACCCAAAGTGAGTACGTCAATCGTCACTGGTCATTCGTCATGCGTGCAGGAGACCACCGTCCACCCTCTCTCGAATGACGGTTGACCAATGACCACTGCCCCTCCCCCCCTACGCCTGGATCTCCGTCCCCACCGTAGCCCGCGCCTGGGTATACGGGCGCCCTTCAGCATCCACCCAACTCGTCCGCGGGCGGAGCCTGGGCTTTGCCCGGTCCGCGAACACGTCTTCACTCTGTTCCGGCGGCGACAGCGAAATACTAGCGACCGCGCCCAGCAAGTCGGCTGCCTGGGATGGCGGGAGTCGCAGATGCGGATCCAACAGGAAGAAGGCCGGCGGTCGATCGCCCAGAAACGCGACGATCTTCCCGCTTACGTCCAGGCCCGCGTAGTCGTCGATGTCCTGATCCGGAGCATAAAGGCCATGACCCACGAAAACGACAGGAGCCGTAACCGAGCTCTCGGCGTTCACCATTGCGGGCGAGACGAAGAAGTCGGCCCCGGCCGTAAACTCTGCGCCGCTCTCATCAGGTTGGAGGCGGAATCGACTCCCCAAGGGGTCTCGAACGCTCTGACGCAGCGGAACGATCTGGAAGTACGTACCTGCGTCACCACCCGGTTCGAGACCGTACGATCTGAACTGTGCCGCTACGTAGTTCTCGCTGACCCGTAGACCCCGGCTAGCGGTTTCGCGACCCTCGAGCTCGTCATCCGCTAGGAAGCGTAGGTGGGCTTCGATCGCTCCTGGTTCAGCTTGAACGCTCTGGTCCGAGCTCCGTGATTCACAGGCGCTGAGCCCGATCAGGAGGGCTGAGAGCGCTACGGCCTTCAGATTCGCGACGCGCATGGTGCGGAATAACTCCAGGTGGGGTGTGTCCGGTCAACATGCTA
>JACZQN010000047.1 GCA_022545705.1 Nitrospirota bacterium | reverse complement strand
ATGCGTGGTCGGATTCGTTGGGCCCCTGGAGGGACCATGAGGAACTGTACTGACGGAGAGGTGCGCGCATGGCACTCGCTCACCGAAGGAGGTCGTCGGCTCGTAGGTGTACCTGGCTGCGCTACCTCGTTATCCTGCCCACATAAAAAAATGGGCGGGGACACCCTCTCCGGGCATCCCCGCCTTGCCTGTTCGGGATCCGCTCCATCCGCTCACCGGAGGAGCACCCGAGCTTCGCCGTGCGCTACCAGCGGTCGCGCTTGCCGCCCCCGCCGCCCGCGCCACCCCCGCCGCCCCCGCCGAAGCCCCGCCCACCTCCGCCTGACCGGCTTTCCTGGGGCCGCGCTTCGTTGACCGTCAACGTCCGGCCGTCCATCTGGGTACCGTTCAGCGCCGTAATGGCCACCTTGGCCTCCTCGTCCTTGGACATCTCCACGAAGCCAAAGCCGCGGGACTGGCCCGTGAACCGATCCGTGATCACGCGCGCCGACTCCACGGTCCCGTGTACGGCGAATAGGTCATTCAACTGCGTTTCGGTCGCCGAATACGGCAAGCCCCCGACATAAATCTTCGCACCCATGGGATTCCTCCTCTGCGATAGTGATATTGTCTTGGACTCAAGAAGGAAGAAGTGAGGGAAGGGAAAGGGCCGAAGACGCGCACCACCTGGCGGCTTTGGTCAGCTTCCGATCAATTTTCCTGTAGCAAAACAACATCGGTGAAGGCCTGACTGGTTGATGCTCCACCCCGAGGCCCCACGCGATGGAACATACTAAACCCTATCACACACCGCACGGAAACACAATCCAAGAACCAGCAGGCGGCACGCAGCGGCCAACGAAGGACCACACATTGCCACGACATGGAAGGCTGGCCTAAACCTCGAACTAGCTCTCGGGCGCCTGAGCGCGATTCCCGGCAACCCGCTGATCAGAAAAACAAATTGCTCAAAATCTGACTCTCGAACTGCCGCCTCGAACGCGGAACCCTATATCCTACCTACAGAAAACCCTTTGACCTGTTTGCTCAGGGTGTCAAAAGTGGGAATTGGGGTGAGTGACGGGTTTCGAACCCGCAACCTCTGGAGCCACAGTCCAGCGCTCTAACCGTTGAGCTACACCCACCACCCCATCAGGGTTGGAAGAACACGTGGCGGGTCAGCATCTTAACAAATGAACACGAGGAGTGGCAATTGTCTCTGGAAAGCATGATGGAGATTTTAGAACATGCTTTGAACAGTGAATCATTGAGTCATTAATTCATTGAATCATTGCACAAATGAATCAATGGCCAAATCGTCAATTTTTCAGGTTGTCGAAGGCAGCTTGCATCTCGGCTAGGATGGCCTCGGCTGCAGCTTGGGGATCGGCCGCATCGCGAATCGGGCGTCCGACGACGAGGTAGTCCGCGCCCGCGTTGATCGCTTGGGTCGGGGTCGTAACACGCGCATGATTGTCGGGGCGCGCACCGGAGGGACGGATCCCTGGCGTTACGATCAGGAACCCCTCTCCGAGTTTCTTGCGGATGGCCGCCGGCTCTTCGCCAGACGCCACCACGCCGTCGCAGCCCACCTCGGCCGCCAGATTAGCTCGCGCTGCCACGAGATCGGCCACCTTCCATTTCATGCCCAGGTCCCGGAGATCGGCTTCGTCAAAATTGGTCAGGACCGTCACCGCCAGCAACTTCAGGTCGGAGCGGTCTTGGTGTTGTCCCCTGCCTTCGACAGCCGCGGTCAGCGCCTTTCGATTCGCATGCACGGTGAGGAATTCCACTCCCATGCCGGCCACCACGGCAGTAGCCCGCCTGACAGTTTCCTCGATGTCTAGAAACTTGAGGTCCAGAAACACCCGCTTCCCCCGCCCGATCACGCGCCGAACAAAGTCCGGGCCTGCCGCGGTATACAACTCCAACCCGATCTTGACGAAACTGACGGCAGTCCCAAGACGGGTCAAGAGCTGCTCCGCGCTATCGGCCGACGGGACATCCACCGCCAAGATGAGACGATCCCTCGCATTCACACTCGCCATCGCAGCTTCCTCTTTCCTTACTGTTGACCTTTTACCTTTTTACTTTTGCCTTACTTTGAGCCCTGCTTGACCGCAGCGGAGGCCCTGTGATACAAAGTGCTGCCTTTTCACTGGAGTGTGAACCATGCCGGTCGTTCATCAGTCCACGATCAAGCGGGCACGGCAAGCCGAAGCCCGCAACCGCCGGAATCGGGCCGTACTCAGCACCGTGAAAACTGCTGTCAGAAAAGTGGTGAACGCGGTTGAAGGGAAAAAGGTGGAAGAGGCGCGAGCCTGCCTCCGCGAAGCCACCGCCATCTTGCATAAGGCGGCCACCAAGGGTGTCCTCAAGCGCAACACCGCCTCTCGAAAGGTCTCTCGCCTCGCCGCCACGGTTAACTCGCTGAAGGCCTCCGGGACCTGACGGTCCGCACATTGCTGATCGGCCTACTACGTGGAAGTTTTGAGGCCTGAGGGTTGAGGACTGAGGTTTTGCCTCGGTCCCGAGTGCTCAGTCCTGCATCCTGCCCGTTCGCGCACAGCGCGAGCAGTAATGACTCCATCACACGAACGGGCCGGCCCCCGCTTCCCCCCTTCAATTTGGCATCCGTTTCCATGAACAGTTGAAAGGCGGTCCTCAGATGACGCTCAGAAAAGCGCCCTACGAACTCACGGACCTTGAAGGGAGGCATCCTCAGCGCGCGGGCCACCTCAGAGACTTGCCCCCCTTGCCTCAGCAGATCCTTGGTCTTCCAGATTCTCCGATATTGCCAAGCCAGGGAACCGAGAATGCGAAGCGGCGCCTCGCCCGCCTCCAGGTTTCGATCTAGGATACGAAGCGCCTGGCCGCAATCCCGTGCGCCTATCGCGTGGGGCAAATCAAAGACCGACGCGCCTGGCTCGATACCCCGGACCGCGCTGACATCTTCTGAACGGACGACCGCCCCTTCCGGGACATAAGCAGCCAGCTTTTCCAGCTCGCGTCGGACCAAGGAGAGCGCTCCACTGGCCGTCTCTTTCAGGGACACAGCCAATTCCGTAAGCAGCGCGACCGCGTCTTCGCTCAGGTCCACCCCCAGCGCACCTGCCTCTCCTCGAATCCAGTCACCGAGCTGCTGCTCAGGCAGCGATGAGCAGTCTATAAGAACGGCGCGCTCCCGCAGTGCCTGTGTGAACTTCTGTCGCCCGTCGAGCTTCGGCGCTACAAAGACAAGTGTGGTGGAGTCGCTCGGCGCTTTGAGGTATGGCAGCAAGGCTTCACCTTCCACTGCCTTTAACCTGTCAGCCGCTCGGAGCAAGACCAGCCGGCGAGTGGCAAACACCGGCAACTCCTCAGCCCGAGCTCGAATCTCGGCGGCATCGGTTTCGTCCGCGTACAGGATGTCAGAGTTGAAGACATCGAGTCCGCCGTCCCCTTCCGTTTCTCCCGGCTCCTTGCCCTCGCGACCCAACACAGCCGCTTTAATCGTCATCACCGCCCCATCCCGCAAGTACTCTTCGTCGCCCCAAACCAGGTACAGAGGGGCGAGGCCACTGTTCTTGATGTGCGAGGCCAGTTCGTGTGCTTTCACGTGATCCTTTGCGGCAGCGTGTGGGGATTCATTACCGCGTCCCTGCCGTCGGCTGCCGGCTTAGATCAAGGTGATGCAAAAACCGGGAGGCGAGGTCCTCAGCGATATACCGCCCAGACTGTTCCAGGGCCCGATCCTGCAACGCGCGGTTAAATTGCAGATCATTGGTCACGAAGAATTCCGAAGAGGCTGTGGCGTGCTCAGTCCAGATCACGTTGCCGGTCCGGACGTCCTCCACACTCGCATACACGGTGACCGTCACCCGGCTCTCGAGCGTCGTCGTTTGGGTGAAACTTAAGGACGGAATGGATACCGAGACGACCTTTCCTTTGAGCACCAGGTCAGCCGGGTCCGAACCGGAGACGACCCTTACCCCGCCTCCAGCCGCAAACTCATCACGCGCGTAGTTCGTGTATTTGAGCTCCAGGTTCGGTTGGAAGGTTGTGTTTTCGAAGATGGGGATCGCCATGCGGGGCGCTTCCTCCGGTGGTACGGCCTCGGGTTCTTCCCCGATTGTCGGCCCGGGCCCTCCGACCTGGAACTGATAGCCGCAGCCCGAGAGGAGTATGACCACGAGGCCAAGTCTCCACGAGCACAACAGCCCTGCGCGGTGTTTGGCCATGCCTGTCTCACACGACGAAATTGACGAGCTTCTTCTCGACGTAGATCACCCTGCGCGGCGACTTGCCCTGGAGCCATTCGGAGAGTTTCGCGTCCTGTCGGGCGAGCGTAATCACCTGCTCTTCGCTCGAATCGGCAGGGACTTCGATCTTACTGCGCAGTTTCCCGTTCACCTGGATGGGAATCGTCAACCGCTCGCTGGCCACTAGGGCAGGATCGTATTGTGGCCATGGTACGTTCGCGATGCTCGGTTTTTGTCCCAGCATTTCCCAGAGCTCCTCGGCCAGATGCGGCGCGAATGGTCCCAGCAACAGGATCAGCGTCTGCGCTGCCTCGCGCAAGGCTTGCGTCTCCGCGGGTTGGTCGTCGGGACCCCGCTCAGCCACGAACTTATACAGCCCGTTCACGAACTCCATCAGCGCCGCAATCGCGGTATTGAACTGAAACTCCCTTTCAATGTCTGTCGTGACTTTCTTGGTCGTCCGGTGCGTCAACCGTCGGAGTTCCTGACTACGCGAGGTTCCACCAGAGGAGGACACGTCTTCCGAGGATGTGGTGTGAGCCCCTTGGCGCAGAAGCGGCTGAAGGTCTATCATCAGGCGCCACACCCGGTTCAGGAATCTGGAACACCCTTCCACGCCAGAATCACTCCACTCCAAATCCTTGTCAGGCGGTGCGGCGAACAGCGAAAACAGGCGAGCTGTGTCCGCGCCGAGGGTGACGATCAGGTGTTCCGGGTCCACGATGTTCTTTTTGGACTTCGACATCTTCTCCACACGGCCCTTTTCCGCCTGACTCTGGCATTGCGCACAGTGCCAGCCGTCTTTGTCCGACCAGACCATGTCATCGGGGAACAGCCAGCCGTGGGTCGGGCAGCGGTAGGTTTCCTTGCACACCATCCCCTGGGTCAGCAAGCTCCGGAACGGCTCATCCGCCGTCGTGAGGCCAAGGTCGCGGAGCGCCTTGGTGAAGAACCGGGCATAGAGCAGGTGCAGCACGGCGTGCTCGATCCCGCCGATGTACTGATCGACCGCCATCCAATAGCCAGCCGCCGCCGGCTCAATGGGGAGCTGGTCGGCCTTTGGCGAGCAGTAGCGAAGGAAGTACCACGAGGAATCCACGAACGTGTCCATCGTATCTGTCTCGCGCTTCGCTGGGCTGGCGCATGTCGGGCAGCGCACAGAGACGAACTCTCTGACCTGCGCAAGCGGAGACGCTCCCCGGCCGGTGAACGGGACATCCTTGGGGAGCCTGACCGGGAGATCGCCTTCCGGGACCGGCACAAGCCCGCAGGCATCGCAGTAGATGATCGGGATCGGGGTGCCCCAGTAGCGCTGGCGCGATACCCCCCAATCCCGCAGCCGGTACATCACCGTGCGCTGTCCCAATCCCTGGGCCTCGACGAACTCCGCAATCTGTTCCTTGGCCTTCGGTACAGAAAGGCCGGAGAACTGGCCCGAGTTGACCAGCGCGCCCGCTGATTTTTGCTCTTCGTAGGCGGCGTCCAGACGCTCCTCCACCAGCGAGCCGGTAGGGTTCTGAATGACCAAGCGGATCGGAATGCCGTATCTACGGGCGAACTCGAAGTCGCGCTGATCATGGGCCGGCACGGCCATGATCGCGCCGGTGCCGTATTCGTACAGCACGAAATTGGCGACCCAAATCGGAATCCGTAGTTTCGTGAACGGGTTGATCGCGTAGGCGCCCGTGAACACGCCTTCTTTTTCCCGGTCCGCAGCGGTCCGGACTGCTTTGTCCTGCCTGGATACGCGCGTGACGAACTCGCGCACCACGGCCGCTTGGGGACGATTTTGGATCAGTCCCTCCAGCAATGGGGATTCCGGCGCCAGGCTCATGAAGGTTGCCCCGAAGATCGTATCCTGACGGGTCGTGAAGACACGGATCGCTTTGAGATCGCCAAGGGGCTCGGCCAACGGAAAGTCCACCTCAACTCCCTCGCTCTTGCCGATCCAGTTCCGTTGCATCGCGAGCACGCGCTCGGGCCAACCGGTGAGCCCATCCAAGCCTTTCAAGAGCTCCTCCGCATAGTCGGTGATCTTGAAGAACCATTGGTCCAGCTCCTTCTGGATCACGACCGAGTCACAGCGCCAGCAGTGGCCTTCTTCCACCTGTTCGTTCGCCAAGACAGTCTCGCAACTCGGGCACCAGTTCACGGCCGACCGCTTTCGGTACGCCAAGCCGCGTTCGTACATTTTGAGAAAGATCCACTGGTTCCATCGGTAATACTCTGGCTCGGAGGTCGTGACCTCTCGGCTCCAGTCGTAGGACAGTCCCATCTGTCGGAGCTGCCCGCGCATGTAACGGATATTCTCGTCAGTCCACAGGCCAGGATGCACGCCATGCTCAATGGCTGCGTTCTCCGCAGGGAGGCCGAAGGCGTCCCACCCCATGGGGTGCAGGACATTGAAGCCACGCATCCGTTTGTATCGCGCCACCACATCACCGATGGCGTAGTTGCGCACGTGCCCCATGTGAATGCGGCCCGACGGATAGGGGAACATCTCCAGGCAATAGTACTTAGTCTTGGACAGGTCCTCCGTGACCCGGAACGTATGCTGCTGCTCCCAGTAAGCCTGCCAACGAGGTTCCACGGCCCTGTGATCGTATTGTCGTTTCATCGGTCTGAGTTTTCAGTCATCAGCCGTCAGCCATCAGCATTCTGCCTACGTCAAGAGGCTGAGAGCTGATCGCCGATAGCTAATACCTGCTTTCGCGCGCCCAGCGAATCTAACATAGACCGCCAAGGCCCACAAGGTTGCGTCTCCCGTGACGCCTCACGCCTAACGGCATGACGCCTGTTGCCTCTAGCCTCTCGCCCCTGGCCCTGCTACATTAGCCTGACGAGCAGCCTCCGCCTACCGCAAGGATTGCAATGGGCTTCTACGCACACTGGATCTTTCCCCGTCTTATGGATTGGGTCCTGGGCACACGCCGTGTCCAGGAGCGGCGGAGGGAGGCGCTCGCCCCGGTCTATGGGTCCGTCCTGGAGATCGGGTTCGGCACCGGGCTCAACCTGCCACATTATCCTGGCGCCGTCACCTGGCTGACGGCACTGGACCCGGAACCTCTGCTTCCGAAGCGTGTAGCCCGACGGACTTCAGAGGCCTCCATCCCTGTCGAGCTCGTCCATTGCAGCGCAGAAGTGCTTCCCTTTGAAGCCGGCCGGTTTGACTGCGTGGTGAGTACCTGGACCTTGTGCACGATCCCCGACGTGGGCGCCGCGCTGCGCGAGGTTCGGCGGGTGCTTAAGTCCGATGGGAAACTCGTGTTCCTCGAGCATGGGCGGAGCGACGACGTCCGGATCGCCAAGTGGCAAGATCGGTTCAATCCGTTGGAGCGGCTCATCGCCTGCGGCTGTAACCTGAATCGGCCGATCGACGTGCTCATAGACCAGGCGGGCCTGAAGATTGCGCGCCTGGAACGATTCCTGATGCCCGGCGTCCCGCGCATCGGAGGCGAGATGTACCAGGGAACCGCCGTCCTGTCCGGCGAATCAAGAGGATGATGCAATCAGCTCCTGCAAACTCTCGATGGAAGCAAACCGTGAGGAGGGCTGAGGCGGGTCTTGCGAGCTGGACTTGGAGCGATGGTAGAGGTGACGGAGGCCAAACTGCTGGGCAGCCGTGAGACAGGCTTCATCGTCGTCGATGTACAAGCACCGCTTTGGATCGAACCCGATGAGCCGGTGGCAGATCGGCCAAAATTCAGGATGCATTTTCAGGTGCCCGATCTCGAATGCGTTGACGATGCGGTTCACGAACTGATCGACGCCCGTCTTGGTCACCTTGATCTGCAAGCCGGAGGTATGGGCGTTTGTCACTATAGATACGCGCTTCCCATATGAGCGAAGATGGTGCAAAAAATCCTGAGCATCAGGAAGAAACGTGATCAGGTGCTTCAGTTCACGTGTGAGCGCAACCGTGTCGATACCCAAGGTCCCAGTCCAATAATGCAGATCCGCCCAAACGAGCTGACCTTCCACAGCCCGGTACAGTTGCATCAATCGCTCCTGCGCAACTTCTAGCCCCAGCCCGTGCTTGGCCGCATACCGCCTAGGGAGTTCGACTTCGAAGAAGACGTTATCGAAGTGACGATCCAATAGCGTGCCATCCAGGTCCAAGAGCACGTCATCCACGCTACTCCAATCGAATCCATTCTTCTTATCTCTTGCCTTCATCCGATTGCCTCAGGCCGACCCGTCGTTGGTCACTCGTCATTGGTCATCGGTCATTCGTCACGGATCATTATAGCCAAGGAGTTGGCAACCAGTCCCAGGTTTCTTGTTTTCGCTATATCGCTGTGATAGCGTCCCGATGCGAAGAAGGTCATTCGTCAATGGTCATTAGTCAAGAGTGCTGCAGAAGCCACGTCGGTGTCGTCTTTGCCCCCCATTGACGATTGACCATTGACACACCTTCTTCCTTGACGATTGACCAATGACGACTGACCATTAACATGTCTCCTCCAGTCATCGCCATCATCGGCCGCCCCAACGTCGGAAAGTCCACCTTGTTCAACCGCATCTTGGGAGCACCATCCGCTATCGTCGATGATGTGCCTGGTGTGACCCGGGACCGCAACTACGCCGATGGCCTGTATCAGGGCCGCCCTTTTCGTCTGGTTGACACGGGTGGGCTTGATCCTTCCGCCACCGAAGGGATGCTCGCCCTCGTCCGCCGGCAATCCCAGATTGCCATTGCCGAAGCTGATGTCCTGATCTTTTTGATGGATGGACGCATCGGCCTGACTCCCACCGATCATGAGATCGCCAGTTTGCTGCGAGGAGTCCGCAAGCCTGTCTTCTTCACCATTAATAAGATCGACACGCCCGAATCAGAGCCGCTCTTGGCGGACTTCTATCGCTTGGGGCAGGACACGCTGTATCCGTTGTCCGCTGAGCATGGCCTCGGCGTGGACGATCTCTTGGAGGAGCTGTACCACCTGTTGCCGGAATCAACCGGCGGAACGGACACATCTTCCCCGCCTCGCGTTGCGGTGGTCGGCCGGCCGAACGTGGGCAAGTCCACGTTGATCAACACCCTTCTTGGCCAGGAACGGCTGCTGGTCAGCGAATCTCCTGGTACGACGCGAGATCCCGTCGATACGATGGTGAATTACGCCGGACGGAGTTATGTGTTCGTTGACACCGCGGGCATCCGAAGACGCGGACGGATCGAGCGGGGAATCGAGGGCTACTGCGTTGCGCGGGCGCTCCGCGCCATGGGCCGTTCCGACGTGGTCGTCCTGATCCTGGATGGAGTCGAGGGGATCACGGCCCAGGACACCAAAATCGCCGGGCTTGCTCTCCGGCAGGGACGTGGCTGCGTGATTCTGGTGAACAAGTGGGATTTGCGAATGGGCGACCCGGAGGCTCGGGATCGCTATACCCTGGAGCTGCGGCGACAGTTTCCTTTTCTGTCCTGGACGCCAGTTGTGTTCGGGTCCGCGCTCAAACCTGATGCCGTCGGCAAGCTCTTCTCGCAGATCGACCGGGTAGCCACCGCATTCACAAAGCGGATCCCCACGGGTCGTCTCAACAAGTTCCTCCAGCAGCTCCTAGTGGACAATCCGCTGCCGGTCCGCAGGGGCAAACCCGGGAAAGCCGTGAGGGCGGCGTATTTGACCCAGGTGGCTGCGAAACCGCCCGCCTTCGCTTTCTTTGTCGGCCACCCCGAAGACGTGCTCAAACCCTATGTGCGGTATCTTGAAAACCGCCTTCGTGAGCAATACGACTTTCCCGGCTGCCCCATCCGCATATTGGTTAGAAAGAAATAACGTTGATCCGAAAGAGGGCTTCTTCCAGCCCGTTCACCTTGACAGGCCCGGCGACCCACCGTAGACTCCGGCCCTCTTCATGAAGACTCGCACACAGGGCCGCGATGGGAGTGCCGGCACGGGAAAGGACGGGTCGAGCGCCGCGACGTTCGATCGGCTGTACCGAGATCACGTGGACCGGATTTACCGGTTCGCCCAGCGGCTCTGCGGTCATAATGACGATGCGAAGGATCTGGTCCAGGACACCTTTCTGAATGCCTATCGAGGCATCAAGAGGTTCAGGGGAGAAGCACAGATCTCGACGTGGCTGTACACCATTGCCACAAGGGCCTGCATCCGCATGCGGCGCAGGCGCCGTGGCGAACCCGTACGGGAGCTCTCGCTGGACGAGTTCATTCCGACCTCGCAGGGGGAGTTCCACCTTCAGATCCCGATTGAAGGGTTGACGCCGGAGGAAGCCCTGGAGCATAAGGAACTCCGTCGCATGCTCCAGCAGGCTATCCAGAAGTTGCCGAAGAAGTATCGCCTGGTGTTGGTCCTGCGCGACATGGAAGGGCTGACAGCAAAACAGGTGAGCTCCGTCATGAGGCTCAACGAACGCGCCGTCAAATCCCGACTCCACCGAGCTCGACTCTTCGTGCGTCGAGAACTTAGCGCGCGGGGGATGGACGGGGGCGCCTCAAGAGGCCGCGCCGGGGCAGCCTGACGAATGGCTCAGTCGATGGTCATGACATGAATCGATCACAGCACTCGATGCCCCCACGTCGTAGGGGAGCGCATCCTCATCCTGGACATTCCAAAGCCCAGTGCCTGAAGGTGCTGCGGCGCCTCTCGGCGTATTTGGATCATGAGCTGCCAATCTCCGTCTGCAGGGAGATCCGCAAGCACATGGGCGCCTGTCCGAACTGCGAGGATTTTGTCACCTCTTTGCGACAGACGGTCAGACTCTGCCGGCATGCGAAAATCCCCCCCATGTCTGCGACGGCTAAGGCCCGGATTCGCCGGGAGATTCACAAGGCTGCTGGGCTTCTCTAGCTTCCCAGGTTGAATCCTTTTCCCTGAAACAGGCTCTAACTCTAAGGTGAAATGGTACACGGGTGGAGTGGCACAGGCTGCCACCCGTGAAGTACACTATTGAACAGGGGTGTATGCGAACTTTGCGCTCGTCCTCCTGGTTGCAAATCAGCCTCCTTCTCGGAATCGCGACGCTCTGGCTTGTGGGGGTCGCGTCCGCCAGCCCACCGGTCCCGAGCCTTGCTCCGTCCGACACGGGGCCGGAAGAAGAGGTCTATGTAAAGATTCGCGCCCGGCAGTTCGAGCCCACGATGGTGGTGCTCACCTTGAACCGGAAGACCAAACTGGTGTTCCACAATCTGGACGCGGAGCTGCATACCTTCGTACCAGTCGGCCTGTTCGTCGGTGTAAACTTGAACATTTCCGGCAACGGCGCACCCGAGTTTGGGAAGAAAGGGTTCAAGCGTATAATCATTCCTTCCCAAGGCAAAGCGGAGTTTCGTTTTGTCCCCACTCGCCCAGGCGTGTACCCGTTCTACTGCGACATGCCAGGTCACGAGATGCGTGCTACCATCGTCATTAAGTAGGCATGCGCCCGGCGCCGCTCAGGACTTTGGTTTACCTTTTCCCTTTTACCTTTTCCCTTGTAGTCGTCTGCCTCGCCATGGGCTCAACCGGCAGTACGGCCACCGCCTCGAACGGTACGGAGGAGCGGGGGAAAGTCATTTTTGAGAAACGGTGCGCTTCGTGCCATGGCCCCCAAGGGCGAGGTGACGGGCCTGAGGCCCCATTTCTTTCGCCGCGTCCTCCCAGCCTGATCTCGGCGGCGACCTCGGTCAAGACTGACGAGGAATTATCGGCAATGATTGAGAATGGGATGCCGCGCACGGCGATGCGGGGGTGGAAAAACGAGCTGACGGAAGAGCAACGCCGGGACGTCCTCGCCTATATTCGATCTCTGGTCCGCTTCTATAACCCGGTCACGCCGCAAACGCCCCCCCACCGGCAATGAAGCCGGAGTCGCAGTGCCTTTTCTGCTCTTTCCCGACTCCCTTCTCGCATGATACAGTAAGCTCCTTTGTCATCTTCTGAAGACGGAGGAAACCCGGAATGCATTCCGTACCCGTTCGATCCCAAAGAATGGCAAGCTCTCTTCTTCGTGGTCTTATCGCTCGGCTTCGCCTGCTCATGGTCCCCCTGAGCCTGACGGTCATCCTGACTGTCGTTGGCATAGCAAGTACGGCACCTGCCGCCGAACTCGGTACTGAGAGAGAACGGAGTGGCGGCCACGGGTCAGCTGAAGTCATTGCGGTAAAGAACTACGTCCAGGCACTGGCTTCCGGAAACCCCGTCGCGGCTGGTCGGCTGGACTTCGCCTGCCAGTACCGGATGGTCACCGCGCGATCCTCTCGCCTCGACGCGTTCCCATCCGATTCCGATCCGGTCTATGCGGCGTGTTGGGACGTGCTCGATGGTGCCCACGCCATGGCTATCCAGCAAGGCGACGAGGGAATGGGCGCGATGTGGCCCGGAAAAGGCTCGCTCGTGTTCTACCGCCTGGAACTCCACCGGTACGCTCCATCCTTCTTTGTGACGGATCTGCTGGGTTCGCCCCCGGCCCGCGGTTTTGCCGTGGAGGCTCTGGACAGTACGCCACAGCCACTGGCGTCATTTCGGCTTCGTGACGGCGATCCTGTGGTGACAGCAAAGGCCACGTTGGTTCGCCTGCGGGTGACCTACAATGATCCATTGACCTCCCCCGTGTCCTATGCCCCGGGCGCGTACAAATGGTCCAACACGGTCAAGCGGCCGCGGGGAGCTCTGAAGGCCGTCACGCTCAGGTGGGTCGTGCTGTCCGACCTGAAGAAATTGGGGTTCCCCGGCGACATCGCCGTGCTGAATTTGCCGGTTTCGGAAGGCGATGGAGTGAGGACCGTACAGGTCCCCTCGGTCATCGAAAACGGTGGTTATGAGGCCAAATCCGGTGTGTGGTGGAAGCCCAACGATGCGCCGGAGGCATTACGCGCCGCGGTGAAGCGCGCCCGCCAGCTTCCGGAGTTCCAAGATCGGATCGCGTTGCTGAATCGGCTGCTGATCATCAATCCGTCCCATCCCGAAGCCCTCACCGCGCTTTCCCGCAACCTATATCAAACGCTCCTGAGCGCCCGTGGCAACGAGAACCATGCGGTTGTCCGTGACTCAGTGCTCGCTGATCGCTTGCACGCACTGCTCTGGAACACCTACGCACAGACCGAGCGCGTGGACCTTGCGCTCGGCATGGAGATGGGTGGATTCTCCAAACCGACGCCGGCCGACTATATATATCGGATGATCCCGGCAATGGAAAAGCTTGCACAGATCCGTCCTGAGGACTTAGAGAACCGATTCCGCTTAGGGACCGCCTACCGTTGGGCCAATGACCAGCTCACGGCGATCGCAGCCAATGAGGCCCTGGTGAAAGAAATCCCGGCTGAACATGGGGAGCTTCGGTCTCGGGCCTTGATCGAGCTGGCCTGGTCCAGGATCGCGAAGGTCGCCTGGAACCGCAGGCTCGAGGACCCAGGCATCCTTGTCGCCTACAAGGAAGCGGAAGAAGCGTTCAAGCTGGCGGATCGCCCGCTCGACAAATTCACCGCCGCCTATACGATGGGCTACAGCTTAATCTTCACGCCCAACCGCGACAACCGAACGATGCTGAAGCGGTTCGCCGAGGCCCGCCATTGGTTCAAACAAGTGGCCGGCGCCTCACCTGAGTCGTGGCGCTATCTGCTCGGGAACGAGACGGTCAAGGCCGTCATCGACGCCAACCCGGAGTTCCAGTCATTGCTCGAAGAGTCCTAACCTCGCTCCTTTTGACTTTTGCCTTTTTACTTTTGCCTTGAGTTGCGAAGCGCCGCCAGCTCGCCAAAATAGGCCACGAACGCTCGCAGTCCGCCGGACGCCTGCCTCCAGTCAAAATGCTCGTTGGGGGCGTGGTAGCCATGGTCCGGCAGGCTGAGGCCGAGAAAGAGAATGGGGACTCGCCAGACTCGTTGCATGACTGTCACCGCGCCGATGGATCCCCCTTCGCGAATGAACACTGGCTCCTTCCCGAAAGCAGCGCGCACCGCCCGCCGCACAGCCTCTGCGTACGGCCCGCTGCAGACACCGCGGTACGGTTGGAGCATGCCCGCCGGCTCAACCTTCACCAGCGGATTTCGACTCCTGACAAACCGCCGCAACAGACCGAGGATCTTTTCTGGCCGCTGATTCGGTACCAGACGCATGCTCACCTTCAGCTCGGCGTACCCAGGCACCACGGTCTTCACGCCCGGGCCTGTGTAGCCCCCGACCAACCCGTGGACCTCAAACGTGGGGGACGCCCAAATCCTGCGCAGCACATCGGCGGGATCGGTTGACCTGAGCACCCGGAGGCCGTATGACCGCATAAATCGTTTTACCTGAAAGCCCGAGGCCAGGAAACTCCGGATCTCGGCTCGAGTGGGCGGGATAACATCTTCATAGAAGCCCGGAATGGCCACGCGGCCGGTACGCGGATTCACGCAGGCATTCGCCAACTGACAGAGCTCAAGCAGTGGGTTCCTCGCTGCGCCGCCTGTGAGCCCGGAGTGCGCGTCGGTGTCACCCGTCCGGAGCGAGAGTGTGGCTCCCAGCAAGCCGCGCAGGCCAGTCGGCACCGCGGGGCGGGTTTTGTCGATCCAGATCGTGTCCGAGACCAGCACGGAGTCAGGTCGAGGCACAGCAGCGTCCTGCGCCAACGCGTCTGCGAAGTTCGGGCTGCCGATTTCTTCTTCAAGCTCCCACAGGAAGCGGACATTGATCGGCATCCCCTGCTCCACTGCATACCGTCCCGCCAACAGCGCCGTGAGCGCAGGTCCCTTATCGTCAGTCGTCCCACGGCCATGATAGACGCCATCCTTCTTCCGAAAAGTGAACGGCGGCTGGCGCCACTCGGGCTCCTGGGCCGGCTGGACGTCGAGGTGATTGTAAATGGTGACAGTTGGGTACTGCTTCCTCCGGGGCCATCCGCCCGACACTACCGGGTACCCTCGGGTTTCTACCACGCGCGCCTCGGCCCCCAGCGCCTTCAGATACTGGACGGCCAGCACCGCCATGCGTCGAATATCCTGAGCGTGGGTCGGATCCATGCTGACGGAGGGGATTTCGACCATCTCAGCCAGCATGTCTTCGTAGCGGCCCCGCGATTCTTGAATATAGGTTTCCAGTCTGCTATCACGTCGAATCATGGAGTGCATCGCCGGTGTTTTAGGTACTGAGTGATCACGAAAAAATGCTCTGGCGGTAGACGAAGAGTCTGTCTATGAGCGACTCTGTCACGACTCACGCGCATACCACCAGAGCAACGTGCGCCAGCGAATGAGCCGACGCTCAAGTTGTCCACGCCTCGCCGTGGGAATCCAACGTCTGTTCTTCTGCTGCCTGATTTCGTACCTCTTCAGCGGCCCTGCCGTCGGCGATGAGCCCATTCCGATCGCCGAGATCCTGGCTAGTCCAGAATCATACCATCTTGATCTCGTGACGGTCCAAGGAACCGTCCGTCATGTCGAGCGCCTGGTTCCCTATCATTTGCCGTCAGGAAGCACTTGTTACGGTGCGTACACCTTTACCCTGAGAGATGAAACCGGATCGCTCGCCGTTTCCGTGTTGGGATTCTGTGGGACCCCAATCTTCAGAGAGCCGGCAGTAGCCGAGGGCGACCGGATCATCTTACGAGCACAAATCCACGCCTCGGATCAATTCGGCTCGCCGGGAAAACCTGTCACGCCGAATCTCCCCGCAACGGACCCAAACACGGTCCGGGCGGTGGCGAACGCCGTCACCCACTTAGACCAGTAGCGGCCGTTCCACTAGCAATCTTTCTATCGCTTGGTCCTAGCCCACTGAGAATGGAATCGGGGCAAAGGTGAGCACAAACATCGCCAGCGCAAACCAGGCGACCCAGACCCGAGTCCGTCCGAGAACCGTCCTCGGGTCCTGCACCGGCGGGTGGCCCAGTCCAACGAGGGTCGCCATCCCCGCCCAGAGAATCCATCCCGGCCAGCCTACGAACCCCAGCACAAGCAGGACTGGTACGATCGCGAGAGCCACGGATCGTTGCCGCTCGCCCCAGAGCGCGTACGCGACGTGCCCACCATCGAGTTGGCCGAGTGGAATGAGGTTCAGCGCCGTCACAAACAGCCCGAACCAGGCCGCAAACGCAACAGGATGGAGCACCACGTCGTAGCCGTCAGGAAGCGGTCCGATGACTGTCCACGAGACAAACTGCAGCAAGAGTGGTTCGCCGAGGTGTAGCCCGTACAGTCCTTCGGTCGGCACGACCTCGGACCGCTCCAGGCCGATGACCAGCGCGACCACCGCCACAAGAAACCCGGCAATGGGCCCGGACACGCCGATATCGAATAGCGCTTTCCGGCTCATAATCGGGCTCCGCATCCGGATGACGGCACCGAACGTCCCGATGAAATGCGGTGGACCGGGAATGAAGAGAGGCAAGGAGGCGGGCACTCGATGAATCCGCGAGAACAGGTAATGCCCGAACTCGTGCGTAACCAGGATCAGCAAGAGCGTTCCCGCGAACGGAATACCCTCGGCTAGCACGGTCGGATCACTTATCAAAAAGTCCCATGCACCCTGCATCGGTCTGCTTCTCGCCGCGTACGCGCCAGCCCAGAGCGTCGTGAAGAGGGTGACGAGAAACAAGGCGATGGGCAAGACACAATCCGACGCACTCAACTCATCTGGCTTCTCCTCAGAGAGGAATCGTAGCTGTTCCTCCGAGTACCGCGGTTGGCTTGCCTCGGTTAATCGATCAAGAAACGGGCGGTCACGTCGATCATCATCCATCGCGAGATTCCCTTAGTGCTTCGATTCGCAATTACGGTAACGTATTTAAATCCGTAAATTCAACGCCGGATGCTCCCTCAGCACTAAGTCCTGAGGGAATAAGTTCGTCCCTCGATTTCCCTCGGGATGACCCTGAGCCTGTCGAAGGGTCGTCATCGAACTTATGAATCGATGGACT
>JACZQN010000128.1 GCA_022545705.1 Nitrospirota bacterium | reverse complement strand
CAGGTAAATGGTGATCCCCGTGATGTCATTCACTGTCGTGACGAGCGGGCCGGACGCCACTGCCGGGTCTACCCCGACTCGCTTGAGCAGTAACGGCGTGATCGTAGCCACGCTGGTCGAAACTACGAAAGTGATAATAAGTGAGGCTCCGACCACCATGACCAGGAATTCATGGCCGTGCCAAAGCCAACTCACCAGAATCATCAGGAGGCCACAGGCGAGCCCCAGCAAGAGGCCGATCCAGGCTTCACGGAAGAAAAGCTTTCGCACATCCGTCACTTCGATTCGGCCGGTGGCCAGACCTCGGATAATGAGGATCGCAGACTGAAGCCCCCGTTCCCACCCATGGCGGCAATGACCGGCACGAAGCTCACGATCACCACGACTCCTGAATGGTGAGGCGGAAAGACCACAGGATGGCCCGGATATGAGGCTCCCGACCAGATTCGTCAAGAGCCACGGCAACCGCCGCCCGGCCGCCTTCATGCTCGAGGATTCGAGCAGTACATCCCCCTCTGAGGCACCGGCCATCATCAGCATGTCCTCAGTCGCTTCTTCGCGGATCACGTCCACGACGTCATCAACGGTGATGATGCCCACCAGCGTATGGTCCTTCTCGACCACGGGTATGGCGAGGAGGTTATACCGCGCGACCTGGCGGGCTACTTCTTCCTGATCCATGTCCACCGCGACGCTGATCACCTCTCGCGTCATAATGTTCTTGAGCGGCGTCTCGGGCGGCACCGTCAACAGTTGGCGGAGCGACAGCACACCGACTAAATGCTCCTCCTTATCCGTGACGTAGATGTAGAAGACCATCTCCGCGTCGGTCGCCCGCTGTAACCGTCGGATCGCCTCCTGGGCGGTGGTATCCTCCGAGAGGGAGAAGAACTCCGTGGTCATGATGCCGCCCGACGTGTCCTTCGGATACTTCAGGAGGTCTGCGATCTGCGTGGAGTCCTCGGTGCGCATGAGCGTGAGGATTTCTTTGGCCTGTTCTTCCGGTAGGACGCCCAGAATGTAGGTGACATCGTCCGCCCCGAGATCTTTCAGCATCCACGCCACATCGGCAGGCGCTAGGTCGGCGAGTGTGTGCTGGATGGTGCCGGGATCGAGCTCGCTCAGGACTTGGCCACGCTGCGCCTCCCCGCGGACCAGTTCGAACACCGTCCGCTTCTCATTGGGCGACGAGAGGTGCACGATGACCTGAGCAATGTCAGCCGGGTGCATGCGGGCTAACATTTTGCCGACATTGGTGATCGCGCCCCGCCGGAGTAGGCGCCGGAAGGATTGCAGGACGAGGTCGAATTTGCCCTGTCCCATCTCGACCGGCTCCCGTGTCAGCTCTTTCCCCAGATCCTTCATCACGTCATGCCGAGATTGCCGCCGGCCACCTCGCGCATCGCGCTCAATAGCCTAGTTTGGTGAGTATCTGCTCGTTCTGTCGCCAGGCCACCCGCACCCTGACCCAGACCTCTAAAAACACTTTCATGCCAAAGAGCTTCTCCATCCCGAGTCGCGCGCAGGTGGCGACTTCCTTGAGTCGAGCACCATGTTTGCCCACGATGATCCCTTTTTGGGACTCTCTTTCCACCAGAACTGAGGCGGCAATACGAGCCAACTTGCCCTCCTCGATAAACTGGTCAATCTCCACGGCCACAGAATAGGGTAGCTCCTCGCGAGTCCTGTGGAGAATTTGTTCCCGAATGATTTCGGCCGCCAACGTGCGCATGGACTGATCGGTCACCACGTCCTCTCCGAAGAGAGCTTCGCCCTCGTGCAGCAGTTTGACGGTCAACTCTAGAAGACGGTCGAGGTTAAGGCCTGTTTTGGCCGAGATCGGCACGACTTCCGTCCAATCCAGCATCGTGCAATACGACTCAATCAACGGCAGCACGCGGGATTTCTTCACCAGGTCGACCTTGTTGATCAGGAGGAATGCCGGCCCTCCCCCGAGCTCGATGGCTTTCCGCACGTGCTCGACGACCAGACGATCCCCAGGACCTGGTTGAGAGGTCGCTTCGACCATCACATACAGGAGGTCAGCGTCCTTCATCGTGTCCAAGGCAGTCTTCACCATGCGCCTGTTGAGCCGGTACCGCGGTTCGTGGAGACCCGGTGTGTCCAAAAGGGCAATCTGCGCGTCCGGGCGGTGCATGACCCCCAAGATTCTCGTCCGCGTCGTTTGGGGCTTATCCGAGACAATGGCAATTTTCTCCTGAAGTAACGTGTTTAATAGCGTAGACTTCCCGACGTTCGGCCGCCCGATGATGGCAACTGATCCTGATTTCATCACGATTCACTCGTCGGCGCTTGCCGCGTCCGGCCCCTCCAGGAAGTGATAGACTGTTTCACCTTTTCTGACAAGACCTAACCGCTCGCGCGCCAACTCTTCGATCCGCCGCGGATCATGCTCGAGGCGGTCAATTTCAGTCCGCAACTCCACGCTCGTCCGCTGGATCTCCTGAATGTCAGATTCGAGTTGCCTAGCGTACTTGACCATATTGAGATACTTCGGGAGCCCCATCTCTCCAAAAAAGAAGGACACCACGAAAAATGCGGCAACAATCCCTCCCACCACCAGAGCCACCCTCCGGGAAACTCGGTGGCGGCCTTGTAAGGTCTTACGGCTTCGGTTGTGTCTTGTCACAACAGGTAAGCCTTCAGCGAACAGCTTTCAGCTCTGACCTTTTGCCTTTTACCCTTTGCCTTTTAACTTTCCGCCCGGACCGCGTCTCGCCCCCGATAGATCGCCCCGTCGCCTAACTCTTCTTCGATGCGTAGAAGTTGGTTGTATTTGGCGACGCGGTCCGTCCTGGAGAGCGAGCCCGTCTTGATCAGCCCCGTATTCAGGGCGACCGCAAGGTCCGCAATGGTCGTGTCCTCAGTCTCCCCCGACCGGTGCGACACGACAGCGGTGTAGCCCGAGCGCTTCGCCAACTCAACTGCCTGCAGCGTCTCGGTCAACGTTCCAATCTGGTTCAGCTTGATCAGGATCGAATTGCCGATCCCATCGCGGATGCCCTGCGTGAAGATCTCCACGTTGGTCACAAAGATATCGTCCCCGACCAGTTGCACACGTTTCCCAAGACGCTCGGTCAGCATGCGCCAGCCCTTCCAGTCAAGCTCACTCAGACCATCCTCGATAGACAGAATCGCAAAGCGGTCCACGAGGCCCGCGTAGTACCGGATCATCTCCTCGGAAGACCGCTCAGGCTGCCTTTCAGCTTCGAGGCGATACCGGCCCTTGTCGTAAAACTCGCTGGCTGCCGCGTCGAGGGCGAGCGCGATATCCCGGCCCGGCCGATAGCCGGCCTTTTCAATCGCTTGGACGATCAGGCTCAGCGCCTGCTCGTTCGACTCCAAGTCCGGCGCAAACCCGCCTTCGTCACCCACCGCCGTGCTCAGGCCTCGCTGCTTCAATATCGCCTTCAGAGTGTGAAACACCTCGGTGGCCATTCGTAGGGCTTCACTGAACCGCTTGGCGCCGACCGGCATGATCATGAACTCTTGCAGATCAAGCCGATTGTCGGCATGCGCGCCCCCGTTAATGATATTCATCATCGGGACCGGCAATTCCCGTGCGTTCGCGCCGCCGAGGTAGCGATACAGCGGTTGACCGGAGTCCACGGCCGCCGCGCGAGCCACGGCGAGGGAGACGCCCAAGATCGCGTTCGCGCCGAGGCGCCCCTTCATTTTCGTTCCGTCCAGCGCGATCATCGCCTCGTCCACACTGGACTGTGCGAACGCATCCATGCCCAGGAGTCGCGGAGCGATGACCTTGCTGATATTGGTTACCGCCTTGGTCACACCTTTTCCCATCCACCGCTTCTTGTCACCATCCCGTAACTCGATGGCTTCCTTCTTGCCGGTGGATGCTCCGGAGGGAACGGCTGCACGTCCCAGCGCGCCGCTTTCCAGCGTGACATCAACCTCGACCGTCGGGTTTCCCCGCGAGTCCAAAATCTGCCGGGCCTTGATCTCTCGAATCACGCTCATCGTCGCTTTGCTCCAGGGTGCACAAGCTGACAGGTATTAAGCTGGCAAGTATCAGGCCAGAACGACCTGTCAGCTTGCTCGCCTGTCGGCTCAAAATAATTCAAGGTTAGAACATCACAAGTCCAAGTCGTTGATCGCCTATTTTTCAGCAAAGTTGTAGACGGCTGTTTGGATCATTCGTGAAGGGGAACGTTCCTCCCATACCGTCTTCTAAAGGCGCTCACCCGTGCCCGGACTGTAGAGCCGTTCACCGCATGAAATACAGACGCGTGCAGGCACATGCTCTACGACAATCACTTTCTCGTCGAGCTGAATCGTATACGTAACCGTCTGCTCCGTCGTTCTGGAGCTACAGAGATCACAGTTCATTCCTGCCTCGATCTGCCGAAACACTCATTCTTCAGTCCACAAGTGCTACCAACTGAGGAATAGCTATCCCCATCCTCCTTTGCCGAATTACCAGGCCAATGCAGTGGCCCTCTCCTTCCCACGGTCAAAAAAGTCTCTCCCCCTGGATAAAATTAGTCTGTCAATGGTGCACGTGATGAAGACCAGTTCACAAAGCTGCTGGTAATCTTCCCATGATGCCTCGAACCATTCTCCTGTTTCCGAATTAAAAAAGTAGTTGCAGTCGTTCCTCAGGAAAGCCCTCGCCAACGCTTTGATCTGCCTGTCATAGAAACGATAAGGGTTGCTATACACCACTGTTTTAAGTTCGGGGGGGAAGAACTGGTAGTTCGTAT
>JACZQN010000046.1 GCA_022545705.1 Nitrospirota bacterium | reverse complement strand
AATGGGGAGTCCGGGTTCTCGGAAAGTTCAGCTGTGCCGGCGGAGGGGTGGTTGATTAACGGCCCAAGCCCGAGCCGCCGGTCCGCAATGATCGCCGCCGCGTTGTAGAGCTCGTGCCGGCCCGCCGGGACCACCATTGGGTGGGCCCCATGGGGATCAGATACCCCACCCTGCGCGACATAGCCCACGACAGCGACGATTCCCCGGCATTTGCTAATCACCTCTTGCAGAGCACGCCGGTTGTCGTCCAAGAACCTCGGCTTCAGGAGGAGATCCTCAGGCGGGTAGCCAGTAATCGCCAACTCGGGGAATACAACCAGATCCGCCTGAGCTTTCCGAACTTCCCCCAGCCAGGCGGTGATCCGTCGGACGTTTCCCTCCAGATCCCCCACTGTGGGATTCATCTGCACCATGGCAATGCGAAACACACGCATTGGGTCTCTACCTGGCTCGGTTAAAAAAAAACGTCCTCGCTCCTTCCGCGGAGTGAGGACGCCTTTGTCCCTTGCGCAACAGCGCGCGCTGTTCTACTGGCAGGAAACGCCCTTGTTTCCCACCTACGGAATTTACTTGCTGGCTTTTAACACCGGCCCGGTCCCCCTGTCAAGTGGGTTTTTCCTCCTTTTTAGCCCTTCATAGGCTCCATGTGACCTGGGATGCAGCTACCCCTAGGTTTTCTCCGCCGGCCTCTTGTAACCCGTAGCCACGCCTGTGTTAGACTATTGCCTTGTTTCTACTGGCAGGCACTTCACGCTCACTTCCGGAACTCGCCGTGGGACTGCGACGGGTGATTGGCACGCAACCAATCTCGGTTCGGCTTGTATTGCCGCTCATGTGCGCCTCCGCGCTCATGGGAGGATGCGCGTCCGCCCCGGTCCCCTCTGTGCTCATCCACGAAAGTGCGCAGGGCTCTGTGTATCTCGAACAACTCCCACGTGGGGCCGCTCTAACCTCCCACCCCATCGCGCTGAGGACCTCCACTGTGACTCGTGTGCTGAGTGGGGTGCGAGTGCAGAGAGAAGAGGGCCTCCTCCAATCTCTGCTGACCGGAAAGCCGACACAGGTCGTGGCTTTCTCCGAGCAAGACGTGGAGTTTCTCACTCCTCTCTTGGTCACTACCCTGTCACAGGCCAGCCCCGATCAGTTAGTCAGGTTCCGGGTGACTCATCCCACTAGCCTAGGCACAGAGGCGACGGGCGGCACCCTCTTTGCGAGGGACCTGTCTCTTTACTTCACCCTGACCCAGTTTCGGGTGGAGGGAGGCGGGCAGCGTACCTCCTATACGTTTCATCGGCAGTTTCCTGACTCCACAGGATTGCGGCACCGCAAGGTCCGGTTCGTGCCTGAGGGCGTTGAGCGGCTCGACAGGGATCCAGAGTCCGGGCCGATCGGACCACCTCATCTAAGAACCCTTGTGATCGACTACACGCTTCTGGATAAACTCCCCGAAGCGTGGCTGAGCTCAACTTCCCATCCGACTCCTGACCTCGAGAAGGCCGCAATCACTGACCGGAGCATCAACGCGGCTTCCACTACCAGCCGGTCAGCAGAGACCCGTGATCAGAAGTCTCGGAGCGCCACTGAACTCCAGTCCATGAAGGAGCTCATGATCAAGAAAGATCTGGAGCTCGAGGCGTTGACGAAACAACTCCGCTTACTGCAGCGTCGACCGGCCGAGAAGAGCGTTGATTGACGGCGCGAAGGGTGGGAACGGCGTTACACCCGCTTCTCATCAGCTCGCTCTTGGATCTGTCCGGCCAAGAGGATAGCCTCAGCAATCTCCCGCATGGATCTTCTCAGATCCATACTTTGCCGCTGAATCAGCCGGAAGGCTTCCTGCTCCGAGAGCTTCTTGGACCGCATCAGATAGCCCTTTGCCTGCTCAACGAGCTTGCGAACCGCGAGGGCTTCTTGCATCTCAAAGGATTTTTCCAAAAGCGTTGTGTGCTCGATGGCAATGGCCGCTTGGTTGGCCACCGTCTGCATGAGTTTGACCTCTTCGCCCGTGAACGCATGCGGCATCGACGTGTAACTGTTAATCACCCCCACCGCCTTGTCCCTGATCATCATCGGGATCGACAGCAGTGAACACAGCCCTTCTTTCCGAGCGATCTCGGGGTACATATAGTGCCCATCACGCGTGACGTCCGGCACGATGATCGGTCGCCGTCCCTGCACGGCTCGCCCGCTGACGCTTTGTCCGACTTTCAGGTCGGGTTTCAGGCGGTAGAGTTCGCTCAGGCTTTGGGTCGCGACGATCCGAAGCTCACCGGCCTTCTGATCAAGCAGCATGATGGAACAGATCTTGGAATCCATCATCTGGGCGGTCATCGTCACGATCAGTTGCAGGATATCCTGGATCAGGCGATTGGAGACGACGGTTTCCGAGACTTGAGAGAGCGTCTCGAGCTGCATCGCCTTGCGCATGGTCTCAGCGTACAAGCGGGCATTCTCGATGGCCCCGCCGACCTGGTTGGCAATCGTCGATAGCAAGGTTAGCTCTTCCAGGCGGTACCGCCGAGGCCGCTTATGCTGGACATTAATGACTCCGATGGCCTCTTGCTTGGCCATGATCGGCACTGAGACGAAGGCCTGATAGCGATCTTCAGGGAGATTATGAAAGAACTTGAACCGGGGATCGTCGCTGGCATTGCTGGGAATGACCACGCGCGTGCGTTCCCGTGCTACCCATCCGGTAATTCCCTCCCCAATGCCGATCGTGACCCGGCCGATCAATCTCGGGTGGGGATTCTTCGAAGCCTGCAGGATGAGTTCTCCTCGACCGTCAGAAAGCAGATACAGCAAGCAGGCGTCCGCCTTGGTGACCTCAACCACTACTTCGACGATGTGCTTGAGCACCGCTTCCAGCTCAAGCGTGCTGCTGATCGACTCGGTGATCCGGTGCAGAACATTGACCTCGCGGGTTTTTTCCCGGTAGGCCTGTTCCAATTGCTGTGGGGAGGGGCGGCGTCGAGGCATCGGACTCAGTGCTCCCGGTTCACACGCGGGCTCCGTATGCGATCAGGAATTGAACGATCTTAGGTCCGGTGAGCCGTCGCTGACCAGCTGGATGAACGCGGAGCACGGGCCTGACTGGGTTTTCGCCGGCGCTCCGAGAACCAGCGTTTGAACTGCGCCTGGTCCAGAGGCACGACTACCACGCGCCCAACCTGCTCCGGCAACACGCAGTAGACGCGCCCCTGGGCGACCTTCTTGTCATGCTGCATGGCTCCCCAGAGTTTGGGAAAAGTGGTCGGCGGAAGGGCGTCGGGCAAGCCAGCCCTCTTGACCAACGCGCGAAGGCGACTCACGACCTCGTTGGAACAATGACCCAATTCCCGAGCTAATTCCGCCTCCAGTACCATGCCAATGGCCACAGCTTCCCCGTGAATGAGCTTCCGGTACCCGCCCAGGGACTCCAACGCATGGCCCACCGTGTGGCCGAAATTCAGGATTCTCCGCAGATTCGACTCCCGCTCATCCTGAGCCACGACCGAGGCTTTAATCTCGCAGGACCGGGCAATAACATGGATGACTGGGCCTTCTTCCATTTTCCTGATGGCGTCGATATGCCCTTCCAGATATGAAAAGAACGCCTCATCCGCAATCACGCCGTATTTAATCACTTCGGCTAAGCCGGCAATCCATTCACGAGTCGGTAGAGTTTTGAGCATGTCCGGGTCGATGAGCACAAGACGCGGCTGATGGAATGAACCAATCAAATTTTTCCCCACTGCATGGTTCACGCCGGTCTTACCTCCCACGCTCGAGTCCACTTGGGCAACCAGCGTGGTCGGGACTTGGATGAACGGGATTCCGCGAACGTAAATCGCGGCCGCAAATCCAGCGAGATCACCAATGACGCCGCCGCCTAAGGCGACGAGCACCGACCCACGCTCGAATTGACACTGCGCTAGTTTGTCGAGAATGAGGGACACGGTACGAAGCGTCTTAGACCGTTCCCCCTCCGGTAGGACCACCTGGGTGACGTGATATCCGGCTGCCTTGAGTGAGCTCTGCACCGTCTGCGTGTACAAACGGCCGATGGTGGCGTTTGTGACGACCGCCACTTTGCCGGAGAAGCCCAGGTCACGAAGAGAGCGACCGATGTCTCGGAGCAGCCCCGCTTTGATCCGGATATCGTAACTGCGATCGGCCAAGGAGACTTTTACGCAAGTCTCCCCCGAATGCGGAACAACAGGACTCATTGCGACTCCGTTCTGCCCACAGCAAGGCAGGGACCTCTCACTCGGTTCAGAATGAGCAGATAAGACATGGTCCAAAATCGGCAGGAACTGGGGTCAAAACAGAAGGGATGGTATCACAGGGGGGGGTGAAACTAAAAGGCTCTGACCGATGCCTGGTAGGCATCGTAATTCCGCTTCATCTCCTCTAGGCTGTCGCCGCCGAATTTCTCCATCATGGCGTTGGCCATTTCAAAGGCGATGACAGCCTCACCCACGACGCCTGCTGCTGGAACCGTACAGATATCCGACCGTTCGACCGTCGCGTCAAAGGCTTCCTTGGTCTCGATGTCCACGCTCTGTTTAGGGTTATAGAGTGTCGAAATGGGCTTCATGGCCACGCGTAGGACGATCGGCTGACCGTTAGTAATCCCGCCTTCCAAGCCTCCGGCGTTGTTGGTTTTCCGGAAGAAACCTGCGCCGCCTGGCTCGTAGTAGATATCATCGTGCACCTCGGACCCGAACCGGCGAGCCGCTTCGAATCCCATCCCGATCTCAACCCCTTTCATAGCCTGAATACTCATGGCTGCCATGGCTAATCTGGCGCCGAGCCGCCGGTCCCACTGCGCGTAGCTTCCCAACCCGATCGGAGGGTTGGTCACCACCACCTCGAACACGCCGCCGAGCGTATCGCCTCGGTGTTTGGCGGTTCTGATCTGCTCGACCATCCGTGCCCCGGCTTCTTTCTCCGGACAGCGGACCTCTGACGTTTCGGCACGGTCGTAGGCTTCCATAGGATCGTCGGGTTTCCTGGCCACAATCCCGCCGATCTCCGTCGTGTAGCTGACAACCCGCATGCCGAATTGGGCCAGCACGGCCTTGGCGACCCCGCCCACGGCGACTCGAATAGCTGTCTCCCGAGCGCTGGCCTTCTCGATGACATTTCTGATGTCCCGATGTCCGTACTTGATCGCCCCGACCAAGTCGGCGTGCCCTGGGCGGGGGCGTGTCACCACTTTTGCGGGAGGGACGGAACTAGGCTCCACAGCCATGACTTCCTTCCAATTCTCCCAGTCCTTGTTGAGAATCATCAGCCCAATGGGGTTCCCCAGGGTCCTTCCATGCCGCACGCCGCAACTGAACTCGACCCGATCTTCCTCCACACGCATCCGACCACCCCGGCCATACCCCTTTTGACGGCGGGCGAGATCATGATTCACCGTGTCCGGTGTCAGAGGAAGACCGGCCGGGACGCCTTCGAGGATGGCAAGGAGGCACTTGCCGTGGGATTCGCCCCCATTGAGGTACCGGAGCATGGCTGAACTCGGAGGCGTTAGGTCTTCACAATGGTGGGGGTCAGGAAGATGAGCAACTCCTGCTTGGAAACGCTTTCGGTCTTGGTCTTGAATAACCAGCCGAGGACAGGGATCCGAGAGAACCAAGGCATACCGGCCACGGTGTTGATCTGCGTATCCACGAAAATGCCGCCGATCACCATGGTGTCGCCATCGCGGACTAGGACCTGGGTGGTCGCCTCCTTTTTGTCGATGCTCGGCCCGGCAGGGTTACTCCGGGCACCCACTGAGTTTCGAGTGGTTTTGATCTTGAGCAGAATGAGCCTCCCCACCTCGTTGGGATCGCGGGAGGTGATCTGCGGCGTCACCTCCAGGGTGAGATTGGCGTCCACGAATGTGGTCTGAGTCCCCTGCAGTGAAGTCGTCTGGAAGGGAATGGATTCACCCTGTTCGATCTTCGCCTCTCGCTTGTCGAGCGTGGTGATCCTTGGCGCAGCAATGACCTTGATCAAGCCCAGCAGCTCTCCGGCGGACAACCGCACATCCAGCGATAACCCATTGGCGCTGCCAAGCCTGCCAAACGTAAAGCCAAGGCCGGGGACTGCAGACAGACCCGACACGGCCGCAGGCAGGTTGACCAAAAAACCCGCCGGAACATCCGATAGGCCGGCGCCCGTAGGCTGGAACGGAAAAGGATCGCCCGTAATGTTTCCAACGACAACGCCCTTTTTTTGCCCTTCCAGGGTTGCACCGGCCTGAGCGCCCCACTGGACTCCGAGGGACCGTGAATAGGAGGTATCGGCCTGGACGATCCGGGCTTCGATCTGAACCTGAGGGACCTCCAGATCCAGCACGGTCACAAGCTCCTGAAACGCAGCGACGCGGGAGGGTGTGTCTTGAATGATCAACACGTTGCCGCCCTTATCAACAGTGAGCTGCCCCCGCGGACTCAGGTATTGCCTGAGCGTGCCCTGCAGGTCATTCGCCGACACATTGCGCACGTAGATCACGCGCGTGACCAAATCCTCGGCTTTGATCTTGGATTCCTTGGCCTTGGCCTCTTCGTCCTGCTGGCGCGCGATATTGGTGAGCGTGTCGATCCAGACGATATTGCCTTCGCGGATCATGCCCAGGTGGTTCATCTTGAGCAGCATGTCTAAGGCCTGATCCCAGGGGACATCCACCAATTTCACCGTCACCTTATTCTTGACGGTTTCTCCCACCACGATGTTGAATCCGCTGACTTCGGCAATCAATCGAAACACGTTACTGATGTCCGCTCCCTGGAAGTCGAGCGAAATCCGCCGTCCCGAATACCGCGGCTGCCCGATCGGCTCCGGTTCCCCGCCTGCTTTGACTTCAGGAGACATTTGGGCCAATGCGGGGCCGGAGCCAGCAAGGGCCAGGCGTTCGGAGAGTGGTACGGCCTCCGAGGGAAGAGACCGCACGTACTGGACAGGCCGATCCGGGCTTGGCCTACGAACATCCCTCCGAACATCCCTCCGTTGGAGATTCGGTGGTTCAGCTCGCGTCACCAATCTATCCCGGGCCGGAGGGGCAGCCGAGGGGGTCAGTCGAACGGCAAGCTGATTGCTCCCCGGCTGCACCAAATACTCAGCCGGTTGAGGCAAGTCAAACACCAGCCTTGTCATATGGGGATGACGACCGATCCGAATCCGCTTGAGGAGTGGGTGGTCGATAGGCAAGACTCGCCTGAGCAACAGGGACTCCACGTTGAGCAAGTCTACAATCAGGCGGTCTCGACTCAGCAGCCTGATGTCATAGCTGAATTCGCCGTCACCGATGATCATGACGGTCGCCTCGCCCTCCCCTCGCTGAACTTCCACCTTGCTCATCGTGCTAGCCGGGAGGTCTTCCATCGACTGAGCCAGGAGTTCCTGGACAGACAACTGACCTTGATCAGCAGCAGAAGCCTCGATCGCGTCCTCCTGGATAGGAGGCGAACCATCTTCTCCGGCCCCAACCGTCCGCTCTCCCTTGCTCACAACGGTCGTTTCGCCCTCCCCTCGCTGAACTTCCACCTTGCTCATCGTGCTAGCCGGGAGGTCTTTCATCGACTGAGCCAGGAGTTCCTGGGCAGACAACTGACCTTGATCAGCAGCAGAAACCTCGATCGCGTCCTCCTGGATAGGAGGCGAGCCATCTTCTCCGACCCCAACCGTCTGCTCTCCCTGCCCTTTGGGGAAATCGATGATTAACCGCGTCCCTTCTATCCGCACATCAGGCTCCACGGGGACGCTCAGCATAAACGCCAGTTGGACCCCAGCGCTGGGGAACGAAATCTCTCGAGGGATCACCCGAAGCAGGGGGGGCTGGTTGACTTCCATCCGCTCTAAGTCCGCTCCCTTGAACAGCCCTGGCAGATCCACGGTCACGCTGGGGGGAACGACGCTGGTTGACACGGTATAAGATAAGGGGCTCCCGCCGTCCAGTTCAATCCGAAGCTTGTCACCCAGATCAGTGACGCCGATCTCCGTCAACAGCCTGGACTCACGTGTAGCCTCAGGCTCCTCAGGAGGAAGATGCGCGCAGGAACCGAGCCCTTGCAGGGACAGGAGCAGGAGCACGAGCATGATCTTGACGGCAACACGTCTAGAACTCATTCTGGCCTCTCTTTTCCGTGCAAGGCCTTGATATGCTCACGCACCTGTGTCGTTCCATAGACATCCGTGAACCGCTCTTCCACGATGACGGCCTTCTCTGTGATCGCCCGTACCACCCCTTTGTTCGGTCCGACGCGGGTCCCCCGACGAATGGTATACCCTTTCCCATCTGGCGTTTGAACTACCGCCACGTACCCGAACCCTCCCCACATAATGCCGATCAAATTCAGGTCCGGAAGACTCACCCGCTGGAGCGGCGGCAGGTCGAGGTTCGCTTGACCTGTCGAGTTCGGTGTCTCAACTATCGCCGCAAAAGGATCCCGTCTCCCACCAGGCAAGTAGAAATACCCTGCAGTCCCTGCCCCTTGCTGGGGTACGACCGAGGACAATGGCGCTGGCCCACCGCTCGATCTCTCCGTTGCCGTCTGCGCGGATGACGGAGCGAGCTCCGCGGCGGCCACCCGGATATAGGCAGCCGAGGCAGGCCATGTCGGAGTCCTACTCTGCATCAAGGTGTCCGAAGCCACCGGCCCAAGCTGAACGGTCATGCCCTCAGACGTCCCAGGCGTGAAGCCCAACGCCCCTGCAAGGAAGACCACGAACGTGACCCCTCCCCACCTCCACCACCTTCGCACCCGACCTATCACAAAACCCTCCGCGGCACAAGGTCCTCTCTATGGCTGCACCGAATAGCTATGGCTGCTCCGGAGGCGCCACATAGGCGGTCAACACGAAGGTCGTCTTGATCTGGACACGATCCTCACCGAGCTTCGCCGAACCCATCCGCAAATTCGTCACATTCATGATTCGAGGCAGTTTTTGGATTCGATCGAAAAATAACGCCGCAGTGTGGTATCCGCCCGACACTTCAACATCGACGGGCATCTTCACAAAGAGCTGCGAGGCATCCATCACTCGGCCTTTGGGCTTCCAGAGCCTGATGTCCAGGCCGAGCCGCGTGCCCAGATCCGACATTTGCTTGAGCAACGCCACCGCTTCCTCCGCGGGAGGCAGCAATTCTTTTTTCTTCTCGAGCTCGATTTCAAGCTGTTCAACCGCCGCCTTGACTTGATCCAGATGTTTCACCTTTACCAGGAGGGTCTGCTTCTCGGCGTCGAGCTTTCCAATTTCCTTCTGGAGTCTTTCGATCACTCCCTGCTTGTCCACCGCGACGTAGTTGTAAAACATTCCCACGATGACTCCGACCACGATCACCAGGAAGAGCACCTTCTGGGTGGTCGGTACTGTTCGGAGAAACTCAAGATCGACCTTGGGAAGTTCCACGTTATCCCTTCAACGTCAGATTCATTCGGAAGTGATAGACAGTAAACTGGCCCTGCGTTCCCGAACGAGATTCCAACAATTGGATATCGGAAAAGTAGTCGGACCCACGCAAGTTATTGACAAATGCTACGATGTCGTTGTTCGTGAGAGCACGGCCGTCCACCTCGATGCGGGTTCCGACCAGATTGAGCTTTACCAGCCACAGCTTGAGCGGCTCAAGGCTCTGGCTCACATAATCCAGCGCACGAACTGGCCCTCCTCGGGATTTTTCCAGCTGGGCGATAATTCGGGTTTTGTCTTCGAGCAGCTTCTTTTTCTTTTCAAAATCACCGACCTGCTTCACTTGTTGCTGCAGGGCCGCCACTTCCTGGGTCTTAGTTTGTTTGTCGAGCTCCTTCGCCTCGATCTCACTATTCAGCATTCCATTCCACACCAAGCAAGTGCCAATCGCCAACATGACCAGGCCAAGCATCCCCCCGGCTTGGACGCGCAAATCCCACTGGCCGGCAACCGCCTTCGTCCCTGGACCCGCGAGCAGATTGATGCGGATCATCGGTCACCTATAAATCTCAGCGCGAGACCGACCCCGACCGAGGCCTGCGGACCAAGCTCGCTCAGCATCTCCTGGTCGACATCCGCTCCGGTGGTATCAATTCGACTGAACGGATTGGCGATCTCGACCGTCACGCCCATACGGTCGCTCAACTGCTGCACAAGGCCTTCCACCTTCGCACACCCGCCACACATGATGATGCGGTCCACTTCCACATCGAGCGCGCTGGTCTTAAAGTAGTCGATCGTGCGAGCAATTTCCGATGACAATTCTGCGTTGACACCTTCAACGACGCTGGTCACGTCCTCTTCTTCAGACCTGTCGCCCTGAGCCCTGCGCTTGGACGTCTCAGCCTTTTCGAATGACATCCCCATCTCACGCTGGATGGCTTCGGTGTAGCGGTTGCCACCAACAGAAATATCACGGGTGAAGACAGACGTCCCCGCCTTTAAAATATTCACGTTCATGACACTCGCCCCGATATTGATCAGCGTTGTGACCTGCTCTGGGTTCACGTCATAGTTGACGCAGTACATATTTTCAATGGCGAACGCGTCCACATCCAGGATGACCGGTGTAAGCCCTGCACCGATCACAAGCTCCGTGAACTCACTCACCTTGTCCTTTTTGGCGGCGACGAGCAACACCGATGACTGCGTCTCGCCTTCTTCCGTCATTTCGTTTGGATTCAGCAGGTAGAAATCAAGATTCACCTCATTGATATCAAAGGGGATGTACTGCTCCGCCGCTAGCTTTACTTGGCTCTCAAGTTCAGACTCAGGCATCGGCGGTAAATGGATTTTTTTGACGATCACCGAATGCCCCGAGATCGACATGGCCACATTCTTCAGCTTCACACCGTGTTCCTGAACGAGCTCCTTAATCGCCGCAATCACCCGGCCTGGATTCATCACGGTTCCATCGACGATCACCTCTGCTTCCAGGGGTTTGAACCCAAACTTCTGCAGGGCATAGGCCCCTTTCATCTCCTTGATCTGAACCAATTTGATCGCGCTGGAGCCGATGTCCAATCCGAGCACCTGACTGTTGGCCGCAAACAAGGATTGAACGTTCGTTTTATAGAACTGTGTCAGAGAGCCCAGGTCCATTGTCTCCCTCGGTCAGAGACCTACCTTGCGTGTATGAATGATGCGCTTGATTTCCGTGATGTTCTGCTGTGTGTACAACCGCCAGTTTCGCCAATCGCGAATCGGGCCGGAAATCAGCCCTTCGCGCTCCCACCGAAACAATGTCGCGCGAGACACATCGAACAGTCGGCACACTTCGATCGTCTTGAACCGCCCCCTCGTGTTGGACACACTCCCTCTCATCGACCGACCCGGCCCAAAACTGACGTTGACCCGTGTTCATGGTAAGTATAGTCAATATACTCGACCTGTCAAGAAATTGTCAAATTATGGGGGCTTACCACGGACAGGCCCCTACATCTAGTGTAGACCCGATGGCGATTGGTTCATGTCCCGGTGGCGAAGGGTGATCTGGTACCCCATCCCCTCCAGGCGCTCCTCCAGCCACGAGGCGACGGCCACGGAGCGATGGCGTCCACCCGTACATCCCACAGCAATGGTCAGGTAGCTCCGGCGCTCACGTTCGAATTGAGGGATTAAGAACTTTAACAGCGTTTCAAGGTGCGCAAGAAAGCCCTGAGCGACCGGATCCTCAAAGATATAGGAACGAACCTTCGGATCATCTCCGGTGCGTGGTTGAAGGGCGGCTACGAAATTGGGGTTTCGGAGGAATCGCACATCAAACAACAGATCGATATCGAACGGAACTCCGTTCTTAAATCCAAAGGTCACCAATGAAATCGTCATGCGGCGCGGCTGGTCTCCATTTAGGTAATTATGTGCGAACAGGTCCTTGAGATCATGGACAGTCAGATCCGAGGTATCAATGATCCTATCCGCACGTTCCCTCAATTCGTGCAATCGTTCCCGCTCCAGCCGGACCCCCTCCAAGATGGGCGAATTGGGGAGAAGCGGGTGTGGACGGCGGGACTCCGAGAATCGACGGACAAGGATCTCGTCCCTGGCTTCGAGAAAGACCAGTTCGATACGATAATCCAACGACTTCAACTTGTCCAAGTTGCTGAAAAAATCGCCGAAAAACCCGCGTTCGCGGATATCAATACCCAGGGCGACTTGACTCACCTCTCCGCCTCGTTGCAGGCAGAGCTCAGCAAACTTGGGAAGGAGTGCAGGCGGCAGGTTGTCTACGCAGAAAAACCCCAGGTCTTCAAAACACTTAATGGTGTGTGATTTGCCAGACCCCGATAACCCGCTGATGATCACCAAACGGAGACCCTGCATCAACCCCCCTCAGGCAACACGGGGTGCGGATCGATCACTTCGACACCCTCACCTTCCAAGCGTCGCACCACCTGCACCCGATGGGATACCACGTCCATGAACACGAGAAGGGACGCGGCCTGCGTGCCCAGGCGCTCGATGGCCTCGGACACTGTCAGCGCGTGCAACGGTATCCGAGTGGTGGTGATGCTCGGCAACCCGAAGTCATCCTCGTCCGGCTTCCGGGCTCTCCATGTCCGAACGGTACGCGCCTTATGGGAAACCAGTTTCTCTTTGTGCTTGGCGACCTGACGGCTGACCTTTGACACGAGCCGGTCGATCGAGGCGTACATTTCACTGGTGGACGTTTTGCTCTGAACGACCTTTCCGTGAACCCTCACGATCGCTTCAGCCGTGTGCCGATAGTTTTCCACGCTGAGCACGACTTGAATATCGCCCATTTTCACCCCATACCGTTCGAGTTTCTTCAGCCGAGTCTCGACGCGCCGTCTCAAACCGGGGGTGATCTCGACGTGCCGACCCGCGATCATGATTCGCATACCCGCTCCTCACTCCCCCGGGCAACCGTATGGATAGGACGTGCGTGCCCACGTTCGTTGCGTCGTGATCGTGCGCCACACTTCCTTCTGCAACGTGTTGATGGATACATGGACCTCACCCGGTCACAAGCTCAAGATCAGAGGGGGGATGGCTGTCAACAGACTATGTGGATGATGGCGACAAGGCAGACATTAAAACAAGCGCTTGCGTTTGCTTGCAGACGGAATGTTTTCTTCCGAACGGTACTTGGCTACCGTCCGCCGCGCGATCACGATCCGATGGTTCTGGAGCTTTTCGGCAATTTCCTCGTCCTTGAGGGGACGTTGGGCGTCTTCGACGGCCACCATCTTGCGGATCATTTCCCGCACCGTCACCGACGACACCATCGACTCGCTCTGATCCGAACGCGGGATGGCGGTGTTAAAGAAGTATTTCAACCCCAAGATCCCCTGTGGGCAATGCATATACTTGTTCGCAGTCACCCGGCTGATGGTCGACTCGTGCATGCCGATATCTTCTGCAACCTGTTTGAGCACCAGGGGCTTGAGGCACTGCACGCCTTTTTCAAAAAACTCCTCCTGAAATGTGACGATACTCGTGACGACTTTAAGAATGGTCTTGTTCCGCTGCTCGATGCTGCGGATAATCCATTGCGCCCCGCGCAACTTCTCATCCAAATACGCCTTGGTCCCATCCGAGTTGTCCTTCTTCGCGCTGGCGATCATCTGCCTGTAATAGGGGTTGATGCGCAAGCGGGGAAAGCCGTCGTCGTTCAGGAGAACGGTCCATTCACCTTCATGCTTGACCACGAAGACATCAGGGACAATGAAGTAATTGTTCGACGAACAATAGGGGCGACCGGGTTTGGGCTCAAGCACCTCGATCACACGCGTGGCATCGAAAACCGCCTCGACCGTGGTGCCTAAGGCCTTGGCGATTCGCCCATAATGCTTCTTCTCCAAGTCCTTCAGATGATGAGCCACAATAGCTTCGACCAGCGGGCCCTGCGAGGTTCCGGACCGCCCTGTAGATCGGCCGATGGGATCTCCGTCCAGATGCCTCAGTTGAATAAGGAGGCATTCGGACAAGTCCCGGGCGGCCACTCCGGCCGGATCAAACGTGTGAATGACTTTCAAGACAGACTCGAGGCCTTCGACCGAGACGCCCGCATCGGCGGCGAGTTCCTCGAGCGGCATTCTCAGATAGCCATCGTCGTCCAAATTGCCGATGATCATCTGCCCAATCGATTTTTCGGCTTCACGAAGGCCTGACAGATTCAATTGCCATAGCAAATGCTCCTCAAGCGAAACCGGTTTGGCGACAGTCTGATCATACGAGGGCAGGTCATCCTGAGCCGAAGACCGGAACTCGACATCGCCGGCCACGCGGTCACTGGGAAAGTAATCGTCCCAGTTAGCAGCGGAGAGCTCCTCGGGAGTCTCTGCACCTTCAGGCTTTGACTCTTCCGCCCCGGGTTCCCCGCTGGCCTGTTCGACAGCCTTCTTGTCCGACTCCCACTCCGCACTCTCCGTCACCTCACTCTCTTCGGCCTCGGTCTGCGCCTCTTCCAGCAACGGATTCTCTATGAGCTGTTGAGATAAGGTTTGTTGGAGTTCAAGTCTGGAGAGCTGCAACAGCTTAATCGCCTGCTGCAGCTGCGGCGTCATGATCAGCTTCTGACTCAGCCGCAGTTCTAAACGCAGGCTCATTCCTCTCCTCGACTGCGTACAGGCTCGTTCACAATCGAAAGCGTTCCCCTAAATAAATCGCTCTGGCGGTCGAACTCTTGACCAGGGCGTCGGGTGAACCGGACTCAAGAATAACCCCCTCATGGATAATGTACGCACGGTCCGTGATGGAGAGGGTTTCCTGTACGTTATGGTCGGTCACTAAAATCCCGATGTGTTTGTGCTTCAAACGTGTGATGATCTGTTGGATGTCACTCACCGCGATCGGATCGATGCCGGCAAAGGGCTCATCCAAAAGCAGAAACTGTGGCTGAAGCACCAACGCGCGCGTAATCTCCAGCCGACGTCGTTCTCCGCCGGAGAGCGCGTAGGCCTTGCTGGTTCGGAGAGGTGTGAGCTCCAGCTCCTTGAGCAGCGCTTCGAGGCGGAGGGCGCGCTGCTCTTCGGAGAGGTCCATCATTTCGAGAATCGCCAGGAGGTTCTCCTCAACCGTGAGCCGCCGAAACACGGACGTTTCCTGGGGCAAATAGCCGATCCCGCGTCGCGCGCGTCTGTACATCGGGAGATCGGTGATCTGCTCCCCATTGAGGAGCATGCAGCCCGCATCCGGTCGGCATAGCCCCACCATCATGTCAAAAATCGTGGTTTTGCCGGCTCCATTTGGACCGAGCAGACCCACAATTTCGCCGGCCCTGACCTCCAGGCTGACCCCTTTCACGACTGTACGCCCCTTGAAACGCTTGGTGAGCCCAATCGCCTCAAGCCGTTCCTCCAGGAACGGCGCGGCCGGATCCACCTTGGACGTGTCCTCAGTACCCACTTCGTACGTGCTCATCGACGGCCTTCTTCCTCATCTGGCGCGATCGTCATCCGCGATCCGCCCTCGACCACACTTCGATCTTCAGCCAAGAATATCGTGATCTTCTGTCCCGCCACACGAGTGCCTCGCTGCCAAGCCACAGGGTCGCCGGTGAGCACAATTTTGTCTTGATCTTGATAGTACACCGCTTTTCGGCAGGTCGCTCTCCCGTCAGCTTTTTCGATCCTCACTCGGCCTGTGGCCTCGATGGTGCTCACGGCATGATTGGACAAAATTGGCAGTGCACCGGTGCCCGAGCGTGATGGCTGCCTCGCCAAGGCCGCGTCGTTCCGGTGGCCAGCGACCAGCTCCTGAGCACGACCCTCCGGGGATTCTTGAGTCGTCGGTCTGAACAACACCACCATCGTATCGGAATGCACGACCAGGCTTCCCTTTCTCAGCACCACGGTTCCTTCAAACACCGCCTTCCGTTCCTGGTTATGAACCGTCATGGTCTGAGCCGTGATCGTCGTTCTCGCACTCGATTCTTTCGACGCGTCCGCCGCTACGGTCTCTACAGACCACGCGGTCGAACCGAACAGCAACACTGCCACGCCGATGCTACTACGGTAAAACGTCCATCCGAACATCCGCGAGCACCTTGAATTCCTCAGAATCTAGATTGCCGATGAGTCCGACCCCTCTCACTTCCAAGCCCTGGCCGAAGATGGTCACAGGGTCGGTGGTCCGAATCTCGCGACGCGCGTCAGTCCATGCCAGGTGGTTCGTGTAAATCGTATAGCCGCTTCCCAGGTTCACAACGATCGGGCCGTTCCTTTGTTCCAGGACGAAATCCTTCTTGGCTATGTCGAGTACCCCTTTATCCGCCCGCAAGCTCAACTGTCGGCCTTTTTCCCCGAACAGCGTGACCTCAACCTCTTCGAGGTCAGCCCGTTGCTCAGCCTCGAAGACGCGCGCGCGCGCGGCCTTGACTTCCCATTGGACCGCCCCTGCTCGCGTCTCTCGAAACGTAAAGTGATCGATGCTGGCGTCGGCACGGCCCAGCAGCGGAGACATGAGGCCCGGCGTCGGCACGGATTCGACCCGGGTCGCAAGGACGTAGACAAGAAACCCGGCAAGCATCACGCTGAGAGCCAGGAGACCTTGCCGGGCGCCCCGATGCCACATCATCCCACCTAAATCAACGGCTTAAGATGGATCAGTGAAGCTGGCACGATGGTAGCATACAGGCCGAGTTAAGTAAACAAAAGGCGTGCCGGTGTACACCTCGCGCTCTGTATGACCTTGGTATCCGAAGTGGCAATTTCAGCGGGGACCGACACGGAGCGACTCGGGGGAGGGAACAGACTGGAGGACTGTCAGGTGTCGCGAGGGGGGGGAATTCACGCAGGCGGGGAAGCGGCGGAATCCGATTGCTTACCTCCTTGATCACTGCCCGACTTGCCACCTTTGCCTGGGGAGGTCTCGGCTTTCTTCTCGACCAATTCAATGGCAACCATTTTCGCAGCATCGCCGACTCGCCGCCGGGTTTTGATGATCCGTGTGTACCCTCCGTGACGGTCGCCAAACCGGCCGGCAACATCCCGAAAGAGCTTCGCCACCACTTCCTTACTCTGAAGAAAGCCGAGCGCCCGGCGACGAGCGTGCAGGTCGCCGCGCTTGCCCAGTGTGATCATCCGTTCTGTGAAGCCTCGGATCTCCTTCGCCTTCGCCTCCGTCGTTTCGATCCGCTCGTGTTCAAGAAGCGACGTGACCAACGCGCGATACAGAGCTCGTCGGTGAGCCGTGTTTCGCCCCAGCTGCCTCCC
>JACZQN010000045.1:16686-17150 GCA_022545705.1 Nitrospirota bacterium | reverse complement strand
AATTGAGCACCCTGGCGACCACCGCGTCCCATCCGCCGGTACCGTAGCCAATGACAATTCCGGCCACCAAGAACCCAAGAACAGCGCCAAGGGTAACTGCCATGGTAGCCGTCAGGCACGGGGTCAACCCGCCACTCGAGCGGTTCGGCGGGAATCTCGCCCAGATTACTTCCCGGGTATATCTCGCATTCAAGCCCAGTAGGCCCAACGCGCAGAGAGCAAGACTCACGTCTACTGCCAGGGGCCTTCTCGGAAAGAACGAGAGAAAGGTAGTCGCCAGTATTGTCAGTGTCAGAAGCTCAAGCGCGACTCGGGCACGTACACCCATGCTCGACCTCGAATCACGGATGGGACGCGAATCCTGTACGCTGATCAAGCATCATCAAACGAAGCAGGAGGGCTCCAAAAACCAGTTGAACAGATCTGTATGGTGGTCAGCCGAAACGTCTTGTTTAGATGTCATG
>JACZQN010000045.1:0-16676 GCA_022545705.1 Nitrospirota bacterium | reverse complement strand
GATCAGGAACTACGGCAACCCGGTCTATCGACAGGCGCTGACCGAACTGGGGCTGGTGGACCCCACATCGATCTCGGTCGTAGCGGCGAACGAGCGGGCCGTGGAGAGCGCGTCCGGAGACTTCGGCAGACACCCTACAAGCTCTGGCGGAATGCATGCGAAGCCGAGCCAGGCCCCAGCGATCTGGCCCGCCATAGAAGCAATGGTGTCAGTATCACCCCCGCATTGGATCGCCGATTCGAGCACATCGCGCAGACCCAGCCCCGCCACCCGCTGCGCAGCAAAGATAGCTAGTGGCACTGATTCGACGACGTAGCCGGAGCAGCCGAAACGATTCGCGATCCCAGCCGGATGGGCGGTAGGCTTCCACTCTCCGATCGCGGAGAGCCGCTCGCGGACAGCCGAGTCGGGAAGGACGGCTGCCACCTGGGCCGGCAGGCTCGATTCAGGCGACCACGTTCCGGAAACCATCGCGCGGATCGCGACCACGATGGCAAGCGCGCCAGTGTACGCTTCTCGGTTGCGGTGGGTGATCCGACTGATGTCGTAGATCAGCGTGCGCTGCTCAAGTACATACGGATCAAGGCAGAACGCGAGGGGCGCTGCTCGCATAGCGGCTCCGTTCCCCGCCGCCATTTCGCCCTCACGCCCCGCGAGACTCCAGTGGGCGCCCACTTAAAGGTTGCTGAGCGCCTTGAACGTACTGGCGCCGATGCCCGTGATCCGGCCCTCTCGAAACCACACCAGGAAGCGCGCGGCGATTCTTTCCGGGGAGACCGAGCCAGTCTCGATGATGGCTTCGCAGGTCGCCAAGGTCAGTTGCGTGTCGTCCGAGAGGAACCAAGGGACCTCGGGATTTATGACGACCGGGCCGAATTGCCCCTCGTAGGGACCGCCCATCGCATCCCCAATCGCACCCCCAACGATTGACCCGAGAACTCGGTCAGAGATCTCCACTCTCCTTAGCCTCAGTGCGGGTCACCGTCGCGCGAGTACAACGGTGATCTCCTCCATTGGATAGTCCTTGGCATTGCCCGTGGCTACGGACGCCCCTTCCACAAAGGCCGTCGCTGCAATCAGGCAGGCAGTCAGTTCCAACCTCCGACTCTTCGTTCTCCCTTTGAAACGGCCTGCCAATTCGGCAATTGGCCGCGTGATGGGAAAGATCACCAACCCATCCAGAAGACCAGTGGTCGCCTCCTGTTCATCCGGGTGCATGCCGACAGAAATTTCAGCGACCGAAATGACCGAGCAGCAGGGGATGGAAAAACGTGTCGCCTCCTGAAGAAACATTTTGGCAGCCTCGCGGCCCCGCAGAAGATCGATGAGAACATCCGTATCCAGCAGGACTTTGCTCATCGACCTGCAAGCCGTTTCAGGCGCGAAGACTTCCGCAGCGAGCGAACGAACCGGCTAGCCCCCTTCGCCAGCTCAGGATGTCGCCTGCCCTTCCAGGCGCCAAAACTATCCTCCAATGCCTTCCGGAACTTGATTCGCTTGAGCTCATTACGCAACGCTTCTCCGACCACTTTACTCTGTTCCCCCTTCGGAACCGTTCTCTTCAATTCCTCCAAAAGATCCTCCGGCAATGTAAAATTCGCCTGCTTCGTGGTCGTTGCCATAATGCCCTCCTCATGTGACCTACATAACGGCCTATATAATTACATAGGTTGATAGCCATGTCAAAGCGTCTCCGCGAGCGCCTTCAGATAATTCAAGCCTGCTGAAGGGTGTTCCTAACGGCAAGTTCTCAATGGGACGGATCTGGTGGCGGCAATGATCAACCAGAAAAGAATCCGCGAAAGAAGCCAGATGGCGTGTTCCTCTGCTTTTTCCAGGCCTTCTCCCACCTTTGTTGATCGGGACGGGAGCTGTTCCCGCATGTATTCCAGACTTGACAAGGGGTACCGCTTGATGTAACCATTGGCTACATGAAGCCGGATAGGTTCAAACAGGCCCGGAAATCCCTCGACCTCACCCAGGCGGAGCTGGCGAAGCGGCTCAACACCACCCGGATGACCATTACCCGCTATGAAGGCGGGACGCGCCGCATCCCCGGCGTCGTCGAGGTGGCGCTCACGTCCCTCGCCACTTCGCCGCGCATTCCCATGGCCGGCATTGTGGCGGCCGGTGACCCGATTGAGCCGGTCCCCCAGTCTGAACTGGTCGAGGTGCCCTCCTCCATGGTCCAAGGTCGCGAAACCTTCGCCCTTCGGGTCAAAGGCGACTCCATGCGTGATGAAGGGGTCCTGCCGAGCGATGTCGTCATCGTCCACAAGCAGGTCACCGCCCGCAACGGCCAGATGGTCGTCGCCCTGGTCAACAACGAGGCGACAATCAAGAAGTACTACCGCAAGGAGGGCCGCATCGAGTTGCACCCCGCCAATGCCGCCATGCAGCCGATCATTCTCGCTCCCACGGATGAGTTTGAGATTCTGGGGGTGGTGATCGGGGTGATTCGGTACTGCAAATAACAGGACTGAGGGGCGAGGACTGAGGACTGAGCAACAAGGGGCCAGGACTGAGTCCTCAGTCCTCAGTACTTAATGAGCGATGGATCGTCAGATTGTCTGTTTCCAGATTCCCTCCTTGGAGATCGCGCTGGCTCGCGCGGCCACACCTTCGCTCCGGGACCGACCGGTGGCGATTGCGCCTCTTCATACCCCTCGCGCGCTCCTGCAGGAAGTCTCGCCTGAAGCCGAACTCGACGGCGTGATGCCCGGGATGCCGGTGGAGCAGGCCTGTTGGCGCTCCCCGTCTCTGCGCCTCTTGCCGCCCGATCCCATCCGCGTCCGCCAGGCGCAGCAGGCCCTGGATCAGGTGGTGGGTCATTACGCGCCGATCTGGGAGCCGGTACGGGCAGGACATCTGTTGCTGGACCTCACCGGCACCACGCGCCTCTTCGGGCTGGCTTCCGACACGGCGCTGCGCATCCAGCGCGACGTGGCGCGTCAGTACCAGCTCGCTGGCGTCGTCGGCGTGGGGAGCAACAAACTGGTCGCCCGCATCGCCGCCACGGTGGTGCATCCCCTGCAACTCTGCGAGATCCGACCGGGCTCAGAGCCGCCCTTCATGGCACCCCTGCCAGTCTCCGTCTTGCCCGGACTTTCTCGCGCCCACGCCCGCACGGTGCTGGCCACGCTCGCGGACTTGAATCTCCGGACCTGGGGCGAGATTGCCGAAATCCCCCTGCCCTCTCTCGAGCTGGCGTTGGGCCCTCAGGCAGCGGTCCTCCATAACTGGGCCCAGGGCATCGATCCATCCCCGGTGCTCGCACTCCCGCAACAACCGCGGCTGGAAATGTCGCTGGCCTTGGACCCGGACGAGTTGGACGACGACCGGTTGCTCGGGCACCTGTACCATTTGCTGGAGCGAGTGTGTCGCGCATTACGTAGCCGGCAGCGTATCTGCCACAGACTGGTCCTGACCGTGCGCTATAGCGACCAGGTTGAAGTGGCGCGGCGTCAGCCCGTGCGCCCCGGTACCTATTGGGAGGTTGACTTGTTTCCATCTCTGCATGCGTTGTTCGCTCGCTGCGTCCAGCGTCGCGTGCGCCTCCGCAGGATGACCGTGGCCGCGGAGGCGCTGGCGGCGCCTGAGGAGCAGCTTTCGCTGTTCGCTGAGCAGCCAAGTCCCGAGCAGACCACGCAGGTTCGGGGCCGCCGGCTGGCGCTGGCGCTGGATCATTTGCGGGAGCGGTTCGGCGAAAGCGCGATCCGGTATGGAAGTTTTGAATTGTGAGTGTTGAGTGTTGAGTTACCACTTAAAACTTAAAACTCAGGACTTAAAACTATGTTTGTTCATCTGCACGTACATTCCACCTATTCCCCGATGCGGGGTGTGGCATCGCTGGAGGCACTCTGCGCGGCCGCCCGCGCGCAGGGCGCCGAGACGCTCGCCCTCACCGATACCAACGGCCTCTATGGGGCCATCCGCTTTCTCGAAGCGGCCCATCATGCCGGCCTCCGGCCGATCCTGGGCGCGGAGCTGACGCACGATCACCACCGCGCCGTCCTTCTGGTCAAGACCGCCGAGGGCTACGCCAATCTCTGCCGGCTCCTCTCGGCTCGACACTGCGATGCGGCCTTCGAGTTGATTGCTGCCGTGGCCCACCACCGGACAGGCCTGATCGTGCTCTCGGACGACGCACAGGCACTCACAGCCTGGAAGCAGGAGTCGCCTCACGATCTGTACGTGGAGTTGACGCCGGGGGCGATGATGCACCAGGCCCTAGCTTTCAGCCGACGCACGGGTCTTCCGCCGGTGGCGACCAACCGGGCCCATTTCGTGCGCCCGGAGGAGTTTGCCCTGCACCGCCTTCTGCGGGCCATCGCGCTGAACACCACGCTCTCGCGCCTTCCGGCAGACGCCTGCTGCGCTCCTACCCACTGGCTCGCTCCGCTCGAGACGATGGAACGGCACTATCCCCATGCCCCGCACGCACTGGCCAACACGCAGCGCGTTGCGGAGGCGTGCCGCACTGACTGGGACTTCAAGGACATCATCTTTCCGGCCTTCCGACAGTTGCCCGACCGCCAGGCCCTTGCCTTGCTCCGCGACAAGACCTACGCAGGCGCGCGGTGGCGGTATGGGACGCTGTCCCCGGTCGTCAGGGAGCGCATCGAGCGGGAGCTTGCGATGATCGAAGCCAAGCATTATGCGCACTATTTTCTCGTGGTGGAGGACATCGTCCGGCAGTCACCCCTGACCTGCGGCCGCGGATCAGCGGCGGCGTCGATCGTGGCGTACTCTCTGGGCATCACGCATGTGGACCCGATCCGGCACAACCTGTTCTTCGAGCGCTTCCTGAACCTCGGCCGGCACGATCCACCGGACATTGATATTGACTTCCCGTGGGACGAGCGAGATCCCATCTTGGATACGGTGTTCGCGCGGTACGGGACGCACTGCGCCGCGATGGTGGCCAACCAGAACAGTCTCGGGGCCCGGGCGGCGCTTCGAGAAGTCGCAAAGGTGTATGGGATGCCGCCGGCCGAGATCGGACGCACCACGGAGCGGATCATGCGGCACGCCGACTTCCTCCGGCTGGACCACATCCTGTCGCCACGTCGCTGGGCGGAACGCCTGTGCCGGGAGCTCACGCTTCGGGAACCGTGGCCGGAGATTGTGGGTCTGGCTGTGCAACTGGAAGGGCATTTTCGGCACCTGGGACTTCACTGCGGAGGCATCGTGATCGTGCCCGACGAGATTCGACGCTACGTCCCCGTGGAAGTCGCGGCCAAAGGCGTGCCGGTGATTCAGTGGGAGAAGGACCAGACCGAAGAAGCCGGCCTGGTCAAAATTGATCTGCTGGGGAACCGCTCGCTCTCAGTGATTCGCGATGCGCTGGAGGCGATTGCGCGGCATACCGGTCATCGGATTGACTATGCTTCGTGGGATCCGCTTACCGACGCCGCCACCCTGGACCTGATTCGGCGAGGCGACACGATCGGCTGTTTCTACATCGAGTCGCCGGCCACCCGGCAGTTGCTCAAAAAGCTCTGGACCAGGATGCCGGGTATGCGCCGAGCCCAGGCCGACGTGTTCGAGTATCTGGTTATCGTGTCCTCCTTGATCAGGCCGGCGGCCAACCGGTTCATCCGCGAATTTGTCCGACGAGCCCATGGCGGGACGTACCAGCCCCTGCACCCCGTGTTGGAGGAGGTGCTGGCTGAGACCCACGGGATCATGGTGTACCAGGAAGACGTCACCAAGGTGGCGATGGCGCTGGCGGACTTCTCGCTCGAAGACGCGGATCAACTGCGCAAAGTCCTCAGTAAAAAGCACAAACAGCGGCAACTGCAGGATTACCGTAACCAGTTCTTCCGGGGCGCTGCGGCCTGCGGCGCCGCGGCCGCCATGATCGAGGAGATCTGGGCAATGATCATGAGCTTCGCCGGATACAGCTTCTGCAAGCCCCATTCGGCCAGCTACGCGCAGGTCTCGTTCAAGTCCGCCTGCCTGCGCGCTCACTACCCGGCGGAGTTCATGGCCGCGGTGCTCAGCAACCAGGGAGGCTTCTACTCGACCTTTGCTTATCTGTCGGAAAGCCGCCGGATGGGACTCACGGTCCTGCCGCCGGACATCAACACCAGCGACTGGGCGTACAGCGGCGCTGGGAGCATGATTCGCGTTGGCTTGATGCAGATCAAGCACCTGTCCAATACGCTCGTGGACCGGCTGATCGCCGAGCGTACTGCGCACGGCCCCTATCGGTCATTTCGAGAATTTCTCCAACGAGTGAACCCAGACCCAGCCCAGGCTCGGCTTCTCATCCAAGCCGGCTGCTTCGACTCGATTGCCGGAGAACTCACCCGGCCAGCCTTGATCTGGCGCCTGCTCGCCTGGAGAGACTCTTCCATCTCCACTACTCAGAAAATCCCCCTCTCCCTTTCCCTCTCCCCTGCGGGGAGAGGGTGGGGTGAGGGGAAGGGATCAGGACTGCTGGCCCCCCTCCCGGTCCCACTGGAATATCCCGATACCCGAAAACTGCAGCAGGAGATTGACGCACTGGGCTTTCCCCTTAGTCAGCACCCGCTCGACTGCTATCGCGATCTGCTCGAGGGCCTGCGCTACATCCCAGCCCGAGAGATGGGCCAGCATGTCGGGCGCGTGGTGACCATGGTTGGTTGGCTGATCACGGAAAAGGGAGCGGAAACCAAAGACGGAGAGCCCATGGAGTTTGTCACGTTCGAGGATACGACAGCTCTATACGACGCCACGCTGTTCCCCGGCGCGTACCGCCATTTCGCCCATCTCCTCTCCACCAACAGGCCCTATATCTTGGAAGGCCTGATCGAGGAGGACTTCAACGCCGTCACCTTGACGGTTCACCACATGAAAAGCCTGGACACCCAGCCGACGCGAACCACGCAGGCGACGGGAGTTGGCTATGTCGTATAATTAACAATGTGCATTAGACGAGCGACTGTGGATCAAAAGTTTTGAGTTCTCACTTTTGAGTGGTGAGTTCAACTATACAAAATTCGGCACTCATCACTGAAAACTCAAAACCTGTAACTCACAACTCATAATTTATGCCGGTCCCCGATCTCCTCAGATTCGGCACGTCCACCTGGGCCTATGACGGCTGGCAAGGGCTGGTCTACACAAAGCCCTACCTTAAAGGCCGCTTCAAACAGGACTGCTTGGCAGAATATGCTCGATGCGAATACCAGGGGCAGCCGCTGTTTCGGACGGTCGGGCTCGATCAGACGTTTTATCGTCCGGCCGCCACATGGCAACTGGAACGCTACGCCGAGCAACTGCCGCCTGGCTTCGAGATGTGCTCGAAGGTCTGGGAGGAGATGACGATCCCGCACTATGCCACCCACGCGCGCTATGGAGCCAAAGCAGGGCAGACGAACCCTCGGTTCCTCGATGCCAAGCTGTTCACCGACGAAGTGCTCGCGCCTTACTCGCAGGTGTTCCAAGGCCACACCGGACCCTTTGTGTTCGAGTTTCAGCGTATGGGCTTCAACCCGGAAGAGTTTCTGCCCAAGCTAGACGAGTTCCTGGGCCAACTGCCGAAAGACTATCCCTACGCCATTGAGGTCCGCAATCCGACGCTGCTCGGCCCCGATTATCAGGCGATTCTCAACACGCATAGCGTTGCGCACGTCTACAATCATTGGACCTATATGCCGCCACTGGCCGACCAGCACCGGCGGCTTAGCCAAACCTTTACCGCACCCTTTACGGTCATGCGGCTCCTGACACCGTTGGGAACCAAATATGAGGACGCGGTGAAGGCAGCCGAGCCTTACAACAGGCTGGTCAACCCTCTCCCTACGATGCGGGCTCAAACGCTCGATCTGATCAGGCAGGCAGTGGCCGAGCAGCGGCGGGCCTATGTGCTGGTCAACAATCGCGCCGAAGGGTGCGCACCCCTCACCGTGCAAGCGTTCGTTGATCAGCTTCGTCAGCAGTCATAGCGCACCGGTCAAGCGACCTCTTAAGATCTCCGTGCATAACAAACCCAGAGAACTATGCGGGGTTGATTCAAGCGGGCAGCCTTCTTCACCTGTTTTACCCTTTTCTCCTATGTGGCTGTTGTCTCCGGTCTCGCCGTTGTCGCCTATCCACTCCTTGTCGCTCCTGCTTTCTCCTGTCTAGCTGTCGTCGCCGGTCAGAATGTTGTCGTCGGTCGGCCTGTCGTCGCCGCTCGGGCATGACTCACCTCGCGAAAGAGATTAGAAGCCACGGCCATCGGAAGCGCTGGGGATACAAGGATGAAAACAAGGTCAAGTACGTGGGCCTCACAGTGTACCAGCCTTTCACCGCTTTGTTAGGAGGTCTCGCGTTCTTACGTTGGGGGAACACTCGTAATTGACCGGAGTGTTAGGGAGATTTTAGGGTCAAGGGAGATTTTAGAAGGGAGATTTTAGGGTCAGATCTTGCAATCCTACACCCCATTTTCGCCCCTGCTGCTCCGACCTCCTCGTGCCCTACGACGGGTCCCGGGATCGCGCGCAAGCGGGGCCAACCCATTGTCATCCCGAAACAAGGGCGGCCTCGGCGTATCGCGACTCGTGACATGGGCGACAGCGCGTGAACCTGCGAGGCGGAGCGTCTGCGGCATGATGATACTCTGCCCCATCTGTTGTGTGATTGCAAGACCTGACCCCGGTCACGTGACCCCGATCACGATGATTGGGCGCACATGCGTTTCGTTAACCGTTGTCTTGAGGAGCGTGGGTACGAGCCGGTCGGCTGGGAATAACTTTTGTATCCGGAAGTGACAGGGTCTTGATCAGTTGGGCAACGATCGCCGGAGACACAGCATAGAGACTGGATTCCGTGCCGATTCCCTTCAGTGTGATGGCTTGAGCGGAAAGCTCGTGTGGAAGCACACCGTGTTTCCGAGCCAGGGTATAGGTGCGCTCCGCGAGGAGTAACCCGCCGGGTTCCGCCGCATGCTCCAACCGTTGGGCCTTGTTTACCTCGGGGCCAATGACGGTGTAGTCCCACAGGTACTCAGTTCCCAGATTTCCGACCGTCACCTCGCCGGTATTGATGCCGATTCGGATCAGGTGCGGCTCCTGCCCCTCACGCATCCACTCGGCATTCAGTTCAGCCATCTTCTTCTGCATGGCCAGGCCGGCACTGACCGCATTGGCCGCGTGGCGCTCGGCGTGCTCCTCTTCCTGTTCCTTCCCATCCACGTCCCGTTCGGCATCTCCGAAAAAGGCCATGATGCCGTCACCCATATATTTATCAAGGGTACCCCCGTGATTGCCCAAAATGGCGGTCATGGCGGAGAGGTATTCTCGTAGGACACGTTGAATGTCGAGGGGGCTGGCTCGCTTGCAGAAGCCGGAGAACTGCTTGATGTCGGCGAATAGCACGGTCAGCTCGCGAGTACGCCCGGCTAGCAAGCCGGGGACGAGCTCGGGGTTCCCTTGGATCACGCGAATGGTCTGGGGAGGAAGGCAAGCGCCCAAGACGGACAGGAACTTCAGTCGTTCTCGGTCCACGATGACAAACCGCGCCACGAGGAGCAGGATGAGGGCCAGGACCAGCCCCAAAATGGCAGGCATGGCTGGGAGGATGATTCCCGCTGTGTTGAACACGATCTGTATAGACCCGAGGTAGGCGAATAATAAGATCGCAAAGGTCGGGATGATCACCACTGGGCCCCCTGCAAAAGTGGCTGCCGTGAGAAGGACGATTGGAAGGAAAAGACACAACGCGAACTCGAGGGGTCTCGCGTCCCGCAGGAATTGCTGGGTTGTGAGCATGTTGATGAGGTGTAAATGGAGTTCGCTTGCCGGAGAATCGCGCTCGAACGGTGTTGCCACACGATCACCCACTCCTGTGGTGAGGTTCGACAGCACGACAATCTTGTCTTTGAACAAGCTCAACGCCTTTGCTCTACCCTCCGCGGTTTGCACGAGCCCTAAGATCCAACTGTAGGGATAGTGAAGAAACCGTGTCCCCCATAGGCCGGCGTAGTTGATCCAGCTACGTCCATGGGCATCGATGGGGATCGCGATCCCTTGTCCGCTTCGAGTGGGGATGTGAATCGCCTGGCCATGCACCACCTGCATGGAAGTAGGATCAACCTCGAGGTGGTACAGGAATGCGCTCAAGGCGAGGGCAGGAACGAATCCGTCCTGAGAGGAATACAGAAGCGGAATACGTCGCAGGACTCCACCAGGGTCGGTGGTGAGCTGGATATGGCCGAGGCTCCTGGCCGTTTCGACCAAGCCGCGCAAAGGCAGCCTCAGCTTGCCCGCCGCTGGAAATTCTGTTGGACCCAACACTTCCGGGTTGAGCAGGTGCTGGGCCGCAACTGTAGGAGAAGATTCGCCGTTCTCGTGCGGTAGGTCAGGGTTGAGGACCACAGGATAAAACACCATGCCGGCTCGGCGCGTGGCATCCACCAGCGCCTGATCTTCTAACGGATCCGTGGTCGGATGGTCGAAGAGTAAATCCACCAGCACCATCCGTGTGCCGGCACTGCTCAGCATATCGATCACATGAGCATGGACCCGACGGTCCCACGGCCAACGACCGACGCTGTATTCGCGCGCAGCTTGATCATCGTAGTCAATGACCACCAGGGAGTCAGATCTGCGCTGCGGGGCTTCATCCAACACGGTAAGCGGGGGCCTGAGCCTGAACCGTTGGTCCACTGTCCAGAGTTCGACTGGCTCGAGGAATGATGGCCAGAAGAGGTCAAGAAAGAGCGGCAGCGCAGTGGCAAGAACGCAGGAGCCGAGGAGAGCTAGCAGGTGGGACAACTGCCAGTGGCGATGCTCAAATACCATGACTCGTTCATGTCCGCCCCGGCTGGCTGAGCTGAGCCCTCAGGGGTCAGCCGCCAGACCCTCCGATGGCAGGTGGTTTGACGGGGGGAGGAGGGACGATGCCATCAAGGGACCGCCCCGTCTTCGTGCCATTTCCCTGCTTTGGCTGGTCTGGAGATTTGCTCCCTTGAAGCACATGGATCGTGTCAGGTAACAGGGGATTTGTGTCCTGTTTATCTTGCTGCATCGTGCCTTCCGGAAGATGCGACTTAGTCCTAGCAGCCTTCGACGCGGGTCCATGAGCGCACCCGCTTAGGTAAAGGATGAGAAGTGCGCAGAAGACGACTAGAGGTGACCTCACGAACACCCCTCCCCGGTATAAGTCATCGGCCTTGTGCGTTCGAAGGTGCCTTACTAGTGTAGCACCTCATTCTGGAGCCGCTTCATGGTACTCCGAGACGGAAAAACCGTCGAGTTTTCGGTATCTTACTAAATGGGTAGTGATAAGTTGGCATGGCTGAAGAGAAAATCGGCAACCTAGAAACGTGGAACTAACGGAGGCATGAAGCGTGAGCGGGCGTCAAACTGCGAGTGGGGAGATTCCCGAGTGAAGAGGAGGACGCAATCACGATACTTGACCTTTCTGCCCACGCGTTTCGCGCAGGCGCCCGGCACTGTAGCGGTGAGAGGCAAGGACCTCATGACCGCACTCCAGCAGGGGGTTGCGAAAGCGGCAGCCGGAAAGACTATCACTAACCTCCGCGCTGTGGGACAACGAGACCGCATCATCACTCTGGGAAGCCCGGCGAAACGTACCCCAGAAATCAACGTCCCCTCCCATTTGACCGACTCACTCGAAAGAGCTAATAATGCGACCGCTGCTTTGTTGAACGGGTGCCACGCTGTACCGGATTCGACAGCACTGGCGAGATCTCTTCGGCGTCTGGCATGAGACACGACAGATTGTCCTCGTGGCGCAGATTGCGGCGGTCTATGCCGCAATTCTCATTCCCTTCAAGATGGGTATCCCTCTGGTTCCGGGCTATGCGGAGCTGCGACCGGCAAATGCCTTTCCCATTGTCGCGTCACTCCTGTTCGGGCCGGTCGCCGCTTGGGGCTCAGGCTTCGGCAATTTGATCGGTGATTGCTTCGGGACCCTGAGCCCGGGCAGCGTGTTTGGATTTCTTGGCAATTTCTGCTACGGGTACCTTCCCTATCTCCTCTGGGGACGCCTCGGGCCTCTTTCTTCTGGACGCGAGCCTGAGCTGAGATCATGGAGACAAGCAGTGGAATTCGTGGTGATCTGCTTCGCCGCATCGTTGGCCTGCGCGCTCGTCATCGGCTTTGGGGTGGACTTGCTTGGGCTGATTCCGTTCTGGATCTTGACGCCAGCCATTCTGTTCAACAATTTGGTCATGGCCATCCTCCTGGCCCCTCCACTGCTGTTGTTCCTGCATCCCCGTGTGAAACGCTGGGGGCTCCGATACGAAGATATTCGCAGCTCGATGAGGCAAGAGGCGAGGGGCGAGGGGCGAGAAGATGAAGACCCCCTCACCCCTGGCCTCGCACCCCTAGCCACACCCCGGCAGGCGATTACTCGCCAACACGCTGGCACGGCTGAGCCTTTTCTGGCCGCTCGGTCTGTCAGCTTCACCTATGCGGGATCGGCCAACCCGGCGCTCAACGGGTTGACATTCACAGTGAACCGCGGCGAGTCGGTCGCAGTAATGGGCCGAAGCGGCGCCGGAAAATCCACGCTCTGCTACGCACTGAACGGCCTCATTCCCCATCACATCGCCGGTCACCTGTCGGGCAAGCTCACGGTGGATGGGCACGAGACCACGAGCCGCCCAGTCTGGCAGCAAGCCGGCTCCGTGGGACTTGTGTTCCAAGATTTCGAGGCGCAACTGGTTTCCACAAACCTCGAAATGGAGCTCGCGTTCCCGCTTGAACACTTGAGCTCCCTGGGAGATCAACTCACGCCAGCCGAGATGCGGGAACGGATTCACCGCACACTTACTCTGGTCGGCCTATCCGGCCTGGAGCGCCGCGATCCGTTATCGCTGTCAGGGGGCCAGCGGCAACGCCTGGTGATCGCCACGACGCTGATCAGGGAACCGGCCCTCCTTGCGCTGGACGAACCCATGACTGATCTCGATCCTCACGGACGACGGAGCCTTGCTTCGTTGCTCGCTACTTTGAAGGCCGCTGGGCACACGCTGGTGACCGCCGAGCACGACCCGGAGGAAGCAGCCTCGGCAGATCGCCTCTGTGTGCTGGAACACGGCAGGGTGGCCTGGGAGGGCGCGCCGCGCGCCCTATTCAGTCAGCCCGACCTCGCCGAACAATTCGGACTGCACTCGCTGCCGCTGGCCAGATGCTTCGCAGGGCTGGGACTCACGGATCTTCCGTTGACGGTCGAAGAAGGCTGGCAGTTGGCTGTTGAGCACGGATTAGTCGTGTCAGCAGCCGAGGCCGGCCAGCCTGCAAGGGAATTCCCCTCCGGTCGTCCAGCAATCATCGAGGTGCAGCGTGTCTCCTTCGAGTACCAACGTGGAACGCCGGCCCTCTCGGACGTGGAGCTCACGATCGGCGACGGCGAGTTTGTGGCGATCATCGGCCAAAACGGGTCAGGCAAGAGCACGCTGGCCGGCCTCCTCAACGGCCTTCACATGCCGACGCGTGGCCGCGTTCTGGTTCGGGGCCAGGACACCAAGAAACTGGGGGCCGGTCAGCTCGCTACGACGGTGGGGTACGTCTTCCAGAACCCGGACCATCAGATCTTCGCCGAGACCGTGGAGAAGGAGGTGTCGTTTGGCGTCCAGAACCTCGGCCTCCCGCCCGAAGAATGCGAGAAGCGGGTGGCGGCGGCCTTGGATGCCGTCGGGCTGGGCGGTCAGGAGGTCCCGCATCAGGACCCATTCTCGCTTCCGAAAGGTGACCGGCAGCGCGTCGCGGTCGCGTCGGTCCTGGCCACACGGCCGCGCATCCTGATTTTCGACGAACCGACAACCGGCCTTGATGCAACTGAGACTCAACGCATGATGCGGATGCTCCACCGGCTCAACCAGGAGGGCCACACCATCATCATGATCACGCACGCCCTGTCCCTTGTGGCGGCCTACGCGCAGCGCTGCGTGGTGATGCGCGAGGGGCAGATCGTCGCCGATGGGCCCACCCGCACGGTCTTTCGGACAATGGCGGACCCTGAACAGTCTGCCGCCTTGGGGTTGGAAGTGCCCCCGATCACTCGCTTTGCCGCCCGCTGGGGACAGATTCTCCTGACGGTGGAAGAAGTGGGAGCGGCGCTCAGAAGAAAGTAACCATTGAGTGATTGAGTCATTGACGATTGATTTATTCCAAAGACCATTCACTCAATGAATCAATGAAAAAATGAGAAAATGAACCAATTCTTCTTATATCTCGACGGACGGACCTGGCTCCATCGCCTCGATCCCCGCACCAAGTTTCTGAGCCTGCTGGGACTCTTTCTCATCGCGCTGCTGTTTTCGGATCCCCGCTATCTCGGCATCGCAACCATGGTCGTCCTAGCGCTTACCGCTTCGGCCGGCGCGCTGGCCAATCTTCGTAAGATGTCGCTGCTGCTTGTGCTCTTGTTCGTCTATTGCATAGCGATCTGGCCATTCTTTGTGACCGGTCGAACCGCGTTCGTTTCGTTGGGGACGTACATGCTGACGACGGAAGCCGTTGAATACGGATTCGCGATGGGTCTTCGCCTCGACCTGATTCTGCTCTGCGGTATCCTGCTGCTCTCAACCACCACCATCGAGGAGTTCACCCTGGCGCTCCAGCGACTCGGGTTGCCCGCGCCAATGGGGTTCGCGCTCTCGTTGGCTTTTCGCTGGGTCCCCAGCCTCATCAGCTCAGCCGGCCGCATCGTCCAAGCTCAGCGATCACGCGGACTCGACCTGGCAGGCGGAAGTCTGTTCACACGTGTTCGCCGGTACGTGCCCCTGATTGTCCCGCTGATCAGCCATACGCTCAGGCAAACCCGGCTGCTGGCCATGGCCCTCGAGTCCAAAGGGTTCGGCCCTGAGGTGCGCCGGCACGGATACCTGGAACTACGACTCCGTTTCCCAGATTACGCCGCCCTTGCAGTGATGGTCACAGTGGTAGGACTGAGCGTATGGGTTCGCGTTGCCGGGCATGGAGTCGTGGAGGTTGTGTTTTAATGGGGCTGCGACGCAAGAAGGGAAGACACAACATGACGCACAAAATTCGTCGCATTGCGACAATGCGCTCTTTGTTGTGGCTGACCGCGTGCGTGGGGCCGCTCACGCAGTGGGGCGAGGAGATCTCGCTCGCGCCCGAAAAAGCCCGTGTTCGTGCCCACAGGCCCGTCGGATCCGCCCCCGCCATGCATCGAGCCGCAGTATCTTGACAGCGGGAGGGGAAAGAGCTAATCCAAGGCCCAGTTGGGCCTTCTTGAGGGCGTTGGGGCAGCCCACCCCAAAAGCAAAGTGCTATCGGCGGGAGAGCGGCGGTCCCGCCTGATCGCGACTTGTGACATGGTCGACAGCGCCTGAACATGCGATGCACGGCGAACGCGGCCTGATGATGCTGTGCCCCACTCATTGTGTGATTGCAAGACCTGACCCTCTATATGACCCTCTATACCCCCTACATGATTCCATTCACATGGCGTGGATTTTTCGGGGAACCGGTGCAAGGTGGCGTTGATCTCGGTTGGAAGGATATAGAAGGTTGGGAGACTTGCTGTCTCTTAGACCCGATAGGTTGTATGACAGTCGACAATCACGTTCCCGTTGGCACAAATCATAATACGACGAGGGTCTTTTTCAATTCGGGGGGGGTCTGGGATAATCCCACACCGACTCTTGGCCAGGGTGGGGGGAGCGGCAAACAGAGGTCTCTCGTGGCCTCGATAGGTCCACGTGGCTTGTGCTTGTCTGGCCCATTCCGGTAATGTTAGATTCATGGCGCCTATTCTACATCCCTTCAAGGGTGTGGGTGGGCAATTGAGTTTTTCTCTATCTTAAGGAGGGACTCGTGGTAAATTCCCAAACATCTATCCAAACATATATCATTGTGGCGGTTTTTTCCCTTCTAGTTCTCGCTCCTGGCCAGGTGATAGCTGAAGAATATAAGCCCTATGTTGGTTCGAAGGCCTTTGAACAAATGAAACAACTCGTAGGGACCTGGGAAGGCACGATGGACATGGAAAGGGAAAAGGGCAAGAGAAAATCACGGCCAGTTATAAACTCACCTCGGGCGGGAGTGCCATTGTCGAAACGGTGTTTGAAGACACGCCCATGGAGATGGTGACGGTGTACCACGACGATTCCAATAAAACGTTACAGATGACCCATTATTGCATGCTGGGGAACCAACCGAAGATGGCTCTGAAAAGCATGGAGAACAACCAGTTGTCGTTTACGCTCTCCCCTGATGCGGATGTTGACGTGGCCAAGGAAAGGTATATGCATGCACTCGCCATCACGTTCGATAGTCCCACCAATATGACCCAACACTGGACTGAATTCAAAGACGGCGAGATGGGGAAACCCGCAAAAATTGTGTACACACGGGTCAAGTGACCCGGGGGGCTTATTCATGACTTCGAACATTCATACACGGTATCAACAAACATCTTCTCCGCTATTATGGTTGGTTCAGTAACGTCAATCGGGGGAAACGCAAGAAGGCCGAAGAGCAAGCTCAGCACGCAGCGCCCGCCGGAGCTGTCGAGATTCCCCCACCGCCGGGCTCATCGATCTTCAAGCAGCGCTGGGCCGAGTTGATCAAGAAAGTGTATGCGGCCGCTCCCCTGCTGTGTCCACGCTGTGCCGGAGCCATGCGCATCATCGCCTTTATCGACCAGCCTGACGTGAGTGAGAACATCCTGACCCATCTCGGGTTGTAGCCCCACACCGCGCATGCTCC
>JACZQN010000044.1 GCA_022545705.1 Nitrospirota bacterium | reverse complement strand
GAAGAGACTCGGGCACGATGGTACCGGAGAGGGCAATCGTGAAACAAGACCCGCGACCCCTTTTTCCGATCGTCGTGCCACCCCCGGGGATGGCACGGAACGTTTTGGCCCCGCTGTGCGATATTTAGCGTTTCTAAACCAGACGCTTATGAACGGCTCGGAAGGGGTGTTGAGATTTTGGAGGTGGCCATTGGAGATTCGATCGGGATCAGGCGCTTGTGGACCGGGTCCACTCCCAAGCCCAAGCTCTCGAGGGTCACGGCTCCTAAGAGCACCAATGAGTTCGGCTTTCCACAGAGGACCATAGTCGCTGTTTCCACGCCATTCACCGCGATGTCGGCCTTTGCCACCGGAACGGTATCCTTTGCCCCGTCGGCGTAGTGGACCGCTCTGACGCCGGAGGTCGTGATTCCGATCTGCGCGATCAGCTCAGCGGGGACCTGCGTGTACAGTGCTCCCGTGTCCACGAGTCCCTCCAAATCAAGCTTGTGCTCGGGATGGGCGGGATGCTTGATGGTAAATTTAACCGAGAACGTACCCATATTCACAGCCATTGTATGGGCAATCCGCCTGACAAGCAACTCCGCAAGTGCTCCTGACGGGGTCTGACAAAGTCCAACACCCCCCTTGCCTCCGAATGTCAGTCTCGCCCTGCTGACAGGCCTCGAGGGATATCCCCGCTCTTCCGGCAAAGTCGGCGCGCGGCCCAGACACAGCCCCGGCCTGAGGAAGAAGATAAAGCGCCGGAACACGGAACGACTCTGATGTTGTGCATCGCTTCATTGTGAAGCAAGGGTGAAGGGGGGAAAGCAGAAAAACACTGCATGCTGTCAGGCTTTCCGCTTCAATTCATTCACTCACCACATCACTGAATCACCAAATCCTTTCTTACAGTCTGTACCGTTTGTCCTGCCCCAGAGAAGTGGGAATTTCTTGCTAGGCGTTGAACCAGCTTATAGGATTCCTACACCTACAAAACTCGCTTAGGGTGTGGAGGAAAAGGGGGACAGGCTACTTTTCTTTTGTTTGTATCAGGCCCTGCGGCCTAATTAGCGCATCTTAAAACCACCGGAAAAGTAGCCTGTCCCTCTTTTCCGTCGCGAGTGCAACTCAACCGCCCAGCTCTTCGATCACCGCGGCAGCGAGCAACGGCACCATGATTTCGTGGTGGCCGATGAGCGAGTACCCGTGTCCGCCTTTTTGGGTCGGGCGTTTGACGACGTTTGTCACCGGGCGGTAGTGAGGCAGGAAGTCCATGTTGACCGTCGTGATGTCGGTCAACGAATGGCCCAGGTTCCGGCCAAGCGTGACCGTTTTGAGGAAGACTTCCGGAAGAATCACCGCAGATCCCAGGTTGAGGTACACCCCGCCTTCCATCCCTGCTACCACAGCGGCCAGCTTTCGAAAGTCGAGGAGGGAGCCGGCGCCGATAGCGGCCCCGTCCGCGGTCGGGTGCATGTGGATAATATCCGTCCCCAGCGCGACATGGACTGTGACGGGAATCCCAAGCCGCGCGCCGGTTGCCAGCAAGCTGACCCGAAGGTGGGGAAACTGTCCCTGGTAGCGATTGATATAGCGACCGATCGCCTCGCCGATGCCCTGTCCTTCTTTGGCTCCGCGCACGATCGCCTCGTTCAGCATGCGGCCGGTCTCCTCCGCCATGCCGAAACGTCCCGAGTCGATCTCCGCTTCCACGTCCTCTGAGGTGTGCCCCCTCAACGCCAGCTCGAAGTCATGAATGATCACCGCCCCGTTCATTGCCACGGTGGTCACGATGCCCCGCTCCATCAGGTCCACAAGAATCGGGTTAAGCCCGACCTTCGTCAGGTGCGCACCCATGCCGACGATGACAGGTCGGCCATGACGGTGCGCGCGCGCGATGGCGTGCGCGACGGCCCGTAGGGTTTTCACCGCGAGAATGTCGGGGAGTGCCTTCAGGAACCGATCGAGGGATTGGCCTTTGCGCCAAGGCACGGCGAAGTCTGCAAGCCGCACCTTGCTGTGTCGGCGGGCCAGTGGGTAGGTCTTCAGTTTGGACAGGTCGATCGGCTCGATCGCTGCCCGGGGTGACAGCGGCTCTGGAGAAGAGGCTCGCGCTCGGACCTTCTCACGGCGTTTTCGCAAACAGACCTTCCTCGATCAGCTCGCACAGCACATGCCCAAGCGTCATGTGGCATTCTTGGATGCGCGCGGTGACGGTCGAGGGCACCATGAAACAGTGATCGACGAGGCCGGCGAGTTTGCCGCCTTTCCCGCCCGTCCATCCCACCGTCGTAAGCCCCAGGCTCCGGGCGGCCTCCACGCCCTTCAGGACATTCGGGGAATTGCCGCTGGTGCTGATCGCGATGGCGATGTCGCCCTTCTGGCCATGCGCCCTGAGCTGGCGAGCGAAGATCTCAGCGTAGTCGTAGTCGTTGGCGATACAGGTGAGCGCGGCCATATCGGTGGTCAAGGCAAGGGCCGGCAGCGGCGCGCGGTCTCGGTGATAGCGACCGACGAATTCAGCGGCGAGGTGCGAAGCGTCGGCGGAACTGCCCCCGTTCCCGAACAGCAGCAGCTTGTGCCCTTCGCGGAAGGCGCGGGTGATCACCTGCGCCATCTGTACGATGCGGTCGGCATACTCGCGGACAAACTGCCGCTTGACCTCCGCGCTGGCCTCGAATGCGTGAATGGCCTGCTCTTTCACGGCTCGTGATTGTAGGCGACGAGGGGTGGCCTGTCAAACCAAGCCCAGAACATCGTGCGGGATGACGTGTCTGGTGATCATCGAGGTGTTTATCGGGTAGATGGACCAGCCTCGGGACGATGGGTAATGACCTTCATGGCCAGCGCGATCATGGAGCCAACGTCGGAGACGGTGGCGGGCAGGATCAATGTGTTGCTGGCCTTAGCCAACTGACCGAACTGGGTGATGTACTGCTCAGCCACGCGGAGTTGCACCGCTTCGTACCCGCCGTGCACCTGTATCGCTTCGGCGACCTTGCGGATGCCATCGCCGGTCGCGGTCGCAATGGCGCGGATCGCTGAGGCCGCTCCTTCGGCTTCATTGATCTGCTGCTGTTTCCTCGCCTCAGAGGCCTTAATGACCTGCTGCTTTTCTCCTTCAGCTTGGTTAATGGCGGCATCGCGCCCACCTTCTGAGGTAAGGACGACCGCCCGTTTTTCCCGTTCCGCCCGCATCTGCTTTTCCATCGCCGCCAGCACGTCGGACGGAGGTGAGATGTTCCTGATCTCATACCGCAACACTTTGATACCCCAAGGTGCAGAAGCCTTGTCGAGTTCGTTTACCACCTGGAGATTGATGCTGGTCCGCTCTTCAAAGGTACGGTCCAACGAGATTTTGCCGATCTCGCTGCGCAGGGTGGTCTGGGCGAGCTGTGTAATAGCGAACATGTAATTCGAGATCCCGTAGGAGGCGCGCTCCGGGTCGAAGACTTTGAGGTACAGCACGCCGTCCACTCCAACCTGAACATTGTCTTTGGTGATACAAATCTGCTCAGGGATATCAGTCGCCGCCTCCTTGAGGGAATGCCTGTAGCGGATGAGGTCCAGGAAGGGAACGAGGAGATGAAACCCGGCGTTGAGCGTGGAGGAATACTTTCCCAAGCGCTCGACCACGTACGCGCTCTGCTGTGGTACGATAACCGCTGTTTTGGCGATGATGATGATCACGAGGATTGCAAAAACAATAACGACGATCATTCCGCCTGTCATGGTGATCCCCTCCCTCCTGCTGTCCGTTATTCAGGTTTGACCCAGAGTGTGAGGCCCTCGACGCGTTCCACACGGGTGCGCTGTCCCTTCGATAAGGGTACTTGGCCCGCGTTCAGTACTCCCCACGTCGTGCCACGCGACTCGGCCTTGCCGGCCCCGCCGAGGGGCAGGTCTTCCAGCAACGTAGCAGTCTCACCCACCATTGTGTCCACTTCATGGCCTGTCTGTTCGCGTGATTTTATCTTGGCCAGCAAGGGGCCTCGAAACAGGAGGAGTGACGCGATAGAGAGCACTGAGAAGAGGAGCCACTGTACCCAGACGGGCTCTCCCAGTCCCAGACCGGCGACTCCACCGACCGCAACCGCCGCAAGGCCGAAAAAGAAGAGGTAGAATCCGCCGGGGATAAGAATTTCCACAGACAAAAGAGCGACACCGAACAAGATCCAGTACCACCAGACCATTCACTACGCCTCGAGGTGTGGGGAGCGGGGACAGTCTTGGAAAGGACCGTGCGCAGGCCGTCGTCTTTGGACTGCCATCCGGCGAAGTACTGCTCGTGAATGACTGTTGCGTCCAAGCCCGTTGCAGTCTAGACGCATTCCCTCACTGCCGTCAAGGCGCGACCACCCTGTCCATTGAAATCTGCGCAAGAGCCTTGCAGTGTCCTCGTGAAATGGCAGTCGGCGGGTCGCCGCTCCCGCACTGGTCTTATTGATCAGGTCAGATCCGGGTGTTATAGTCCGCGGAATATGCCAGCTGAGAGCCCCATCAAGGCGTTGCTGATTGCAGTTAGCGACGACGCGCCGGCAGCGGTCTATACCATCAACCGGCTGAAGCCGGAGCTGCTGTGTTTTTTTGTCCCCGAGTCCGGGCAAGGGCTGGTCGAGACGGCGGTGCAACCCCACATCGCCAAGATGCCACGCCGGTGGGACTGGGTGGTGACGCCCGATGCCACTCGCTTTATGGTCTCCTATCAGGTGCTGGCCCAGGGTTTTCCATCGATGTTGCGGGCCTGGGAGGTGCACGCGGGGGAGCTCGTACTGGACCTCACCGGCGCGACCCCTGCCATGGCTGCCGCCCTCGCGCTCGTCGGCATCGCATCCACTTCGCGTATCGTCACCCTGGGACAAGCGAGCCCGACGCCTTCTTCGGAGGGAGAAACGGTTCTGGTGGACGGCCGCGAGCGGATCTGGCTGCAAGGGAATCCTTGGGATGAGGCGGCTGCCCTCTCTCGCCGTGAAGGCTGTGAGCTCTTCAACCGGGGTGCGTACGGCGCAGCGACGTCCCTGTTCCGGCTGATTGAGGCTCGGGTCAGCGGCGGACAGAAACCCCTGTACCACGCGCTGGCAGACCTTGCGGAGGGCTATGGTCTTTGGGAGCGGTTTCAGTACCGCACGGCTTGGGAGAAGCTCAAGACTTCCTTGAAGGCCCTCGACATGGCCTCCGTGTGGGGCGGTCCGCCTGATCTCAAGGGGGTGCTGCCGGCCGTCAAACAGAATGCCGGCTTCCTGGAAAAGTTGGTCCTAGACCCACAGGACGTCAAGGAAGCGATGGCATTCGACTTGCTCGCGCATGCTCGCCGTCGGGCCGAGCTGGATCATCATTTCGAAGCCGCGATGACCATACTGCTGCGCGCCCTGGAAGCATTCGCCCAGCACCACTTGTTCAAGCACTACCGCATCAAGACTTGGGATGTCCAACCTGACCAGCTGCCGCAGGCGCTGCGTGACACGTGCCGGACATGTTACCTCGATGATGTGGACGGCAAATATAAGCTGCCGCTCCACGCCCAGTTCCGCGCGCTGGCGGGCCTCGGGAGTCAGGTGGGACAAGCCTACCTGACCCAGTGGCCCAAAATGAAACCGCTCCTGGATGCCGCAAGCCACGGAGTGCTGGGCCATGGGTTCAAGGCGGTCAAAGCCGAGCGCTTTCAGCAACTCTACGACATCGTCGTCAAGCTGACGGGCGTCAGCGACCCATCGCTTCCGCGCTTCCCAACGCTGAATCTCTGACACTGGGGCGAGGGGCGAGGGGCGTCACGTCTATCGCGTCTCTTGAGTCCCGCGTCTCTCGCGACAGACGCGACGACGCAACAGACGCTTCTCGCCTCGTGCCCCTAGCCTTGCGCCTATGGGAATGCAAATCCGGATCTATTACGAGGACACCGATTGTGGCGGGGTCGTGTATTATGCCAACTACCTCAAGTACTTCGAACGGGCCCGAACGGACTTCCTGGAGCAACGGGGCCTGTCGGTGGCCGGAATCCTCAAGCAAGGGACGCAATTTATGGTCGTGCGCGCGGAGGTGAACTATCGCTCACCGGCCCGCTACGGGGAGACACTCATCATCGAGACAACGCTGGCTCACAGCGGGAAGGCATCGGTGACCTTCGCGCATGTTCTGCGCGAACGGATCAGCGGTCGGATGGTTGCCGAAGGTTCGGCCACCCTGGTTTCGACAGATCTGAAAGGAAAGGTGAAGCGAATAGCTCCGTCGTTTCTCAAAGCGCTCCGGTCTTTTCCGCAGAGGTTGCGGCAGGGAGCACGCTGATGGAAAACCTCGGGACTTGGTTCGCGATTACGGCGGTCGCGGTTGGCTTTGTGGTCCTGATCTGGCTCCTGTTCGCTGAGTCGCCCACGGATAAGAAGAAGAAATGACTGGCCCTCGAATCCGCCTGCGTTGAGCACGCAGGTGGTACCTCCCGGATGAACAAATGGACCAATGACTGGAGTTAGCGTTCCGAACTTGGAAGGCAGGAGGGAATGGCGGGGCACGGGTAAAAAAAAGGCCCGCTCCTGTGAGGAGGACTAAGAGTCGTGAGCTTGATGAGGCTTCACCGGACGCCGCGCTGCTGCTCGACGCCTCGCATCTTGTATGGTAGGGGCCGGTGCGACCCTCGATCGTGCCTACTGGCACCGAGCTAAAGATGCGCTCTTTCGGTGCTGATCTCGACTCGCCGACGCGCAACCCTCGGGTAAGCTCACAGGAGCGGGCTCGCCTTGTCCGGTGGCGTCATAGTGCTCTGTGATCACCCCCTCTCGAAAAAGGAACGTCCTACTCTATTAGCATGCTCCCGTTTTTCGGCGATGTCAAACCCAAATCTGGGTGGGGCACGATGGCGGCATTCGGGCTAGAAAATCGCTGTGTTGACAAAGCCGAAAAGCGCGTGTTGAAATGTTACATCGATGACCGTGCTCGTCCTAACGTTACAGCATAAGGGGGCTTCATCATGGACATGTTTGGGAAAGTCGGACTGGTTGAGATTCCGATCCATATCGCACCGGACCAGAAGACCTGGCTCGACAAGATGATTAAGGAAAACAAGATCGCGATTCCACCAGGCGGGACGCTTGAAAAGGGGTCGCTCTACTCGATGTTCATCCGGATGCTGCTCCACAATGCCATGGAAGAGCAGGCGCGGCAAGAAGCCCTTGAGGCAGATGACGACGACGATGAGTAAAGCAATTCACAAGTTTCGAAGCGCGGCTCTTGCACCCTTGATCGTGTGAGCGATATCCGAAGCGGTGTGCGCGGTCGAGAGAAAAGCCGTCTCGAATTGGGACGGAGCCAAATAGACGCCCTTCTCCAGCATCCGATGGAAGAACTTCGCGTAGGCCTGTGTATTGGATTGCTTGGCTGAGGCAAAGTCCACCACAGGTCCCTTCGTAAAGAACGCGCCTACCATTGAGCCGACACGGGTTCGAGTCAGTGGAATCCCAGCTTTCTTCGCCGCCGCCCCTAGCCCCTCACTCAACTCAGCCGCCCGCGCGTCCAGTTTCTGGTACACACCCGGCGCCTGCAGCGCTTCCAATGTTTTGATTCCTGCCGTCACCGCTAACGGATTGCCGGACAGGGTTCCGGCTTGATACACGGGTCCGACCGGCGCCACTAAGCGCATGATTTGCCGGGCGCCCCCGTACGCACCCACCGGCAGGCCGCCCCCGATGATCTTCCCCAGACATGTCAGGTCGGGCGTGACTCCATAGAGCGACTGTGCTCCGCCGTAGTGCACGCGGAAGCCGGTAATCACTTCGTCGAAGATGAGCAACACCCCATGCTCGCGCGTCAGCTCTCGCAGGGCGGGGAGAAATTCGGCCGCGGGCGGCACCACGCCCATGTTCCCCGCGATCGGTTCCACGATCACGCAGGCCAGGTTCCGGTGGTGCCTTTGGATGAGGCGTTGTACCGTCTTGATGTCGTTGTATGGAGCGGTCAGCGTGTGGCGGGTGAAGTCTGCCGGCACGCCAGGGCAATCCGGCAGACCCAGGGTGGCGAGCCCGGAGCCGGCTTTGGCGAGCAGATAATCGCTGTGCCCATGGTAACACCCTTCAAATTTAAGAATCGCGTCCCGGTTGGTGTACGCGCGGGCAAGGCGGATCGCGCTCATTACCGCCTCCGTACCCGAACTCACCAACCGCGCTTCCTTTATAGAAGGCACGGCCTCCACGATCATCCGGGCTAGCCTTACCTCCAGCTCGGTCGGCGCGCCGAAGCTCGTGCCTTTTAACGCCGCTTGCATGACCGCCTTCACGACCGAAGCAGGCGCATGACCCAGGATCAGCGGGCCCCAGGAGAGGACATAGTCGATGAAACTGTTCCCGTCCACATCGTAGAGTCGGCAGCCTTTTGCGCGTTTGATGAACAGCGGCTGCCCACCCACGGACCGGAAGGCGCGGACCGGGCTATTGACACCACCAGGAATGTACTGCTGGGCTTCAGAAAAGAGACGTTTGGAGGCAGTGGTCTTCATGCTGCTGGCTGCGCGCGGAAAAATGCGGCGCAATCTATCACGCGCTCACTTCCTCGGTCAACGGCGCCGCGGCTGGGGCGGCCTTCATGCGTTGCGGCTCAATGGATCGTTTGCTACAATAACAGAAAGGGAAAAACTACACCTCAGCTTCCCTGCCTCCTATTCCCCGGCTGGGTGCCGGGTGCTTGCCTAGCAGGTGAGGGCCCCTCCCGGGAGAGTAACCCCGGACTGAAGACGGATGCGAAAAGTCAAGATCGTCTGTACGATCGGGCCCGCCAGTGCTTCCCCGGAGATACTGGATCAGTTGCTCGACAGCGGGATGAATGCCGCTCGGCTGAATTTTTCTCATGGCACCCGCGAATCGCATGCCAGAGCGGTGAAGGCGATCAGGGAGGCGGCGGGGCATCGCGGCATCCCAGTCGCAATCATTCAGGATCTGCAAGGGCCAAGGATTCGCGTCGGGCAGGTGGGCGCGGAAGGGATCGAAGTGGCGCCAAACCAGCGCGTCCGGCTGCGCGCGGAACACGCTTCATCCGATCCGCGAACCGGCGTCCACTTCGGAGCAAGGTCGGTCGCTGCAAGCTATGCCCCAGATATTCCCGTCACGTATTCCCGGCTTGCACAGGATGTACGCCCCGGCGCCCGTATTCTGATTGATGACGGGTTGGTTGAGCTCGTAGCCACCCGCGTGATGGATGATGTGGTGGAGTGCACGGTGGTTGCGGGGACCCGCATCTATTCCCAGAAGGGGATCAATCTGCCAGGGACGGCGATCAGTGAGCCCACACTGACCGACAAGGATCGGGAGGATCTCCGCTTCGGTGTGGCCCAGGGCGTGGACTACATCGCGCTCTCCTTCGTCAGGGGACCGGAGGACATTGTTGCTGCCAAGGCGTTGGTCGCCGAATGCGGCGGCGACGTGCCGGTCATCGCGAAGATCGAACGTCAGGAGGCAGTGACGTGCTTGGAGTCCATCCTCGAGCAGGCCGACGGCGTGATGATCGCCCGCGGCGATCTCGGTGTCGAGTTGGGGCCCGAAGAAGTGCCGGTTCTGCAAAAGCGGATCATCGTGGCAGCCAACGTGCGGCGACGGGTTGTGATCACGGCAACACAAATGCTGGAATCCATGACCCACAACGCGCGTCCCACGCGTGCAGAGGCGTCGGACGTTGCCAATGCAGTGTTCGACGGAACGGATGCCGTGATGCTCTCGGCCGAAACGGCGATCGGCCGCTATCCCGTCGAGGCGGTCCGTGTCATGGATCGCATCGTTCGGAAGGCTGAGGAAGGGACTGAGCCCGGTGTTGTCCGTCTCCTAGAACCAGGCCCCGCAGAGGTTTCGTTTGCGGAGGCCATCTGTACAGCCGCTGCTTCCGCAGCCTCGGTCACCAACGCGAGTGTGATTGTGGCGTTCAGCGAGTCTGGCGCGACGGGCAGGCTGCTGTCCAAACAGCGGCCGACGGCTCCGATCATCGCGTTCACGTCATTTGAGCCGGTCCGACAGCGAATGGCGCTCTATTGGGGAGTTCTGCCCCACACGATGCCACCGATCGCTCAGACAGATGAGCGCGTGTGCGAGGCCGAGCGCCGCTTGAAGACTGAAGGATTGGTGACGAGCGGGCAGAGGATTGTGATTGTGTCGGGAACCCAAACGAGGCAACGCGGCGGGACGAATGTGATGAAACTGCACGAAGTAGCGTGACGCCAATGGGTGTGCCAGGCCTCGAGGCTCCCGCGCCTCCCGGAGCGGCCCTTCCGGTCTCCGCCGAGCGGAAGCCTTCCGGAATTCCCGCGGCCGCGGTCGTGCCCGACCGCGGTGCCTTAGTCAGTTCCGGCTTTCCTTCCCGGCGGAGCCTCGGTGGGCACCCCGCTCCTCCGGCGAAGTCCGCTCTGAGGCCTGGCCCACCCTCGAGGCGAAGAGAGGTGAGTGCTTGAGGAAGCATCTTCCCTTGCTAGTTGTGCTCGTTGGCCCGCTCTTGATTGCGGGAGATGGGCTTGCGCTGACCGGTGATCTGAGGAATGATCCTGCTGACGTTGTGAGAAAGTATCTGTCGCTGGACGTGAAAGGCACTCGTCTGGAGGCCCTCTCCTGGGAAACGCTGAGGCCCTACATCAACTGGGATGAGGAGCCGGTCTGGGGCCAGGCCGTGGTGGTCTCTAGCTACGAGGTGATCGACGACGTCAATAGCTGGGGCATCATCAGTATGCTCGATGTACTTATTCCGGTTCAATTCCAGGTGCTCGGCTCATTCTATTGGGAAAGCCCCTCGTTCTTGGTTGAACCCCACGTCGAGGAGGTCTTGTTCAGGGTGAAAGCCATCGGTGACCGGTGGCGGATCGTTGAGCCGATCATTCCCCCGCACGTCGGCCAGCGGCGCATGGTCTACTACCTCAGGCAGGCCATGCTTGAGGAAACCGATCCGTCGCGTTTGGCCAAGCTGGCGAGGCTTCAGGACGAGGTGAAGGAAGCCCAATGATTCCCTCCTGGCATCAGGCCCCCGTTCCGGTGGAGCTGCTGATTTTCGATCTGGATGGGACGCTCATCGAGTCCAAGTGGGATATCGCCACCGCGGTCAATTTGACGCTCGCTGAGCTCAAGCTCCCAGTGCGTACGGAGGAAGAGATTTTCGGCTTCGTGGGCGATGGCATCAAGCGCCTGCTTCGGCTCGCCGTTGGTGAAGACGATCAGGAGGAGCGCTACGAGGAGGCACTGCGGGTCTTCCGTGGTCATTACCTGGACCACTGCCTGGATCGCACGCGGTTCTATCCGGGCGTCGAGGCGGCCCTTCAGCATTTTGCTCTGAAGCAGAAGGCTGTCGCCACCAACAAGTCCTTGGAGTACACGAAGAAAATCCTCGACGGGCTGGGAAGCCACCACTTCGCGTATGTTGTGGGTGGCGACGATGGCTATGGCCTCAAGCCAGATCCCGGCATGCTCATTAAGATCATGGAGGCCTTGCGCGTTACAAAGGACCGGACGGTCTTGATCGGCGACAGCACGAACGACATTGACGCGGGGCACAATGCAGGCATCAAGGTCTGCGCGGTTGGCTATGGCATGGGGAACCGCGAGAAGATGGCTGCCTGCCAGCCGGATTGGTTTATCGAGAGACCGGAAGAACTGATGGACTTGTTGGCATGACACGTCAGCGATACGGCCTGGTTTTGCTCAGTGTGGTGTTGCTCCTCGCCTCGCCTGGGGATCGGGCTGGCGCGAAGGGGCTGGCCGAACGGGTCATTGAGCACAAGCTGGCGAACGGTCTCACCGTCCTCATGGTCGAGCGCCATCAGACGCCTGTGGTGTCCATTAACCTCACGTTCAAGGTCGGGGGGATGAACGAGTACACGGGGATTACCGGTGTCGCGCATCTGTATGAGCATATGGCGTTCAAAGGGACCCGCGCGTTGGGGACCAAAGACTACGAACGGGAGCGTCCGTTGTTGGAAGAACTGGCGCGGATCAATGAGACCATTGAAGAGCTGCGCGGATCCAGCCGCAATGCCTCCACCACTGAGTCCTCGGAAATCAAGGAACTCCGCCGGGCATTCGAGGAGACGCAGAAGAAGGCCGCCGTACTCGTGGTGGGCAACGAGATGTCCTTGCTCTACCAGCGCCAGGGGGCGGTGGGTCTGAATGCCTCCACGAGCAAGGATGTCACGCGGTACACCGTGAGCTTGCCCGCCAACCGGCTACCGCTCTGGGCCGCCATCGAGTCGGACCGAATGGCGAACCCGGTGTTGCGCGAGTTTTTCAAGGAACGCGCGGTGGTCCTGAAAGAGCGCAGGCTCCGGACCGAGGACAGCCCGAACGGCCTCCTGTACGAAACCTTTGCAGCGGCCGCGTTCCAGGCCCATCCCTACGGCTTTCCCACGATCGGCTGGGCCTCGGATATTCAGAGGCTAACGCCCTCGATTACGAGGGAGTTTTTCCAGACTCATTATGGACCATCCAACGCAGTCGTCGCCATCGTAGGAGATTTCAATCCACCGGAGGTCGTCAAGCTGATTGAGGGATCGTTCGGCGCGATCCCGGCCACCGCTCCGCCTCCGCCGGTGGTGACAGTCGAGCCGGCCCAGCGGGGGGAACGGCGCGTGCAAGTGGAATTTGATGCTGAACCAGTTGTGCTGATCGGCTATCACAAGCCGCCCATTGGTCATCCTGACGATTTCGTGTGTGACGTGTTGGACTCCGTGCTGTCCGAGGGGATCACGTCGCGTTTATACCGGCGGCTGGTCTTGGAAAAGCGCCTTGCGGCTTCTGTGTATACGACTTCGGGGTATCCTGGCGTACTGGCCCCAAACCTCTTTGTCGTCGGCACCACGCCGCTGGCGCCGCACACCACGAGAGAGCTGGAGCAAGCGGTTTACGAAGAGCTGGATCGCCTGAAGACCGAGCCGGTCGGGGTAGAGGAGTTAGAGAAGGTGCTGAACAATTTGGATGCCTCACTCGTTCGGTCGCTGCGATCCAATAGCGGTCTCGCCTCCCAACTGGCCTATTTTCAGACCGTAGCGGGGGACTGGCGTTATCTGCTGGAGGCGCGCGACCGCATCGCTGCCGTGACCCCCGCTGATATCCAACGGGTTGCCTCAAAGTACCTCATCAAGTCGAACCGAACCGTCGCGACGCTGGTCAGAAACGCTCCGGGACCGAGAGCGTCGGCGGACAAGCCGAGGTCGGTGATGCCGTGAACCGCGGACCTATCCCTGCGACACGCCTAAGTGCCCTCGCCATAGGGCTGCTGCTGATCTTGGCACCGACGAGCCAAAGCGCCGCCGTCTCTCCTGAAGTTCACCCTGCCGAGAACACTCAGACCGACCCGCGCACGATGCGGTTCGAGCCGGTAGAGTTCACCCCGCCCGAGCCGGAACGCGTCGTGTTGGAAAATGGGATGGTCGTGTATTTGTTGGAGGACCACGAGCTGCCCCTAGTCACGATCACGGCGACGATTCAAACCGGCGCATGGCTGGATCCGCCAGAAAAGATCGCTCTAGCCGGCCTCACAGGGCATGTCATGCGGACCGGAGGGACCGACCGAATGGCCGCGACTGAAGTGGACGAGGAGCTGGAGCGGTTGGCTGCCTTGGTCACTGTCGGACTCGGTGTGGAGTCCGGCTTCGCCATGCTGGACGTGCTCAAGAAGGATCTGGACCGCGGGCTGATGATCTTTTCCGACATTCTCAGGACTCCGGCCTTTGATCCGGCGAGGGTCGAGCTGGCCAAGCTCCAGGCGATTGAGGGCATCCGTCGGCGGCATGACCGCCCGCAGTCCATCGCACGGCGCGAGTTCACAAAGCTGCTGTATGGGTCGACCCATCCGTTCGCGCGCGAGAGTTCGGTGAAGTCGGTCTCCCGAATCACGCGCGAGGACCTCCTGGACTTTCACAAGCGGACGTTCCATCCGAACGGGGTCATCCTCGGTGTCACGGGCGATTTTGACAGCGCGTCCATGCTGGACAAGCTCCGCAAGGTCTTCGGGGGATGGGCAAAAGGAACGGTGCCGGCGATTGAGATCCCCCCAGTCGCAGCGAGCGTGTCACCTGACGAGACGGGCGAGAAGAAAATCGTGCGCTTTATCGGGAAAGGGACGACGCAGACTTACCTCCGCATGGGACACTTGTCGCTCAAGGAGGACGACCCCGACTATCCGGCTTTGTCTCTGCTGAACGACATTCTAGGAGGTAGCTCATTCCGAAGTCGCCTCTTTCAGGATCTGCGCACGAAACACGGGCTGGCCTACTCGGTGGGCAGCGCGCTTGTGGCTGGTACGCGTGCGCGCGGGGCTTGGCTAGCGGCTGCCTCGACCAACGTGAACTCGACGCAAGAAGCAATCAGCCGGATAGTCGAGAATGTCGAACGGCTCCGCGAGCAAGCGGTCACGGATGTCGAGCTCCAGGAGGCCAAGGAGGCCTTTGTCAACTCGTTCGTGTTCTCGTTTACGAGCCCGTCAAGGATCGTCAGTCGCCTGATCGGGTTGGAATATGACGGATTACCAAAGGATTTTCTCCAGCAGTTTCGCGACAAGGTCGTGAAGCTCACGAAGGAGGACCTGCTACGGGTAGCCCGGAAGCACTTGCATCCGGAGCGGCTCAAGATTTTGGTGGTTGGTCCGGGCCAGGCACTGGTCCCAATATTGTCCGCCTTCGGGGCGGTCGAGGAGATTGAGCTGCCGCCTGAAGGATGAGGGTGGGGCGGCTCCGTCGGGGCAGTGGGTTCGCTCTGGCGCGTGCCCACCTAGCTGCTGAGCTACCGGAAGAACGGCTGCGGCTCCCCCCATCCCCCGCATCAGAATGTGGGGGTCTCCGATCCGCCCATGCCTGTTTCGACAGGCATGGACGATCGGGCCTCGCTCGTTCTTCCGCTACGCACATCAGCGCGGCGTGCTCGCAATGTCGCTCTCGCCACCGCCCCGACGGATGCCTTCACCGGCTTTGCTTCTTCGGACGCCGGGTGGGTCCCTGCCGCTCCGGCGAAGTCGCTCTCGTCCCTGCCACACCCATGGCGCAGTGAAGGTAGGGAAGCGCGACCTTGCGGATCGCCCAAGCGTGGGGATTCTTGAAGCGGTGCGGGTCCTGTTGCCGAGCAGCCCAGCCGTTCACAGGCTGTTCCTGGCCGGTTGGGGTTGTGCTAGTATTACTGTTTGAAGGAGCCGGGCACCCATGCGTAAGTCCAGCGCACTTGCTGAAAAACTGGAGCCGTTAATTTACGAATTTCCGGTGAAGTATCAGCGCGATCGGACGGGTTGGATGGCTTGGCCTGAAGGTCTGCCTGTGACTGCCATTGCGTCTACGAAGGTCGGGGCGCGGCGTAAGCTGAGAGGCGCACTTCGTGCCTACTTCCGCAGCACTCTTCGCCACCACGATCCCTTGCCAGTTCCGCGCTAAGAGATCTGCTTCGCTTCCTCCGCGCACATGGATGGAGAAACAAGATCGTCAAGAGTCCAGCCATCGGGTCTGGCGTCATACTGATGGTCGGCGTATCAGTATTGCTGCACATGAGAGCCAAGAGCTTAGCCGCCCAAAGTTAGCCAAGGTTCTGAAGGACGCAGGCTACACTCTGGAAGATTACTTTCACTGGTAAGTTGATGGCAGGGAGAGCGATGGCGTCTGCATATTCAACGAGGGATGCTCAGATGGATGCTGAACGCGTGCAGATTAGGGTGGTGCAGGGCAGCATTCTGGAGGTGGACGCCCAAGTGATAGTGAATGCGGCGAATAGCCGCGGGGTGATGGGTGGGGGAGTCGCTGGCGTCATCAGGCGAGCGGCCGGAGCTGAAGTGGAACAGGAGGCCTGCCGGCAGGCGCCGATTCCCGTGGGCCGCGCGGTTCTGACTTCTGGCGGGAAGACGCGTTTCCGGGGTATCATCCATGCCCCGACGATGCCGGAGCCAGCCATGCGAATCCCGCCGGAGAACGTGGCGCAAGCCACGCGGGCCTCGCTGAAGTTGGCGGACGAGCACGGCTTCGGGTCGCTCGCGCTGCCAGGGATGGGTACGGGAGTCGGTGGGGTCGCCCATACAGAAGCCGCGAGGCTCATGGTCGATGAAATCAAAGCCTACTCTGCGCGCACGCTGCACACCGTGATTCTGGTGGACGTGGACCCGGCGATGGTCCAAGCATGGGAGCAATATCTAAGCGAAAAGGGCAAAGGGTAAAGGTAAAAGTTGGCGAAAGCGCGTATGCCTCTCGAAGACGACTTTTGTGACATAGCGAAGAAGGCACGGATGGGGCAGGGGATTGCCGTAGCCGACCTGGCCCGGAACTCGGGCGTTCCGGCTGTCGATATCACCGCGCTTGAGCGTGGAGCCCGCACGCCCACTCGGTCCGAGGTCGATGCCCTGGCAAGGGCGCTTGGGCTTAAAGCCGAAGCCTTAGGCGGGATTGCGCTCGATGGGTGGACGCCGGCACCTACCCGTTCGTCGGTGAGCGGGGTGGAAACCGTCCCGGGTAATATCGGTGGCTATGCAGTGAAGGGCTATGTGCTGTTTGACTCCGGGGAAGCGGTTTTGATCGACACAGGGTATAATCCGACCGCGATGCTCGAGGTCTTGAATCGACGAAGGCTCCGGCTCACCGGAATCTGCCTGACACACGGGCATGCGGACCATGCCGACGGGGTCGATCGGATTTTGGCGCACTGGCCTGTGCCTGTGTATCTCGGGGACGCCGATCATCGGCTGCTGTCTTGGCAGCCGCGGAGTGAACTGATGAGAGCCCCTGAGGATGGGATGACAATCCGCGTCGGGGAGCTCCGTGTGCGGTGCATGGTGACGCCGGGCCACACGCCAGGCGGCATCTGTTACAAGGTCGAGCACAGCACTGATGACCTCTGCTTCGTGGGGGACACGCTGTTTGCGGGCTCCATCGGACGCGCCAATCCATTCTCCCTCTACCCGGTCCATCTCGAATCGGTCCGACGGCGCGTCTTGACGCTGCCTGAGCGGACCGTTCTCTTTCCTGGCCACGGACCGGACACGACGGTGCGCGAGGAGTTGGCGCACAATCCATTTGCCGGCTAAGTCCATCGATTCATATGTTCGATGACGAACTTATTCCCTCAGGACTTAGTGCTGAGTGAGCAAATGCTTCATAGGTTCCCAACCCCTCGGCTTGCTCGGGGCGGTGAGCTTGTCGAACCGCGAAATACGTCATCATATTTGCGAATCGAAGCACTAAGGGAATCTCGCGATGGATGATGATCGACGTGACCGCCCGTTTCTTAATCGATTGATCGAGGCGAGTCAACCGCCGTACTCGGAGGAACAGCTACGATTCCTCTCTGAGGAGAAGCCGCATGAGCTGAGTGCGTCGGATTGTG
>JACZQN010000043.1 GCA_022545705.1 Nitrospirota bacterium | reverse complement strand
ACAGTCGTCATATCGTTTCCTCTCAATGCTCGCATGCATGTTGCTCTCGCTGCTGCTTGTCAACTGCAGCAGCCGTATCATCTCCACGTCGGTCGAGGAGCCCACCTTCTTGCCTGGCCCGACCGCTGGCACGCTGAGTTCGCTCGAGCGCATCGAGCCCGAAGCATCCATGATTGAGAAAGCGACTGTTGAACCGCGCTCACTGCCTGAGGAGCCCACCGAAGTCACCGTTGAAGAGCCCCCCCCCCTTGCGGAGCATCCGATGGTGGCTGAGGCGCCTGCTCTTCCGATGGTGACCTCTGAACCGCCTCCGGCGGTACACCCAGAGGAGGAAGTCCCGGTCAGCGAACCGATACCCTTTTTGAGCGAGCTGCCTCCAGCCGAGCCGGCACAGGAACCGCCTTCCCCGGCACCAATGGTCGCAGCGGTGGAGCCAGCGCTAGCCATTGAGCCCATCATCCTCACTGACGTGTATTTCGATTTCGACCGTTATGAGATTCGCGCCGACGCGATGACTGTGCTTGAGGCCAACGCCAGCTAGTTGAACAGGCTGAACGGCTGGAAGCTGGTGATTGAAGGGCATTGCGACGAGCGCGGCACGGCTGAATACAACCACGTGTTGGGAAAACGGCGTGCGCAGGCCGTGAAACGGTATCTGGATGGTCAGTTACGGAAAAGACAAGTCGTTCGGTGTGGGCCAGGGCGAATCATGCTGGCAGCAGAACCGCCGGGCGCATTTTGTCTTGCAGTAGCCCTCAGCCTCTCGCCACAAGCGGAGCATATCGTCAGCCCTGCCCGCGGTCTGGGGTCGTTCCGCTCGGCCTCCGCGGCCGATTGACCCAGGCAATCAGCCCCGCAAAGGCCAGCAACACCAGTGGCACTGGCACGGCGGCCATCTCACCAGCTCGGAGATGGGTAAACGTGGCCCCGAGCATGGTGCAGGCCAGCAAGGCTGCCCCGTAGAAACGCACTGCCGGTATCAGAAGCAGTACCGCCCCAGCGACCTCTACCAACCCCGTCACGTACAAGAACCAGCCAGGGTAGCCCCAGCGCAGAAAGGCCTCCATGTGCGCGTCAGGGCTTGCTAACTTTGATCCTCCGGCGGAGAAGAATATCAGCGCTAACAGGAATGAGACACTCGCAACACCGAGCTTCTTCCACTTGATAGTTGGCATAGCTGTTGACACCACGCATCCATGCGCCGGCGGCGCACTCTCGGACCATTCCCCGAGCAGTCTTGCGCAGGAACGACGAAAAGGTCAATGTCTCGGGACATACGCTCATCAGCACGGCCCGCCAAAACCCTGACCCAGGTTGGATCTCGCCACGCCTGGGTCCGGGGATGACGTGAAACAGGCTGGAAGGTTGAGCTGCAAAGGGTAAACCATCACGCCAACCCCTTGTGTCGCGGGTACGCACAGGGAACCTGGCTGACAGGGCACAAGTCAAGCCCAGAGACTGAGCAATTCTTCCTTTCTTTCGAAAACCCGTCTCTCCCCGTGACTTGATTTCAATTTTCATCTCTGTCATGTGTAAGGATGAGCTCGGGCGTTCGACTAATGAGTGACAGAACTTTATTAGGACATTAGTCTCAGGTTCACCGAGCGATGCCCCGATGCCACAGGTCCAGTTAGCCCGGCGTCCGCAAGCTCGCTTGCAGGAGCCAGAATGCTTGTAGACCGAAAGGAGGAATGCCCATGGAACGCAGAACCCTGCTCAAAGCTGGCCTAGCGCTGGGAGTCGGCGTGCTGGCGAATAACTTCCGTTTATTTCCGGCGCTCGCGACTGAGTCTCGCGAAACGTTCGAAGTAAAGAAAACCGATGCCGAATGGCGCACCCTGCTCACACCAGACCAGTACTACGTCTTACGAAAAGAGGGAACCGAACCGCCCTTTAACAATCAATACAATGACAATAAAGCGCAAGGCACTTACCGCTGCGCCGCGTGTGACTTACCGGTCTTTTCGTCCGACACCAAGTTTGAGAGCGGCACGGGGTGGCCGAGTTTTTGGCAACCCATCCGCGAGTCAGCCATCGGGACTAGAACCGATTGGAAGTTGCTCTATCCTCGAACTGAAGTCCACTGTGCGCGTTGCGGAGGACACCTCGGGCATCTGTTCAAAGATGGGCCTCAACCCACAGGGTTGCGCTATTGCATCAATTCAGCCGGCCTGACCTTTATGGCCGCCTAGGAGCCTGTCCGACATTACGTAAACCCGGTTGATATGCCACAGCATCCTGTAGCTGCGCCATCTCATGGCGCCATATTTGGCAGCATAAGATGCTGCAGCTACCAATGTCGGACAGGCTCCTAGGCGGATGTGATAGCACCGTCTCCCCTTTCAAGGGCATCGGCGAGCCGAAATGTAGGCTGCTGCTTTCCTCTTCACATGCTCCAGTATTGTCTGGTCATCCGCGCCGGCATCCGAGACCACTCGAAGAAACTTGGCCGGGTCAGCGCCAGTTCTCCGCAAGAAAGCCCGATCTCCGTAAGGGTATGAATGGACCTGAGCAGGAGTGTGCACGACCAGACTGACGGAATCGTTCGTGAAAAAGGCGAGTTCTACTCTGGAGGGTAGCTGCCAGGAGGATTTCGCCTTCCTCCTGGCTGACTAATCGAGCCGGTCTAGCAGGTGGCTTACGCCCTATCTGGACCTCACACGGCCTCCCGTGTTATTTCCCGCGTTTTTTCCAGTTCTTTTTCGTGTGCTTCTTGTGTTTTTTCCCGGGGAACTTCGCCTTGTGTTCCTTGTAGTGAATGTACGGCCGGTCACTCTCGAGTTCCAAGGTCACGAAGTCGTGGGAATCAATCACAATCGCCGAAGGCAGGGTCGCTGAAATCTGCCAGGATCCGCCACCCAAATAGAAATACATTCCGGTCGAGACATTAAAATAGACGCCCGAGGCCGGATAGTAGTGGTAGGCATGTTTCGCTCGGTGTCCATGGGCTGGGGCCCAAGGTGGGGGACCGCCTCGCTTCATGCCCACGCCCGGCATCCTTTCCTTCACGACCACGCACGAGCTCAGTAAGAAGGCTGCGCACAGACCGAGAATCGCACTCTTCATGGTTTCCTCCTGCCCATGCCGGGCACTTGAACCAGTGGGTATTCTGACGATTGGCCCGCCGGTCGGTGCGAGGCGGACCGATGCGAGCAGATGCTGGACGCAAGACCGGTGCCACCCGCGCCTTACAGGAGCCGCACGATCGGCGGACGAACCCCTTCACGAGAACTAACAGTGCGAAAGAAAACGACTCTTGCGTCTGGAAGCAGGGAAACGATTGAGTGGTTGCCAATGTCCATGATAAGCATTTGAGAAGAACCGCCACGCTGGATTCAGCATTGTGCAGATGCAGTTTATGTACAAAGGGGGCGGGAATTGTCCATCGTGACGCGATTGCCTGTTGAAGGAACCGATGGCTGTTCTAGCGTTATGAGGACCTCACTTCTGCGTCGTACTTGGAGCTGGCCTCCCTAGCAGCGTCTCAAGTACCCTACTGGAGATCACTGACACGAGTTGCCGCTGTGTGGTCCTTGAGCCTGTACGCCCGAGCAGGATGGTGACGCGCACTCGATGGGAAGCCGATACGATGCCATCATCATTGGTGCCGGTCATAACGGATTGGTAACGGCATGCTACCTGGCGAAGGCCGGGTGGAAGGTGCTTGTCCTCGAACGCCGATACCTGGTCGGCGGAGCCTGCGTCACGGAAGAGGTGTTCCCTGGTTTCAGGGTATCCACCGCCGCCTATGTAAACAGCCTGTTCCGAAAAGAAATCATTCACGACCTCCGCCTGAAGGAGTACGGCTTCACCGTCTTGGAACGGAACCCCCCGTCCTTTTCTCCTTACCCAGATGGACGCTACTTGCTGCTCGGACCGGATCCGCAACTCAACCATCGGGAAATTTCCAAATTCAGTGCCCGCGATGCGGAGCACTACCCGAGATACCAGGCCATGCTGGAAAGCCTGGCAACGGTCATCGAACCGATGCTGACCATCTCTCCACCCAATCTCGTACGTCCCGGCATGAAAGATCTGTGGCGTCTCCTCAAACTGGCACGCGCATTTCTGGGATTGGGGTCTCAAATGGGGGACGCCATGGAGATGCTCACCGGGGCCGCGCGCAAGATTCTCGATCGGTGGTTTGAGTCGGAGCAACTTAAGGCTACCCTGGCCACCGATGCTATTATCGGCGCCATGGCTGCCCCATCAATGCCCGGGACGGCCTACGTGCTGTTTCACCATGTGATGGGCGAGACCAATGGGAAGCGGGGGGTCTGGAGCTATGTGCAGGGCGGGATGGGAGGACTTACCCAAGCATTGGCCAGGGTGGCGCGCGACTGCTCGGTCACCATCCGGTGCGAATCGGAGGTGACCAAGATCCTCGTCAAGCACGGAGCCGTCACTGGCGTCGCACTGGCCGGCGGCGACGAGTTCCACGCCCCGGTCGTGGCGAGCAACGCGGACGCCCACATGACCTTCACGCGCTTGCTCGACCGCGGACTATTGCCACTCGACTTCGTTGAAGCGGTACGCCGGATTGATTACAGCAGTGCCTCACTCAAGATCAACGTCGCGCTTTCGGAATTGCCGAACTTTACCGCCTCGCCGGGGGTGCAACCCGGGCCGCAGCATCAGGGAACCATTCACATCTGCCCGGACCTCGACTATATCGAGCACGCCTTTGATGATGCCAAGTACGGACGACCCTCAGCTCGCCCTATTCTGGAGTGCACCATTCCCTCCGTAGTCGATCCGTCCGTCGCGCCGCCCGGGGCCCACCTGATGTCGATCTTCGTCCAATACGCGCCGTACAGCCTGCACGGGAGCACCTGGGACCAGATCCGAGAGAGCTTCGCCGATCGCTGTGTCGATCTGCTGACCGAGTATGCGCCAAACTTCAAAGCTTCCGTCATTGACCGGCAAATCCTCACACCGCTCGACCTGGAGCGGACTTTTGCCCTGACCGGTGGAAATATCTTTCAAGGCGCCATGACGCCGAACCAACTCTTTTGCTTCAGGCCGGTGCCGGGCTACGCGGATTATCGAACTCCGATCCGCGGGTTGTACCTTTGTGGCTCGGCCGCCCATCCGGGGGGCGGCGTGAGCGGAGCCCCAGGTTACAATGCCGCCCGCGAGATCCTGTCCCGATCCGGTCGTCGGTCCGCCCATTGAAGGAGGTCATGAAGCCGCGAATCGGGGCGATCGCGGCTCACCGAGGGAAGACTTCCTCCACTCCACCATCAACCGGGATGATGGCGCCGGTGGTTTTCGCAGAGCGATCGGAGGCCAGGAACAGCACCGCTTCAGCCACATCCTGCGCTGTAACCTTGACCTTCAACAGGCTGCGCGCAACACAGTAACCCTGAATGGTTTCGACCGGAATCCCGTACGCCTCTGCGCGCGCCCGCCGGATCTCGGGCGACCAAAGCCCGGACCCCTCAAACACCGCGTCCGGGTTCACCATGTTGACCCTGACTCCGAATTCCGCTCCTTCAATCGCGAGCACTCGACTCAACTGGGCCTGAGCTGCCTTCGAGGCCGAATACGGGCCGAAGTGTTTCCCAGGAGCAAGGGCGTTCTTGCTCGCGACAACGACGATGTTTCCCCCCAGCCCCTGATTTTTAAAGATCCGAATCGCCTCGCGACACACCAGAAAATGCCCTGTGGCGTTGACGGCAAAGGATTGGCGCCAGTCTTCGTCCGTGAGCAGACCGACCGGTGCACTCCGCACAATCCCGGCATCGGACACAAGGATATCCAGGCCCCCATAGGCGAGGACTGCCTTCCGGAATCCGTCCATAACACTGGGGGCCCGACTGACATTCATGGGAATCGCGACCGTGTTCGCTTCACCCGACTCATTGTTCAGTTCGTTCGAAAGAGCCCGAAGTTTAGGCTCATCCACATCTGTCAGGACGACCGAAGCGCCCTCACTCACGAAGCGCGCCGCAATCGCCCGGCCAATCGCGCCTGCCGCGCCCGACACGAGCGCAATACGGCGAGATAACTGCTTCTCGGAAGGCAGCAGTGAAAGCTTGAAGTTCTCCAAGGGCCAATACTCAAAATCACACAACTCTTTGGGCGAGATCGTGGTGTATGCGTCAATCGCTGACGCCTGCAGGATGACGCGCATGGTATGGCAATAAAGATCGCGCGTGATGCGGGCCGCCCGCCGCTCCTTACCGGTGGTGAACAATCCGACGCCCGGAACCACAATGACCCGCGGGTAGGGATCAAGCATCGTAACGCCCGGCGATTCGTAGCGCCTGAAGTACCGGATGTAGTTTTGGCGGTAGCCCTCGACCTCCTCGGAGACGACGTGCGCGATCCGCGTCGGGGTCTGCGTCTGAGGAAGTTTCAGAATCAGGGGCCTGGCCTTCGTGTGGACTGAGGGCCCTGGCCAAAGACCTATGGCGAGGTCTGCGTTCACGACCAAAGATTAACCTCACGGCAGCCGCCGGGACTTCCTCTCACGAGACGACTCTTTCCCTCCTTCGCGCCTGCTACGTCCTCCGCCCCCATGCGAAGTTCTACCAATTGATCTAATCGCGGATTCGGCGTATGCGAGTGCACCATTACCCTAAGGCAGGCCATGCTTTCACGACTCAAGCACCAACGCTTAAATCTCAACCGCACTTCCCATAAAGCACAGAATGAGACGCATTGAATTCACACAAACAATGGGTATCATTGCAACCGTGTTGGTCGGGTTGCTGATCATCAGCTTCCTGAGCAAATCCACGAGGGAGCCCCAGCCGTCCTCGAGTCAAGACGGCGACGCCGCGGCGTCCACACTCGTCTATGTATCCGATTATTTCTCTTTCATCGGTGAGGATGACTCAGGACACGTGGTCTTTGCGCTGGACAACAACCGCGGACGTGACGGCGACGCCTGGCAGGCAGAGCACTTTGTGGCGTTGCATGACGAGCAGCAGGGGTGGACTGAGCTCGCCGGCAACGGCGAGTACGACAATCTTGGCAAACAGGTGCTGGTGATCCCGGATTCCCCGTTCTTCCAGTTTCAAGGGACACCTGCAACGGGGATTACAATCATCAGTCCCCCAAACGACGTGGCACTGCGCGTCGATCCCATCCCTGAACGGCTCTCTCAGGAACAGGACGAAGGTCGCTACTGGATGGGGGCGAGCCCGGCTGTCTTGGACTGGGCGGGTCGCACGTTAAAAGGACGGGTCATCTACGAATACCTGTTCATGCCCGACTTTAACCGCTTGACCCGTCGGTACCTCGGCCTCTGGAAGGAGTTCCAGGGACTCTATGCATCGGTCGAGGGAAAAGGGGACCTGTACGTCCACAGCCAGCAGAGCCCATGGCTCACTCCGCTGGTCGGCGAGCTGGCGGGGTTTGCCATGCTCGATGAGCACCCTGAGAAGCTGGATGATCTGCAGCTCAACGTCTTGAGCAAGACGCAGGCGCTAGGGTTCTACCGATGGCCCGTGCAGTGGCAAGGCCGGTGGGCGGGCAGGGAAGGACCGGGCTCCGTCGCCATCATCCTCTCTGACTTAAAGGTAATCTCCAACTGGATCATCGGCGGGTTTGCCCTGGGTATCATCCAGGGGGAAGTGGACTATAACGGGCGCAAGCAGATCATCTACGGCCTTGCCGAACTCCTCATCTAAATCGTCTCCCACCTTAGTGCTTCGATTCGCAAATACAGGAACGTATTTTATGCACTTAACCGGACGAAATCGCTCACTCAGCACTAAGTCCTGAGTAAATAAGTTCGTCATCGAACTTATGAATCGAAGGACTTAGCCGGCCAATGTGGAAAAGGCTCGCCAACATCACCTTTCTCTATGCCACGCAGTTCGGGGACGGCCGCGACGCAGAATGCCCGCTTCGTCATGGATGATGCGCACGCGCGCGGGGCTCGTGGTCAGCCTCCCAGCCGGGCTGTTGAGCTGCAGACCGCCCTCCGCGCTCCCGGTGCCACAGCATGCTGGGGATGCCTGGAAGACGAGGCCGTCCCTCGGGGCCTGTCTAAGGGCGGCAGGGCGAAGACCGACGCCTCCATCATTGGACAACTCCCCGTGTAAGCGGTAGTCTTTTCTCCATAAGGGGGACTCCCGGCCAGGAGAGCTAACATATGCGTCTCTCGGCAGTGCTCGGTCTGCTGATTGTCCTTGTCTGGGCGCTCGGCGCACCGGCTCAGGAACAGCAGGCAGAGTCCGGTCACGAGGCATCTGTGCTGGAGAAATATCGCGAGTTGGGGGGGATCGAGGAGTTCGGGGTCATTACGGTCTCGCTTACTGAAAAGGAACAGCAGCTAGGCTTGATCGAGTCAGAACTCACCGACTATGTAGTACAGCGCATCACGGCCAAAATCGCTGGCATGAAGCACAAAGACCTCGCTCAACGAAGGTCGCCTTTGCATCGAGAGAAGCCTGAGATCTGGAAGAAGGTTGGTGTGCTGAGGTGTGCGATTCGGACGGATGACAAGCAAGACACTATCTACTTCGATGCCCAATGTGAGGGCGGGTATTATCGGAATCCCCGGATTTGGGGCGACGCTATTCGGGGGTTTGTGCCACGAGAGAACATCACGTTTGCAGTGAAGAAATCGCTGGATGAAATTGTAAATGGTTTTGCCAGGACCTATTTTCAGGCGAAAGGCATGCCCTATGATTTTGGCCGATGAAAGGTGCTCCCTGCGGGTAGCCTCAGCTTCAAAATTCCAGTCTCAGACCGATCTTGTGTCCGCGTTGTTCCTTACGGCTCTGAGGTAGGGTCCTTTTCCTTAAGAACGTAGTCTTTCAGGCCGCGCTGGATGACTCCTCTCGAAAGCCAAGGATAGTCACCGCGCAGCGCGCGCCTCCCGACCGCCGTGGATCTGGCGTCTTCGTTCCGAATGATTTCCCGAATAGCTCTGTCAATACGTTTTCTAGCGTCACGGAAGAATTCATCCGCCAGATCCCACACCGTAGCGTCCCCAGTGGTTCGGTGCTGCGACTCAGCATACAGTGTTGTGGCAGCGATCGTGAGAATATCTTCTCCCACCGCCTCGATCCGATTCTGCCTGCCTTGATCATCGCGGAGCGCTTCCCGACGGATGGCCATTGCGTAGAAGATCGCACGGGCGAGGCGTCGGCTCGCTCGCTCTGCGTAGGACAGTGTCGCACGGACTTTGGGATGTTGCATCTCAAGGCGCTGGGGAAGCGACCTTCGTCTCCACTGCCCCACATACCAGGGCAGGTAGAACCGGATGAGCTTGAGAAGCTCCGCGATCCGCTGAGTTCCGCTCAATCCCTCCTCAAAATAGTTGCGCGCTCGGTCGAGATGCGGGCTAAGTCCCTCCCGGGCGACGAACGGCCGCAAGATGTCCGTTGCGCCCTCCCCAATGCGGTACATTTCCACATCTCGTACGAGTTGTTCGATGGGGAAACCCGGTTCGCCGCGGACCCGCTTGGAATCGACTGTCTCATACCCCATCCCGCCAAAGAGGATTTGGGAATCTTTCAGGAATTGAATGGTCTTTTCCGAGCAAAACATCTTGGCGATAGCGGCTTCAATTCTGATGTCATACGTTTTCTGATCCACCATGTGCCAGACGAGGGAGGAGAGCGCCTCCATCGCGAACAGGTTCGCCGCCATGTAGCCCGCTCGCATCATCTGCGTTTGTCGCTCGGCCAGCGGCTTCTTAAATGTGATGCGGGTATTGGCTTGGTCGAGAGTTGGCTGCCAGGCTTGCTTCGCCATGCCGAGGCAGATGGCGGGAATGCTGATGGCGCGGCCCACATTGAGAATGGTCAGCGCGTACTTGAGCCCTTTGCCGATCTCTCCAATCACGTTCTCCACCGGGATCCGCACGTTCTGCAATGTCATGTGGGCGTTTTCGATACCCCGGCACCCTTCGAATTGACACCGCTGACGCACGGTCACGCCATCCGTACTCATGTCGAGGATCAAGGCCGTATGAACCTTCTCCTCAGCACCGTGGCCTTCCCGCGCAGGCACCCACACTGATCTATCTCCGTGGTCGGCCTTTTGGGCAGGGACACGTGCGACCAGGGTGACAAACCGGGCAATGGGCCCGTTCGTACACCAGAGCTTTTCACCGTTGACGACGAAGTGCGTGCCGGCTGCGTTGAGTACCGCCTCGGTTTGAACGTTGGCCGCATCGGACCCCGTGACCGGTTCTGTAAGCGCAAACGCGGAGAGGTCTTCTCGCGCAACGCGCGGGAGGTACCTCCTTTTTTGTTCCTCGTTTCCGAAGAGGAGAATCGGCATGGCGATGCCGATGGATTGGGGAACCGCGACCGTGAGCGCAAGGATATTGCTCCAACTAGCAATGAGCGTGAGCACGCGACCGTAGTTCGTGTAGGAGAATCCGAGGCCCCCGTACTCAGGTGGGATTTTCATGCCGAATGCGCCGAGATCGAACAGGCCTTTGAGCACGTGCTCGGGGATTTTGGCCGTTCGCTCGATGGCATCAGGATCGACGTGGGCTTTGAGAAACGTTTCTATTTTGTGGCAATACGCCTCTCCGATCTCTTTCGCCTCGGCGGTCTCTGCAGGAGGCAGGAGAAGATCAAACTCCGGCTTTCCCACAAAAACTCCCGCCATGAAGCTTGAGCCCGTGATGCGCTCTCGCGCCTCCTCGATCCGCTCCAAACCCTTAAAGAGATCGGCCATCGCAGTACCTCGCCGTGCGGGATGGGCACTCGATCGCAGCCGTGATTCTCGCCTCGGGCATCCAGACTCGATCACCTATTACTATACCGCGCCCGGTTGCCGCCAACGTAGCTTTTTCGTCAGGGACGACAGCGGAGCATGAGAAAAGCTAGGCCGTCCGTGCTGACGTGCCAAGCGCGGCCTCCGTGATCACGGGATCTGCGGACTCGAAACTTGACTGTCGGTAGACTGCGCGAGCAGTAGGCTATGAGCCTCGGTCGGGTTGTCTTCCGAGGCCATGCCATCAAGCGCATGTTCCAACGGCGAATTGGCGGCACGGATGTACGGCGTGTTCTGGAGAGTGGAGAGACGATTGAAACATATCCGCAAGCCTGGTCAGTACCTGGCTCAACCCGTGGTTCAAGGTCCCAGGACTCGACGGGTTGATTTCGTGGGGGGATTCGGCGCAGGCCGCCCTTCAGCTATGGGGGCGCGAGAAGCTCTACGAGGGTTTGAACGAGGGGAGGAGAATTATTTCCGTCTTCGCGAGACTTCGAGTTGAGAGGCCCTGCGTCTTCGAGCCCTGGCTTTCGCCCTTTTGATTCCGGTTAATCTCCCACGGCCAAGGACGCACTCATGCTCCAATTCTAGTAATCGCTTCCGGACACGAGCCTTCTCTTGGTTGTGCAGGATGGCACACTGCGCGCGGGTGAGACCTGTCCAAAGTCCCTCCATTCGTGCGCGCCTGATGCGCTGGTCAAGAGATTCCCGAAGGCGTCTGTTGCGCAACACGACGAGGGATTTCAATGCCCGTTGTCGGCGCTGCATCGCCAGTTCTTCTGCCAGGATTTCGTGCAGATCACTGCCAAACATGCGGTGCTCCTCCCGAGAGGCATCTGGCTACGAGCCCGTATTATACTCCATATTGGCGATCTGGTTCCACCTTACGCAAGTATTTGAAGAAGTTATCGTTTTACGAATTTTGCCGCCTCATGTCGCGACCAGGATCGGCGAGTCTGGGCCAGCTCCCAGGTACCCGAGCCACCATACGGCTCAGGGCGCAAGGAAAGGCTCCCGACCCCTTCCTGCAAGTTTCAAGGCTTGCCCCTCACGCTTCTGTCACACTGCTTATCAGGCATTTACCATCCTTGACATGCTCCCCCAGGCGGCCTAGCCTTCCCTGCACCGGTCGTGGAGGCAGACAGAAAACTGTTTGGGATGCTGAGTGACACGGACTTCGCGGCCGCGCAAATCCAAGCCAGCGTACCCGTGCAAGAGACCTAGCCGATTCTCACTCGTTCGCGCCTCGACCTCATGCCGAGCAACCGCACCCTCGCATCCTGTCCTGACTCCCCAAACTGCGTCTCCTCGCTGGCCAGCGACGCCAAGCATTACGTGGCGCCCTTGCAATACACAGGGGGTCTGAATGAGGCGAGGGAGCTGCTGCGTTCAATTCTCCGGTCGATGAAGCGGATGAGAATCGTCGTCGAGGAGCCGACCTATATCCATGCAGAGTTCACATCGGCTCTGTTTCGATTTGTCGATGACGTTGAGTTCCTATTTGCTGAGCCTGAGAACGTCATCCATGTGCGATCCGCCTCCCGGGTCGGGTATTACGATTTCGGGGCCAATCAAAAGCGCATCGAGCGGATTCGCAACTTTCTCTCCGGTCGTCACCCAATGAGGTAGAGTGCGCAGTGGGCCTGCTGCCCGTTACCCCTGACACCTCCCCACGGACCGCCTAGCCTTTGCCCTGCTCGGCTGGTTCTTTCTTCTGCTACTGAGGATTTGGGGAATTGTCGATGCGTATCGGACCGCCAAGCGAATCAACGCTGCCACTGGGGACCCCCAATGGGCACGCCTCACGAATCGTCCCTCGGTCCTGGTTGCGGCATGTATGATTGCAAGACCTGACCCCAACTGCTCACCAGACCCCAACTGGTGACCCCAACTGGCTCCGTCCGAGTGTTTGGGCTTCGCGCCGTGATGGGTCATCCTGTTTATTTTGTCAGCCTTTTCCATCTTCATTCGCATCCAGGTCGTGGTTCGCCACCGTAGAAGTCATGACGCACCACCAGCGCCATTATTTTTGAGGAAATTGAACTTCTCCACATATTGCAAAACTGTCCATACGAAAGCGGAATGGCTCCATGTCAGCGGGGAAACGGAAAGAGGACGACCACTCACAGGATGCACCTGCTCCGCGAGCACGCCGGAGGGCAGTGCATTTTTCGCGCACCACTCCAAGTAGGGAACAGCCTCGTGGAGTTCCCCCAGACTTTCAGCACGGGCGATGAAGCACTCTCCCAGCCAAAGCGTTGAGATGAACCAGGGATTGCCGGCGACATCCTTTGGACAATCCTTCGGCCGTTGGTAGCGATCATCCTGATATCGGGCGCAGCCCCCAATGCGAGTTTTGAGCCACAACTGCCGACGTATGGCCTCTATCGTTTCGACCATCCGCGGGTCTTTGGGCGGCAACACCCCAAGGGTCGCAAGCCCCAGTAGGCTCACGTCGATCACTTCGTCGAGTTCATAGCCGCTACCCTTCCTGTAACCCGAGCGTGCGTACCTCTTCAGGCCGGTGTGGTAAAGGTGCTTGGCAAGCCCCTCACACACCTCTTGGACCGCTGTGTCGTATTTCTCGGCGAGGGAGGCGTCTTGAAAGAGTTTTGCGAAATTCGCAGCGGCTTTGAGCCCGGCAATGACCGCCGCGACGGTAAAGGAGTGCGTTCCGTAACGCTCTTCCCAGAGATCGTAGGAAGGGATGGGCAATAGGGTCCCAGGATCGCGGTGAGCGACCAGAAAATCCGCGGACTTTTGAATGAGCTTCTTGTAGAGAGGCTTGACGAACTCTATGTCTTTGGAATTCTGATAGTGTATCCAAAGCGCCCAGAGGACTAAAGCGGTCGAGTCCTCCTGGATCGGAAGCACCTCTTTTCCATCCTGCACCCAGGAATGCCATGTGCTGGCCAGCGATCCATCCGGATTGTAGTGTTGGAAAAGGTATCCATCCTCCGACAGGACTTCCGAGCAAAACCCGAAAAATCTCCTGCACACCTCCGCGTAGCCGGCCTTTGCCAGCGTTGCGGCGACGAAGGCCCCGTCGCGCCCCCACATGTAGGAGTAGGTGTCCCCCCCGAACCCCACGATATCCGAGTCATTCGCAGCGATGATCGCACCACGGTTGTCGATCTGCGTTCTCAGAATAAGGAGGCTCCGGTTGAAAATATTGGTAACCGGTTCGGGAAGGTCTCCGAAGGACCTAGTCTCCTTCTGGACCCACGTCGTCCAGTAAGCCGACGTCCGGTTGAGAAGCTCCGCCGGCGTTTTTTCCGACACATCCTGGTTGAGTCGGGCCACCTCGTGGTACCGCGTGCCTGCGGCCAGCCAATAAAAGGCCGTCGCTTTTCCGCCGGGGGGCACATTCAGCCGTATTCCTATCGTGGAATCGGCGGAGCCCCAGGCGGCGGGATTGCCGCTCAGCTCGCCGTCCTCGGCGTCTTTCCAGGTCCCCTGCTTCCCCGGGACCTCCTTGTCTCCGCAAGCGAAGCACTCCACGCCCTGCTTTCCATTCTCATGGCAATTGACGAGAAAGTATCGATTGGCTTTGTAATGGATGATGGACCGGGTTCGCGGATCAAAGTAGACCGTGTCTCCAATCTCATTGCCGTACAGGTGGAAGTCCTGGGTAAAAAAGAGCCTTACCTGCCGCTCCCTCCCCCGCAGGTCTCTCGCCTCGATTTCTTTGATATAGACGTTCAAGTCGAAGTCGACCGCGTCACGGCAGCGAAGCTCCAAGCCCAAATCCTCGTTTTTCAGAAAGACCTCGGTCACGAGGCTGTTGTCACGATACCGCAGGTCCTTTGTCCAACCCGGGCCCATCCAGGAGAAGTTCCCATCCGCCCAGACCCCGAATCGAAAGGGATGCCCCTTCGAATGGTTCTCCTGGCCTATCAAGGGGAAATAGACATCCCGAATCCTGTAGTCCAGGTCAAAATTGAAAAGCAGGTTGCCGTTGCTTACCGGGATGTCTTTCGGCATGGGTCTCTCATGCGGTCAGGACGCCGGGGATGGCAGGTCTCCAAAGAGGGGCCCGAGGCCCGGCCGCGGCTGCTTTGCATTCGAAGTCGACCGCTATCTGCTGATACAACTCCGAATACTCATGGGCCATTCTCGCGACAGAAAAATGCTCCCGCACATGCCTCCGGCATTCACGAGGGTCGATGCCGTCGACTAGGTCGAGCGCCTCGATCATGGCGCCCAGAGAATCCACCACGAAGCCGGTCTTCCCGTCCACCAGGATTTCCGGAACAGCCCCCTCATTAAACGCTAAGACAGGCGTGCCGCACGCCATGGATTCGATCATGACGAGGCCGAACGGCTCCCCCCATTGTATGGGGAATAGGGTGGCCCGCGCATGCCGGTACCATAGCTTTTTCTGCTCACTGTCGAGCTCTCCGATGTAGATGATCCGCTTGTCGCAGTCCAATAGAGGCTTTATCACCTTGCAGTAGTAATTCTCATCAACGGCTTGCTTCCCGACGTCGACAAACAGATCGATCGAACTCTTCAGCCCCTCGAAGAACTCCTTGTCCGCGGGTTTGTTCTGGACACAACCGGCGATAATGAGCTTAGAACCGGTCGTTTTGGCCAGTTCTATGGCCTTGTCCTGTCCCTTGGCCTGAGTTATCCTGCCGATACTGAACAAATAGCCTCCCTTGTCCGGCTCCTCCTTGGATGGATACTCTTGCACTTCGATCCCATGGTGGATGGTCTTGTATATGTTCGCCAGCCCATGATACTGCCGCTTTTGGAACTCGCTTATCGCGACAAAATGCACGGGGGGGATCGGGACGGCGCTGCGCCTACTCTGGTAGAATTCTTTGATCCGGCTGTCTGTGACATCAGCGTGAAGGGTCATCACGATCGGCACGTGCGGGTGGAATGCGCCGTTGAAGATGTAATCCAGCCATTCGTGCATTTGGATGACGGCGATGTCGCCCCTTTGCGCCCTTTCCAGGGCCCTTGAAAGATGTGTCTCGATGAGATTCCGTCGGTCGGCAGTGTCTCCCCGCCAATAGTCGCCGAGGCTTCGATGGACTGTTGCGTATTGCTCCCCTGCGACTCTTGAATCAGCGGAGCAAGCGACGATCGAGCGATGGCCCAAAGAATGGACTCCTCTATCGATACTGCGGATGATGGCTTCTATGGGGCCGTAGCCGAGGTCCGCTACGATCGGTTTGTTGATCGTAGCTACGTGCAATACTGTCGGTAATCTGCGTTTCGTTTCCATTGCCATGTAAGGTTTCTGAAGACCGGGTCAGCACTAACGCGGGTTGAGGGGGGTGCGGCGAGAAAACGATACCGGCACTTGTCAACGGCGCTGTGTTTCTACACGTATTATAGCAAAGTTTCGTGTTACGTTTCTTTTAAAATTTCATGATCGCGTTCAATAGAACTTTCATGGTCCGGCAGGTACAGATTGCCCCCTCTCAACTGAAGGGAGGGGCGAATGCATGACGGAGCTGCTGACCATGAGTATGAAGGAGCTGGACCGGCTGAGGGTGATTCAGAAGGTGTTGGCGGGGACACTCACGTGGACGGAAGCCGCTGAGCAGTTGACGCTCAGCGCGCGACAGATCGGCAACGTGGTGGCCCGCGTCCGGCGCGACGGCGCCCGCGGGGTTGTGCATCGGCTACGGGGGCGGCCGTCGAACCGGCGCCTGCCGCCGGGGCTGATCCAGCGCGCTGTGGCCCTCGTGAAGACGACGTATCCCGACTTCGGGCCGACCTTTGCGACGGAGAAGCTCCGGGAGCGCCATGGCCTAGCACTCTCCGTGCCCACCCTGCGGCGCGCGCTGATCCAGGCGGGCCTCTGGCGGCCGCGGCGGCAGAAAGCCTGGCATCGGGCCTGGCGGCCGCGGCGCTCCTGCGTCGGCATGTTGATTCAAGTGGACGGCTCGGAGCACGACTGGTTCGAAGGGCGGGGCCCCCGCTGTGTCCTGCTGCTGTATGTGGATGACGCCACGAGCCGGCTGCTCTACGGGGAGTTCGTCACCGCCGAGGACACGGTGACGCTGATGCGGACGACCACGGTGTACCTGACACGCTATGGACGGCCGGTGGCCTTCTACGTCGATCAAGATTCCATTTATACGATCAACCGGGAAGCCAGCCTGGAGGAGCAGTGGCGCGACGTCCAGCCCCTGACCCAATTCACGCGGGCCATGACCGAGCTGGGGATCGAGGTGATCACGGCCTCCAGCCCGCAGGCGAAGGGGCGCGTGGAGCGCAGCTTCAAGACCCATCAGGATCGCTTGGTCAAAGAGTTGCGGCTCCGGGGCATCGCGACGCTCCCGGCAGCCAATGCATTCCTGTGGGCGCACTATCTGCCGGCGCACAATGCGCGCTACGCACAGGAGCCTGCCAATCCGACCGATGCGCATCGCCCCCTGTTGCGGACGCATGACCTGGCCCGCATCCTGTGTGTGCGCATCGCGCGAATACTCCGCGCGGACTGGACCCTCCGCTGTCGCAATCAGTGGTTCCAGCTGCTCCCGAAGCAGCCGGTGGCCCTGCGCCCCAAGGACACACTCCAGGTCGAGATTCGCCTGGATGGCTCCACCCAGCTCCGGGCCAAAGGCCACAC
>JACZQN010000127.1 GCA_022545705.1 Nitrospirota bacterium | reverse complement strand
GAGCCCGCCCGCCTGCATGCAGCAGTAACCGCATGCAGACTTGTCGCAGCCGCGAATCCCGGGTACCCGTTGTTCTGTGAGATGCAACGGGTGAACAGCAGAAGTCTTCATGAATAATGTGGGCTAGGAACCTCGTGGGACATGGAACGGGAACGCGTGGGGATCTGCGTCGATCCTTTGGAACGTCACTTGTGGGGTAAAGTGACGAGGGTGAGCGCGGCCGATGACAGAGGCCTGTTCCGCTTTTGACTCACACGTGAGGCAGAGGAGATCAGAAGGTGGGTACTTCTAATCCATGTTAATGGTGGAGGTGGTTGAGGGCTGCGGCGCACAGAATGATAAACAACCCCATCCAGAGCGCCGCACGCTGGAAGGGGATCGGTTCCAGAATTTGCTCCTCTTTCTCCTCGGGTGTCTCCTCGCCGGTGGCTTCTGTCTTGAAGAGGACCGTGTATAAATAAATCGTCATCACGCCAAGCACCAAGGCCAATTTGATGAAGAAGACCATTAAGTATTTTCCATTCTGCAAGAGGCCCGTGCCGGTCTGGGAGATCATTAGCTGGCTGACATAGTGGAGATTGAGGCCTCCCGTAAAGAGAATGACCACCATCAGGACACCGACCACCCCCTTGTACCTCGCATAGAATTTCTCGGTGATGGGCTTGATGAATTCCTTCGGAACCGTGGTCCGAAGCGCGGGCGTCACAGCCATGACCAGGAAGGCCAACCCGCCAATCCAGACGACGGCCGACAGAAGGTGGAGCCAATGGTTGATGATTGGAAAGAGTTGACCGATGTTGGTGAGGACTGACTGGGGAGAAGCCACGTAAGATCCCGTTAACCGTTATTCGTGAATCGCGTGCCCGCGTGGACGAATTTCTCAGCCTACGTGTAACGTGTAACGGGTAACGTCAAAATTTAAACACCGGCGCCTCGTTCCCGAAGCGCTTTCTCCGGAGCTCTTCCATAAGTTCCACGGTGATCGCCGGGATGCCGCGCTCGCGCGCGTGCCGCTCGACCCCTTTCTTGACCATGGCTCGAAGAAAGTACGGGATCCGGCTGAGGCGAGCCTGTGCAGCCTCGTCCCACACCGCGTCAGAGTCCTCGGGCGTATTGAAGGCGACGCGGACCTTCTCCCCTCCTTTGGGGGTGTAGAGACACCATGGGTCCTCGTCCAGCCAGTCGCCGTGATCCACGTACGGCCTCGCGCGGCAGCCGCCGCAGATCTCGCTGTACTCGCAGTCCCCGCACTTGCCCTTGAGATGGGGATAGCGGAACGATTCAAAGATGTCAGAGTTCTCCCACAGATCCGCGAAGCTCTTCTCGCGGATGTTCCCCGCGGAGAGCGGCATGTAGGGACACGGGGTCAGCTCACCGTTTGGCGTGACCCGCGCGTAGTTGGTCCCCGCCAAGCAGCCGCCCCCCATGTATCCTCGGGCCTTGGTGATCGGGGAGTTAGGATCCTTTTCATAGGCCAGTCGTTTGAAGTGCGGCGCGCAGCGGGCACGCACCAGCATATCTGTGTACTTATCCTGGCAGTCCACAAGATAACCGAGCACCTCTTCGTATTGCGTGGGCGTGATATCAGTGAGCTCTTCGCCACGACCGGTGCAGACCATGAAAAAGACATTCAGGACCTTGGCTCCGAGCTGATGCGCCCATTCGATGACATCCGGAAGTTCCTGGTAGTTCATGGGCTGGGCGCTGAAATGCACCTGGAACTGCAGCCCGTTGCGCTTGCTCGCTTCAATGCCGGCGAGCGCGCCTTCCCAGGCCCCCGGCAGTCCCCTGAACCTGTCGTGCTTGTGTCGGTCCAGGGAGTCGATACTGATCCCGACTCCCATCACGCCGATCTCGACTAATTGTTTGGCCATCCGATCGTTGATCAACATGCCATTCGTGCCAAACACCACCATGAACCCCAGAGAAACGGCATGACGCGCGATGTCCAGGATGTCCGGGCGAGTGAGCGGTTCGCCGCCGGTGATCACGAGCAGGCAGCCCCGGTTCACTTCCGCGATCTGGCCGATCAGGCGATAACATTCCTCCGTGGTCAATTCGTCGGATGTGCCGCCGGCTTTGGTGGTTGCATCCAGATAGCAATGCGCGCATTTGAGGTTGCAGCGTTTGGTGAGGTTCAGAGCAACCAGAAAAGGCTTGAACTCATCAACCGTGCGGCCGTCGTGCGGCGCGGTGGACGGCCCGGGTGACGTGACGAAATGGCTCACCTGTTGTTCGAGGGAGTCTAACTTGCCGGTAAGCTGCGTGAAGTTCAGGACGGGGATGGACTTACCCATTGTGGCCGGATCCGGACTGGGCGCCAGCGCCGGTCAGGCGCTCAATGATATCTTTGACGTTGCCGGTCTTCATCGCTTCTTCCATCGTGCCCTTCGCCTGCTCGATCCCTTCGTTGGCCACATCAATCGTGATGGCTTTCGTGCCGATTTTGTCGGCATGCTTCTGGATGAGCGCACGCGTGCAGTCGCGCATGAAACCGGCTGGAGCACGTTCGAGCCGCTGCTGGGCTTCGGGGGTCCAGGTGTACGGAGGGGGAGACCCCATTTCGACGTTTCCGTTCCCATCGTTGCTGCCTTGGCCTGATCCCGTGTCGGACCTCGTCTCCTTCGGGGGAGGCGTCCCGGACCCCTTGTTGGCGAAAATCGGGGTATAGTCCTCGGCCGTCGCTTCTTGAATCATCGGTGCCGCGTACTCAAGCGTAATGGTGGTCATCCCCAGTTTCCGGGCGGTCTTCTCGATCTTGGCTTTGGCGCGTCTGCGCTGGTACCCCGCCGGCACCGAACGGATGGCCTCCTTGACGTCCTTCGTCCACTGCATCGGGACATCATCGTAGGCCAGCTCGGTTTCCAGCGTCCCTTCGGTTTTCGCCGCCGCTTCGAAGATGGATCGATCGACCTCTTTGAAGCGATTCCCCTCGGCCCCGCACACAGGACACTTCACGGGCAGGTCGCCTTTGCCAATGTACCCGCACCCATCGCACACGAAGTAGCTCTGCTTCATCCGATCCAGGTACGCTTGCGTGCCCGCGCTGACCGCAGGCGACTCCGGAGCGGGTTTTTCTTGAACAATCTCCATCATCTTGCCGCTGAGGGTCGAGCCCATCATGTCACGGGCGACGGCATCGTCGGCCTGCATTGTGTTCCGGTCCACGCCGGCAGCGTCGAGGCTGCCGCCGAGCGCCTTCATGGCGTCCATCGCCCCTTTGGGCAGAATGTGGCCAACCGCGGCATCGACCACGGTATTGCTGATGATGGTGTGCCCCTTCTCAATTGCGTAACGGTGGATGGCGGTCTTGGCCACTCCGCGGGCGAAAACCGGAATTTTCTCCATCCGTCGCAGGGCTTCTTCCGTCCAAGCCATCGTATATTCCGCCTGCGTGTCAATCGGTGGCACGTGCTTCCGGTTTGAGATCAGGATGTGGCACGGCGCGGCCCGGAGGAGGTTTTCCGTGTTGCTGCCAATATCCATATCGTCGTCGCTGTGCACGCCGATGCGCCCGACGATCAGCAGCCAGGGCGGATCTTTCCTGACGTATTGGATAACCTTCTCAAACGGTTTGCCGTCCAGGAGGATCGTCTTGATATCCGTGTTCTCGGCCTGCGCCAGTTCACGCGAGATATCGAGGTGGGACTGGTAAATTTTGGCCAGCCCGCTGTCGATGATCTCTTCATGGAGTTTTTCCTGCTCCTTGAAGCGGAACACCTTGCCGGCTTCTTCATTGAGGACGCCGGAGATACTGTGGAAGGCGGCATAGTGGAAGTACGGGTCGAAGGCAGCAACTGCCTCGACCGGCTTGTTCAGGGCCTTGCCCAAGGCCAAGCCTGTCATCAAGCCACCGAATGAGTAGTGACTCCCGTCTACCGCCACGACGATCTTCCCCCCGTTCATGGGTTGGGTGTGCTTGATGACGAGCACATCGCTCTTTCGCACGCGGCGGATGACCCGTTCCGTGTTGCTGCCGATCACACTGTCCTTCACTGCGCCGACGCCAAGGGCGCCCATAATCACGAGGTCGTAGGCACTCGTGTTGATGTCTTCGGCAAGCACCTTCCAGTTCCGGCCTTCGAGAGACCGCCGCTCCATGGGCAGGTTCGCCTCTGTACATTTCTTGTCAACGTAATCGAGGTACGAATCGGTGATGATCTGCAGACCGCGGGTGATCAGTGAATCGTGGATTTGGCGCTGACGATCCAGCTCTTTTTCGTCGTGGTACTCCTCGGGCAGGCCGGCCTCCATCTGCTTGAAGCGCTTATCATGCATCTTGGCCGCATAGACGTGGCTCCCTACAATTTTAGAGCCAAACGTCTTGGCCAAAGTCACTCCCAGGTCAACAGCCATATTCGAGTAATCCGAATTGTCGACCGGGATGTAGATCGTCTTATACATCACACGCCTCCTTCAGAGTTCCGCCCCGGCGCTGAGTTCTGCAAGGCGGAACCGGCGCAATCGCATGAAAAACTGAGTAATTCTCCAGCTCAGGGTCTGGAAAGAGTCAGGATGATAGCACCAGCCCAAAGGCGAATGCAACCAGCATATTGATCCCCACAGTGCAACGCGTGATGACGCGCGCAGTGGGAGGCAGATCCGACCCATCACCTGGATGGAGGTGAAGAAAAGGGGAAACGCTTAGGGAGGAGGCCTCCGGTGACTAAGCGGCCCCCTTTCGAGCCGAGCGGATGTGGTGGATAAGGAAGAGAGGACTGTGGTCAGTGCCGGCTTTCCTTCCCGGCGGAGCCTCGATGGCCATCCCTTCCACCCAAGGCCCACTCCAGTTCAACCTCGCCTCTAACGGGGAAGAGGTTTGGTGAGGGGGCAACGAAGTCTCAATCCAAGAATCGGGGTCAGAGTACTCTTTCTA
>JACZQN010000042.1 GCA_022545705.1 Nitrospirota bacterium | reverse complement strand
GTCGTCGCAAACTTAGTATCCAGAACTTGCCCTGAAAGTAGAGTAAGAACGAGGTTGTCTGAGAGCAGTCTCCACCCATTGATCCTGGCAATTGCGACTGACCTTGCGTCTCCTTCTCCAAGTCCATTCTTGAGCCATTTCCTATCCTTAGGGTCAATTCTCGCCAGCGCCACGCCCTCGAGGATATCCGCGTGCTCTTCTAATGACTGAACCGCCTCCAGCAGCCTCTCTCGGAGTTTCGCTCGCCAATCGTCCGGCACCTCACGGATCACGAGCTTTCCGTCAATCTCGAAGGCTTGGGTCCGTATTTCGCCGATTGCGACATATTCGCCGCCGGAATGCGCGAGGCGAACGAATTTATGGCTGAGATGCAGGAATATGGCATCGAGGTCGCTACGGCCCCGAGAATGAGGGCTTCCGGCGCACCCGATGTAGCAGGAAAAATCCGCGCACGCGTATCTCGCCCCCAACTCGATGGGTTCTGGGTCCATCTGGATCTCGATATTCTGGATGCTGGCGTGATGCCCGCCGTCGACAGCCCGGAGAATCCCGCTCCGATTATGGCGATCTCGGTCTTCAGGTCGCCGTCCAGCGGTGCGGTCGCGTCCTCGACCTCGTCGAGCCCGAATTTAGTCAGTCCGCGCGTATGAAACCAGTCCTGATGTGAAGTGGTGTCTTCGGCCTGGACGACTGTCACATGGTCACTGGTCCGATATTGGTCGAGCGGCCGGTCCTGCCAGTCCGAGGGATTCAGGTAGGTGTGGGTGATCAGATCGTAAGCGGTTCCGTCGGTCAACAACGTCAGTCCCCGGGCTAGGCGCGCTGCAAGGAGCACCGCATCGCTTGCCTCACGCGGGGTCGTCCTGGTCGTGAACACGGAACCGGCGAGAGGGTGTAGCCAGTCGAGCCGATGTCGCCATTCGTCGGCCTCGGCGAGCGGGAGTGACGCACGATACGTTGCCTTCCAGGGCCCGTGCGTGGCTGTGAGCGTCGGGGACCCGATGTCAACTTCACCTCTTTCACTCCGATGCTCTTGGAATGTGATGGGTCCGCCGTATTCCAGATCGAACCACGAACGCAGATCAGACAGGGCCGGAGACGCCGATGTATACCCGATGACGAAGAGAGGGCGTCCGGAGGGAGATGGGTTCGTGGTTTTCCGACGAATCTTCATCTTGGCTGATTCATTGTCCCTTTGGTGCGAGGCCTTGCCGTCGGCTGAAGGCTTGTCAGCGTCCCATTGCATATTATCGGAAGGCGGGGAGGGACACAAGAAACGTGCAGCGGCTGGAGTAGGTAACAGCGGTTCGATGGGATCCATCGCTTGAGTTTTGAGGGGGCCCGTTGTAAGTTGTGAATGTGTTCAAGGACAGCACCGACGGAGGAGTAGCGTCAAGATGCCGTTCAACGACCGCTTCCTGGAGTTGACACCACGTTTTCGGCGGTTGTCGTGGTGGCAGATCACGCTGCTTGTGCTGACGGTGGTGGCATGCCTGATCGGTGGGAGTCTTGCGGGGACCTTGTGGTACGTGTCGCAGGATCTGCCGACGCTCGAGTCGCTCCCGCAGCATCAGCCTAACCTGGTCAGCCGGGTGTATGCTGATGACCGCCGGGTCGTGGGCCAGTTTTTCGTGGAACGGCGGATCCTCGCGCCCTTGTCCGATGTTCCGCAGAGCCTGATCCAGGCCGTGATCGCCGTCGAAGACGCGCGCTTTTTTGACCATCCGGGCATGGACTTCATCGGGATCATGCGGGCGATTTGGACGAACCTGCGACGGGGTGGAAAGGTGGAAGGCGCCAGCACGATTACCCAGCAACTAGCCCGTTCGCTGTTTCTGACTCCAGAGCGGACTTATGGGAGAAAATTCAGGGAGCTGATTTTGGCCTATAAGATGGAATTGATCTTGACCAAGGAAGAGATCTTGGAGATGTACCTCAATCAGATCTATTTCGGACAGGGCGCCTATGGGGTGGCTGCGGCCGCCTTGACGTATTTCGGGAAACAGTTGTCTGAGCTCAATCTCGCCGAAGCGGGCTTTCTCGCCGGCCTGCCGAAATCCCCCAATAGTTACTCCCCCTACAGGAATCCTGATCGGGCCCGCAGACGACAAGAGCATGTGCTCGGAAGGTTGCAGCAGGCCGGCTTTATCACGCCAGAGGAACACCAGGAGGCGCTTGACCAGCCGCTGTCCTTTCTGGAACCGGCTTCCGAGAAGGTCGCACCCTATTTTGTCGAGCATGTCCGTCAGCGCTTGATGAGCATGTATGGGGAGACGATGGTGTACAAAGGCGGGTTAGAGGTCCTCACGACGCTGAACGTGGACATGCAGATTGTGGCAGAGCAGGCGCTCCGAAAGGGGCTGCATGAGTTGGACAAGCGGCAAGGCTGGCGAGGTCCAATCGGCAAAGAGGATCCCGCAGCGCTGGCCGGCCTGACGGCTATAGAGACGGACAAGGCGTTGGAAGTCGGCGATATCCTCCAGGGGGTGGTCACCCAGGTGGCGAGGACCCACGCGACGGTGAGGGTCAGGTCGATTGAGGGGCGGCTGGATTTTGAGGACATGGCCTGGGCCCGACGACGGCTGCACGGGCCAGATCCGAGCAAGGACTATACGGTGCTCGCCTCGCTTCGCGACTTAGTGCATCCAGGGGATGTCATCGAGGTCGCGGTGAAGCGGGTGGATCCGGAGATGGTGCACTTTCGGCTCGAGCAAACTCCTGCTGTTGAAGGAGCACTGGTCGCAATCGACCCACGGACAGGCGAGATCCGAGCGATGGTGGGCGGATACGATTTCGAACGCAGCGAGTACAACCGGGCTGTGGTTGCGCGTCGCCAAGCAGGGTCTGCGTTCAAACCGATTGTCTATGCAACCGCTCTGAATGAGGGGTTAAGTCCCGCCACGCTCGTCGCCGACGCGCCGGTGGTCTATGAGCAGGAAGATCCGGACAAAACATGGAAGCCGGAAAACTATGAGCAGCGCTTCTTCGGGTACATTAGTCTGCGCGAGGCGCTGATCCATTCCCGGAATCTGGCGACGGTCAGGCTGGTTGAAAGGATCGGGATTCCGAGCGTCATCGAGTTCGCGCACACCCTTGGGATCGCCAGCCCGCTCAATAAGGATCTCTCGCTGGCGCTGGGCTCCTCAAGCGTGTCGCTTCTGGAGTTAGTCTCCAGCTACGGCGTGCTCGCGAACCAGGGAGTTCGCGTTGAACCCTACTCCATCGCCATGGTCAAGGATGCCGGAGGAGACCTCCTGGAGCAGCATAGTTTCGAGCCTCGCACAGTGGTGGCGCGGGAAACCGCCTACTTGATTACCAATATGCTCGAGGACGTGATTCAGCGTGGAACGGGACAACGGGCCAATGTGATCAACAGGACAATTGCGGGGAAGACCGGTACCACGAACAACTTCACAGATGCCTGGTTTATCGGCTACACGCCGAATCTGGCTGTGGGCGTGTGGGTCGGCTTTGACCACGTACGCTCGTTGGGAGAGACCGAGTCCGGCGCGCATGCGGCCTTGCCGATTTGGATTGATTTCATGCGCGAGGCGTTGGCGCAACTGCCCGACCGGCCATTCGAGATTCCTGAAAACATCCTGTTCGCGCGGGTGGATCCGAGGACCGGACTCTTGGCGTCAGGTCAGAGTGATCAAGGGACCGTGGAAATTTTTGCGAGAGGCACTGAACCGACCAGGCCGGCGCCTCCGAGGACCGATCCGGCGGCCTTTTACAAGGTGGACGTGATGCCGGACGACTCGGTCAATCAGTCAATGTCGGTGGAGTAAGGGGGCCGAACGCAGGGTGCAGCGGGGGGCTCGACGGAGCGCCTCAAGAGCGGGCATCCTGGTACTCTTGATGCCAGGCCATCTGGATCGCCTCGAGGATTTTCTCGTTGGATTTCTTCGGGTCATCTTTGAACTCGGGGAGCGCCGTAATCCGCGTATGCATGTCGGTGAACCGAACCGTGAGTGGGTCGGTCTCGGGGTGCGCCTCGCGCAACCGGATCCCGATCTCCTCTGCATCCTGCCACGTCAGATCCATCGGACGCTCCTTACTTGAAGGATAGTTGCCGGCCCGTTCCTTCGTGGTCGCCAGTTGCGAAGGATTGTGGGGTGGTTGGACTCCCCACTTGTGTGTCGCCGTACACGCGGGCCTGGCATCCAAGTCGTGCATTCTCGATTCCGTCCTCCAGATCATCCAACTGGTTCAGCTCGTCCTCTTCGATAGTCGAGAGGGCGCCCATTCCCTCGTGAACGATCACACGGCAACTCGAGCACGCGCAGTTTCCGCCACAATGATGCTCCAATGGGATCCGGTTCTCCTCGCACACCTCGAGGATGGTCTGCCCTTCCTCGGCCATCACCACAAGATTGAGGGGACGCCACGTCATCGTAAAGCTCTTGCCGCCACCGATGCTGGTTCGGGTCCGGTTCGTCGGCCGTTCGACCATGATGTTCTTGATCGCCATGATGCGCTGGCACCATTAGAAGATTTCTGTCAGTTTCTTGTTTTGTAAGGCTTCCTTGAGTGTCGTATCCATCAGCACTTCGGCCAAGTGATGCGTCGCTTTTTCGACATCGGCAATGCGGGCCCGAATGACGCGATGATCCTCTCCGGTTCTCGCAGTTTCCAGGGTCGCGAGGGACTCCTGAATGGCAGCCTTCTCCTCGGCGTTGATCAGGTGACCTCCGAGGCTTAAGGCTTTTTGGGTCGCCTTGTGGATCGCCTCTGCTTCGGTTCGTGCCTCAATAAGCTGTCGCGCCTTCAGATCCTCCGCAGCAAACTTGAACGACTCGCTAATCATTCGCTCCACTTCCTCGTCCGACAGGCCGTAGGACGGCTTCACCTCGATGGATTGAACTTGGCCCGTGCGCACGTCCTTAGCGGTCACGTTGAGGATCCCGTTGGCGTCAATGAGGAACATGACTTCGACCCTGGGCACGCCTGCTGGAAGCGGGGGCACCTTGAGCTGAAACCGCGCCAGGCTGCGGGTGTCCTTCGCTAACTCACGCTCGCCCTGCAGCACATGAATGTCCACCGACGTCTGCCCATCCACATAGGTGGTGAACAGCTCCTTGGCGCTCGCCGGGATGGTGGTATTGCGTCTGATGAGCGGGCTCACCACGCCACCCATCGTTTCGATGCCCAAGGAGAGGGGTGTCACATCCAACAGGAGCAGATCCTGGGTCGCGCCGCTTAAGATGTCCGCCTGCACGGCCGCGCCCAGCGCCACGACCTCGTCCGGGTTCAGCTCACAGTGGGGAATCGTACCGAAGAGCTCCTGGATGCGTTGGCGGACCAGCGGCATCCGCGTGGATCCTCCGACCAAGATGACTTCGTCAATGTCCGAAGGCTGCAAGTCGGCATCGTTGAGCGCCTGCCGGCAGGGGCCGAGCGTCTGTTCGACGAGATCTCTGGTCAAAGCCTCGAGCTGGTCACGGGTGAACTCCCGTCGGTATTGGCCTGTCTCGCTCGGAAGTTCAATCGTGAGCATTGCCTTCTGGTCCTCCGACAACCGGACCTTGGTCCGTTCAGCTTCGAGCCGGATGCTCTGCATGGTGTCGGGGTGCTGCTCCGGATCAAAGCGATGCTGCTCGCGCAGCTCCTGTATGATCACGTCGGCAACCCTGCGATCGAAATCGTCGCCACCCAGGTGGGTGTTCCCGTTGGTTGCCAGGACTTCGAAAATGCCGTCTTTGAGTTTCAGGATCGAGATGTCAAACGTGCCACCGCCGAGGTCATACACGGCGATCGTCCCCTGGGTGTGCTCTTGGAGTCCGTACGCCAGGGAGGCCGCGGTAGGTTCATTAATGATCCTCAAGACCTCCAAGCCAGCGATCGTGCCGGCATCCTTGGTCGCTTGGCGCTGGCTGTCGTTAAAATAGGCCGGCACGGTAATCACCGCTTTGGAGATGTCCTCGCCGAAGTGCGCTTCAGCCCGGTGCTTCAGCTCCTTGAGAATCATGGCGGAAATCTGTGGCGGCGAATAGGTTTTCTCGCCGATCTGGATACGGATCACGCCGCCCTGTTCTGTCAGCCTATAGGGGAAGTACTTCAGTTCCTCGGCCACATCCTCGAGGCCTTTTCCCATGAAACGCTTCACGGAGTAGATCGTACGCTCCGGGTTCCGCACTAGGTGCTCCTTTGCGGGATCACCCACGATCAGGCTGTTGTCCATCATCGCGACCACGGATGGCACCAGCGTGCGGCCGTTCCGCCCCGCGATGACGCGCGGCGCTTGATCGTGCATATATGCGATCAAGGAGTTGGTGGTACCGAGGTCAATGCCGACGATGCGCGCCATAAGCAGGTATGTCGCCTCGGTTCAGCCGGTGGTGGCCACGAGGTCATCCACGATGCTGCGGAGATACGTCCGGTTCGAAAGAATCTCACGCATCTCTTTCAGGACGGGATCCTTCTCAGCCCGGAGGCGGTCGTCCTGTCCGGTCCGGTCCTGAAACGAATCCCATTTCATAAACAACTCAAACAGGCGGGCTTCCATGTCCTTCTGCCGCTGTTCCAGCGATGCTTGATCAGCCTGGAGCTTGGTCCTGAGTTGCCCGAGGCTGGTGGCCTCCTGCTGAGATGAAGCTGACCGGAATTCCTCCAAGTCTTCCTGCAAGGCCAGGATCTCTTCAAAGAGGTCCGCCGGCGGCGGGGTTCGGATGTCCTTTGCCGAGCCTGCTTCCAGTTGAAGGAGGTATTCCGCCCGCCGGATCGGGTCTTTGAGCGTGCGGTAGGCCATGTTGAGCAGAGCTGAGTTTCCGAGACTGATTCCCTGCTCGGATTCGGTCTTGTTCTGGAAAAAGTCCGGGTGGAAGGTGCGGCTTAATTCGTAAAATTTGGCCTCCAGTCGTGCTGTGTCAATGGTGAGCAGACGCGGCAGTCCCAGGCAGGTGAAATAGTCCAGTTCTTTAGAGAGCGGCTGGACCTTCACACACTGCTGGCAGAAATACTCCCCGGTGACCTCGGACTGGCAGTGCCAACACATGCTCCGAGCCATCTGGACTTCTGTGCGCTTTGACGCGGTCCTCTGAGCAGGCTCCATCACCGCTCCTGATAAAACAGGCATGGCCAACGTGCGCCATGCCTGTACGTCTCTCCTCTGGGGCTGGATCGCGAGTGCGTAAGGGTTAGGCTGAGAATGACTCCCCGCACCCGCAGGTCTTTTGTGCGTTCGGGTTGTTGACGAATCTGAACGCGCCGCCGGTCAGATCCTTGGAGAAGTCAAGCTGGGTGCCTTGCAGATAGATGGCGCTTTTCGCGTCTACGATCACTTTGATCCCGTCTATTTCATACACGGAATCGTATTGGCTGATCTTCTCGTCAAAGTTGACGGTGTAACTGAGTCCCGAGCACCCGCCGCCCTTGACGCCAATTCGCAGTCCACCTTCTGTGATGCCCTGGACGTTTATAAGGCGCTTGACTTCCTTGGCCGCAGCCTCACTCAGCGTGATCACAGGGGTGACTGTCGTCTCTGTCGAATCCATACGGTTCTCCTGAGCGCTCATGTGGCGCCAGCACAGTTACATGTTGGTAGAGGCTTCCGCCTTTTTCTTATAGTCGGCCAAAGCCGCCTTGATCGCGTCCTCGGCCAGCACCGAGCAATGGATCTTGACCGGCGGTAGGTTCAGTTCGTGCACGATGTCCGTGTTCTTAATATTTCCCGCTTCCTCGACGGTCTTGCCTTTCATCCATTCGGTGGCCAGGCTCGAGCTGGCAATGGCCGACCCGCACCCGAAGGTCTTGAACTTGGCGTCCACGATCCTCTCGCCTTGTACCTTGATCTGCAGCTTCATCACATCGCCGCACTCGGGTGCGCCGACGATGCCGGTGCCGACCCCTTCATCCTCCTTCTTGAAGCTCCCCACGTTGCGCGGGTTATTGAAATGATCAACGACCTTCTCACTATATGCCATCTCGAGACCCTCCTCTAAATAGAAACCAGCCCTAAATAGAAACCAGCCCTTTTAATGAGCTGCCCACTGGACTGACTTGAGATCAACCCCCTCTTTGGCCATTTCGTAGAGCGGAGACATTTCCCTCAACCGCGTGACGGTCTCTATGATCCGCTTGACTGTGTACTCCACTTCATCATCAGTGGTAAACCGACCGAGCCCGAACCGGATGGAGGAGTGGGCCAGGTCCGAGCCCACGCCGAGCGCCCGCAGGACATAGGAAGGTTCCAGCGTCGCCGAGGTGCAGGCAGACCCTGAGGACAGCGCAATCTCCTTCAGACCCATCAGCAGCGATTCGCCCTCGACGTAGGCGAACGAGACGTTGAGGTTGTGGGGAAGTCGCTGGGTCGGGTGCCCATTGAGATAGACCTCATCGAGCCCGTTCATAATGCCCGCCTCCAGGCGGTCCCGCATCGCTGCCAAGCGCCTTGCCTCAGCGGTCATCTCCTGCTCGCACAGTTCACACGCCTTCCCAAAGCCCACCACCAGCGGCACGGGAAGCGTGCCTGAGCGCATGCCTCGCTCATGGCCGCCGCCGTCAATCATCGGGGCGATGCGGACGCGCGGCGCCTTCTTCCGAACGTACAACGCCCCGACGCCCTTGGGCCCGTACATCTTATGCGCGGTAAACGACATCAGATCGATGCCCATCTCCTGGACATCCACGGGGATCTTACCGACCCCCTGCGTCGCGTCGCAGTGGAACAGGATGCCTTTCTCCTTGGCGATCTTCCCGATCTCTCTGATCGGGTTGATCGACCCGATCTCATTGTTAGCCAGCATGATCGAGATCAGAATGGTCTTGTCAGTAATCGCATGGCGGACGTCATCGGGACTGACGAGGCCGGACTTGTCCACGTGCAGGTAGGTGACTTTGACGCCCCGTTTCGACTCCAGAGCCTTGGCGGTGTCCAGGACGGCACGATGCTCGGTCGAGTTGGTAATCATGTGATCACCCTTCTCGCGGTACATCTCCACCACGCCCCTGAGCGCCAGGTTGTCAGACTCCGTGGCGCCACTGGTGAAGACCAACTCCTTCGGGTCGGCATGGATCAGGCGTGCGATCTGCTTTCGGGCCACCTCGACCGCTTCCTCGGCCTCCCACCCGAAGGCATGGTTTCGGCTGGCCGCATTGCCGAACTTCTCCGTGAAGTAGGGCAACATCGTCTCCAGTACCCGTGGGTCGATCGGTGTGGTAGAGTGGCTATCCAAGTAAATCGGAAATTTCATCGCTCAACTCCTTCTGCTACTGGATGTGACTGCACGGTGATCAGTGGCGTGCCGCCCATCATGTCCTCGATAGTCATGCTGTTCAAAAGTTGGTAAATGCTGTCTTGCACCTTCAACAGAGGGGTTCTGATCGTGCAATGTTCCTGCTGCAAGCAAAATGACCCGTCCTCCTTGTCGTGGTAGCAGTCAGTAATCCCCAGAGGGCCCTCGATGGCTTCAAGGACCTGCGCGATCGAAATGGCGCCTGCATGTCTGGCGAGCAGGTAACCGCCTTTCGGTCCGTTATGGCTTTCAATCATTCCATGCTTTGCGAGCGTCTGTAACACCTTGGCCAAGAGTTCAGTCGGGATGTTGTACTCCTCAGCAATCTCCTTGGTGTTCACGACCCGGGCGTGTGTGACCTCGCCAAATTGCACTGAGGCGATGTGCTGCAAGGCCATCAACCCGTAGTCCGCCTTTTTTGAGAACTTCAACATGATACTTGAATTCCGACTGAGGATATCGGAGACTAGCCCAGTCTCCGATTAATACGGTCGCCATAATGTACCATCGCCTTTCGACTGCTGTCAACTTCTAAGTTGTTAGCAAGGAATAATTACACAAGTGTTTGACTTTACAGTATAAATTAGTCGTACGAACCGCAACCATTCTGTGTTAGATTATCATCTGCCGAGGGTCTAGCAGGGCAGAGCGAATTAGGAAAGGATCTGCAATGGGCGGTACGAATCCCTACATTGAAAAGGCTGAAGTTGAGCTCCCAACCAAATCGTACACGATGACCTTTCTCCTCCCAGATGGCACCAAGCAGGAGGTCCCGGTGCAACCTGAGAAGATCCCTTATGGGCCCACGGGTCTTCCTGGAAGCGTGCTCGATATCGCCCTGGAGGCGGGAATTGATTTGGAGCATGCCTGCGGGGGAGTCTGTGCTTGCTCAACCTGCCATGTGATCATCAAGGAGGGATTCAACTCCTGCAATGAAGGGACGGATGATGAGTTTGATCAACTGGATGAAGCGCCAGGGATTACCTTGCAGTCGCGGTTGGGATGCCAGTGTGTGCCGAATGGGACGACGGACGTGGTCATAGAGGTTCCCGCCGTGAACAAGAACCTCGTCAAGGAAGGCCATTGAGTATCTAGCGTCCAGCCATAGGAATCCTCCTTCAGGTCCCGCCGCGCGATCATTCGACAATCTTGGACCACTTCTCTACCGACTTGTGAGCGAGCAGCGATCATGAGCGACGTCAGAGTGCGGTTTGCGCCCAGCCCGACCGGCTACCTCCATATTGGCGGGGTCCGGACTGCGCTCTTCAACTGGCTGTACGCCCGCCATCATCGGGGGAAGTTTATTCTTCGCATTGAGGACACCGATCAGAGCCGTTCGACGGAAGACGCGATTCAGGCCATCCTGAATGGCCTGCGGTGGGTGGGGCTGGATTGGGACGAGGGCCCCTATCGGCAGACGGAGCGCATGGACCTCTATCGCCAGCATGCCACGAAGCTGTTCGACCAGCAGCAGGCGTATTGGTGCGTGTGCAGCGCCGAGGATCTGGAGGTGCGGCGGAAGGAGGCCCAAGCCAAGGGGCTGCCGGTGAAATACGACGGTCGATGCCGCGCCCGCGGGATTACCAACTCGAGCGGGGAGACGGCCCTGAGATTCAAAGCACCCCAGGAAGGCCAGACAGTCATTGACGATCTCATCAAAGGCAAGGTCGTGTTCGACAACAGCGTCCAGGATGATCTCATCATCCTCCGTACCAACGGCTACCCCACGTACAACTTCTCAGTCGTGGTGGATGATGCGCTGATGGGCATCACGCACGTGATCCGGGGCGACGACCATCTGAACAATACACCCCGCCAAATCCCGATCTTCCAGGCGTTGGGGTACGAGGTGCCCCGATTTGGCCACCTCCCGATGATCCTGGGTGCGGATAAGACCCGGCTCTCCAAGCGACACGGTGCCACGTCGATCCTGGCGTATCAGGAGTTGGGCTATTTGCCGGAGGCGATGGTGAATTATCTGGTGCGGCTGGGATGGTCGTATGGCGATCAAGAAATCTTCTCGGTTGCCGAACTGATCGAGAAGTTCAGCTTTGACAGTGTACAAAAGGCTTCAGCGCTGTTCGATCCCGATAAGCTTCTCTGGGTCAACGCCCAGTATATCCATCATCATGGCGAAGTGAAACGGTTGGCCGCGCTGCTCCAGCCCTTTCTTGACCAAGCCGGTCTGGGGGATGCCGCACGGTCGGCTCCCGAGGGGTGGCTGGAACGACTTGTCATGGCCTTGCAGGAGCGTGCACGGACACTTCAAGAGATGGCCGCCGTAGCGACCCCCTATGTGAGGGACAATATCCCTATCGAGGAGGCCGCTGCCAAGAAATTTCTCACGCCGGCTATCGCGCCCACGCTCGCCAAGTTAGCGGATCGGCTCTCAGCCCTGTCCGAGTTCTCCAAGGACACGCTCGAGAAGACCTTCAAGGAACTGCTGGACAAGGAAGGCATCAAGATGGGCCAGCTTGCCCAGCCGGTCCGGGTGGCGTTAACCGGCCGGACGGCGAGCCCCGGCATCTTTGACGTGATGGACCTCCTGGGGAAAGATCGAACGCTCGCCCGTCTGCGCAAGGGGATCGAACGGGCGAAGGCTGGGCAATCTTGACTCTGTCCAGACCTTATATTAGGCTCCGTTCTGCGGGTTGGGGGATCGTCTAGTGGTAGGACTCCAGACTCTGGATCTGGGTACCTAGGTTCGAATCCTAGTCCCCCAGCCACCGCGATTCTCTCTTGAGACTGGAGTGTTGGTTGAGAGCCGGTCCCCCCAAGGCCGGCTCTTCTCATTAGGAGTCAGGGACATGCTGGGGACTCATCACGATGACCACGCCTGATACTCCTGCCCCTGCAGACTTCATTCGCGCGATCGTCGCGCAAGATCTGAGAACCAACAAGCACGGCGGTCGAGTCCACACGCGTTTTCCCCCGGAGCCGAACGGGTATCTGCATATTGGACACGCCAAGTCGATGTGCCTAAATTTCGGCATCGCGAACGAACACGAGGGTGGGCTCTGCAACCTGCGGTTCGACGATACTAATCCCAGCACGGAAGACGTGGAATATGTGGAGGCCGTCAAATCCGATGTGCGATGGCTGGGATTCGACTGGGGCGACCGCCTCTTCTACGCTTCTGACTACTTCGAGCAGCTCTACCAGTACGCGGTGCAGTTAATCAAAAAGGGAAAAGCGTACGTGGACAGTTTGAGCGCTGAGGAGATCAGGGACTACCGCGGCACCTTGACGAAGCCGGGCAAGGAGAGTCCGTATCGCACTCGGTCGGTCGAAGACAATCTAGACCTGTTCCAGCGGATGCGGACTGGCGAATTTGAAGACGGGGCCCACGTCCTCCGAGCCAAAATCAATATGGCCTCTCCCAACATCAATCTACGGGATCCCACGCTCTATCGCATCCGACGGGTGGCCCACCACAGGACGGGAGACAAGTGGTGTATTTATCCGACCTATGACTATGCCCATCCCTTGTCGGATTCCATCGAAGGGATCACCCATTCCCTGTGCACGCTCGAGTTTGAAGATCATCGCCCCCTGTATGACTGGGTGCTTGACGAGACGGAAGTCGAGTGCCACCCGCAGCAGATCGAGTTTGCCCGGCTGAACCTCAGCCACACGATGATGAGCAAGCGCAAGCTTCTGGAGTTGGTCGAGCAGGGGCATGTCACGGGATGGGACGATCCCCGGCTTCCGACGCTGATGGGACTCCGCAGGCGGGGGTACACGCCTGCGGCGATCCGGAACTTTTGTGATCATATCGGCGTGGCCAAGCGGGATGCGGTCGTCGAGATGGCCCTGCTCGAGCACTTCATCCGCGAAGACTTGAACCGGCGCGCCCCGCGCGTCATGGCTGTCTTGCGGCCCTTGCGCGTGGTCATTGACAACTACCCGGAAGCACAGGTGGAAAAATTGGAAGCCGTGAACAACCCGGAAGACCCGACCATGGGGACCAGGAAGGTGCCGTTCTCACGCGTGGTCTATATCGAGCAGGAGGATTTCCGCGAGGATCCGCCGAGCAAATTTTTCCGATTGGCTCCCGGACGGGAGGTCCGTCTGCGCTATGCCTACATCATCAAATGCGTGGGGGTCGTGAAGGATGAACGAACCGGCGAAGTGGTCGAACTCCACTGCACCTATGACCCGGAGACACGGAGTGGGTCGTCTCAAGCAGGACGCAAGGTGAAAAGCACGGTGCACTGGGTGTCGGCTGCTCATGCGCTCCAAGCTGAAGTCCGCTTGTACGATTCGCTTTTGCTCCAGGCTAACCCTAGCGAGACCCCGGAGGACCAAGACTACAGAGCGTCTTTGAATCCGAATTCCCTCCAAACCCTCACTGCCTGTCGAGTGGAACCAAGTCTGGCAAGTGCCGCACCAGGTAGTCGTTATCAGTTTGAGCGACTTGGCTACTTCTGTGTTGATGCGGTGGATTCCTCCCCGCACGTGCTCGTCTTTAACCGGACGGTCCCATTACGGGATACGTGGGCTAAGATCGAGAAAGCTCAGCAGGGTCGGTAGGGTTCCTACCGCGTCTCCAGCTCGATGCCTCCCTCGCGCCTCAGAAAAGGCACACTCGAATCATCAGATATCCTCTCGGAATTTGACCGCTTTCTCAGGGTCATTTGACAGAATCCCATCACAGCGCTAGGTTTGATTCTATGGGATTTTCACTCGAGTGCTGTCCAGATATGCATCAAAAACACTCGAATTTCAGCTCAGTTAGAGCGTCAGCTCACTATATAACACCAAGGGGTTTGCTATGAAAAAAGAGAAGAAATCTGGGTGGGGGTTGGGAGTGATAGGGATTGCAGTAGCTGCACTTGGCCTTGTTTTGGTGTACCTCGCGACGACAAATCCCGCTCTCGCCGATTATCAGGAGGTGGTGTTGAAGCCGGCCGCGGAGGAGCGCAGCATCGCATCTGATGCGATGCTGGTCTCAATCCTCCAATCCATTCCTATGGCTGCGGACTCTCCCGCCGATGACCAAGGCCAAATCGGCACCCTGAGTCTGCTGATGGATCGTACCAAGCGGAGCAACTACCTGTTCTTCTCTGTGTATTCCACCGACTATGACTATTGTGAAGACCAACCAATGAAACGTGAACATACCAAGATGCTGGGGATAGCTGGGAAATTCCATACCTTGGAGGAGGGCGGGTGCCCGACCAGCGAGCGAGCCACCGGCTAGCCTGCTGCTCACACCGGCGTTCCTGGTTTCTTTAGACTCAGCTTCGCTGGTTTTCTTCCCAGTCCTCACCCTCGCACGTAGTTCAAGGGCCGATCCTCGACGGGTCGGCCCTTTGTGTTTCTAGGCAGAGTCGATGCTAGTTCTCCGCATGTTCGAAGGCCCGGCTGGACGAGCCGGGGCCTCACCAAGTCATTGAAATACCGAAACCTGTGTGATACAGTCCCGCCCCGTCTCTTGTCTCAGCCTTCTCGTCAGGGAAGCGGCTGGTCCCATCGTCTAGCGTGGCCTAGGACGGAGCCCTCTCAAGGCTCAGACACGGGTTCAAATCCCGTTGGGACCACCAAGCGTTTCCATGGATTCGGTGGTTGGGGCCGCTGTTGTCTGACGGGCGCGTCGTAGGGTTTGAGGCCTTGTGGAAGGCGGAGCCGCTATTCCCAGGTGAATGGCTAGTGGAGGGCGTGCAAGCGAAGTCGTAGTACTAGAGTGCCCCGTGGTCAGCCTAGCTATCCCGCCACCTCTGGTCTTAGGGATGTATACGAGCCGATGACGATGGTTGTTGGAGTGCCGAAGGACAATATCGGGGGAGAACGGCGGGTCGCGCTGACCCCTATGGTGATCCCGTCCCTGAAACAGGCGGGGCTGACGGTTCTCGTGGAATCGGGGTGCGGTCAGTCGGCCGGGTTTCCTGACAGTGCCTATCAGGACAAGGGCGCCCAAGTGGTTTCCTCCAGGGCCGAACTGTTCGCCACCACAGACGTCATCCTGCAGGTTCGGGCGCTGGGCGCCAATCCGGCGCATCGTGAAGCGGATCTCCCGTACCTACGCGCCAACCAGGTGCTGATCGGTCTGATGAACCCGTTGGCCGAGGCGAAAGCGATCCAAGAGGTGAGCGGCAAGGGGGTCACGGCGTTTGCGCTTGAATTGACCCCGCGGATCGGCCGTGCCCAGCAGATGGATGTCTTGTCCTCGATGGCGACGGTGGCCGGCTATAAGGCCGTGTTATTGGCTGCGGAGAGGTTGCCCAAGATGTTTCCGCTGATGATGACCGCGGCTGGCACGGTCTCACCCGCTCATGTCTTCGTCTTGGGAGCAGGAGTAGCCGGACTCCAGGCGATTGCCACGGCAAGACGTCTCGGAGCCGTTGTCGAAGCGTACGATGTGCGACCCACGGTGTCTACGCAGGTCGAGAGCCTGGGCGCCAAGTTTGTCCATCTCCCCCTGGATACGGAAGCAGCCGAAGATAAATATGGGTATGCCCGGGGCGTGACCGACGACTTCCGACAACGCCAACAGGAACTTCTGGCACGGCATGTAGCAGGGAGCGATGTCGTCATTTCCGCCGCGGTGGTCCCGGGGCAAAAGGCGCCGACCTTGATCACCGAGGAGATGGTGGCAAAGATGGCGCCGGGTAGCGTGATCGTGGACCTGGCCGCAGAGCAAGGCGGGAACTGTCCTCTGACCCGCGCCAACGAAGTGGTGGTTCAGCACGGAGTCACGATCCTGGGGCCGGTGAATCTCGCCGCGTCGGTTCCGTACCACGCCAGTCAGATGTACGCGAAGAACATCACGGCGTTTGTACGGCATCTGGTCAAGAGCGGACAACTTCAGATCGATCGGAAGGATGAAATCGTACAGGAGACCTTAGTCGCCCATGGCGGCTCGGTCGTGCACCCAAGAATTCGTGAGAAGCTGGGGCTCGCCCCGCTCCAATAACTCGACAGGTTGGATGATGGAAGCGTTGTTGACACGGTTGACCATTTTCGTGCTCGCAGTTTTTGCAGGGTTTGAAGTCATCACCAAAATCCCACCGACCCTCCACACACCACTGATGTCCGGTGCGAACGCGATCTCTGGCATCACCATTGTCGGGGCAATCGTGGCCGCCGGCGCTCAGGAGAGCCTGCTGACGACGGTGCTCGGGTTTATCGCAGTCGTGTGCGCGTCGATCAACGTGGTCGGCGGCTTTCTCGTCACCCACCGCATGCTGGCGATGTTTCGTCGGAAAGGCTAACTCGTGCGCACGACTCTCATCGTCGGGACCTATCTCCTGGCGTCTGCCCTGTTCATTCTCGGCCTGAAAGGGCTCACCCATCCTCGCACCGCCGTGCGCGGAAACCTGCTTGGCGCGTTGGGGATGTTCCTCGCTGTCGTGGTGACGCTCGTGGATCGTCGTATCGTCGATTGGACGGTGATCCTGGCGGGATTGGTCGTGGGATCCGCACTGGGCGCTATCGTGGCGACCAAAATCCAGATGACTGCTATGCCGCAACTGGTTGCCCTCTTTAACGGGCTGGGAGGCGCAGCCTCGGTGCTGGTGGCCGGAGCAGCCCTGATGGGATTTGGGCTCTCCGAGAAAAGCCTGGCACTTCAGTACGCGGCTGCCTCGGCCGTGGCCGGGCTGATCGGGGCCGTCACGTTTTGGGGCAGCTTGGTCGCGTTTGGCAAGCTGCAAGTGCTGATCCCCGAACGCGCGATGTCTTTCACTGGGCAGCGGGTCTTCAACGCCGTCCTTGCGGTCTTGGCCCTCGGGCTCGGCGCCGCCCTCATTGTGTCGCCGGAAAGTAGCGGAACCTGGTACTGGGCGCTTGTCGGCGTGGCGACTGTGTTGGGCGTTTCACTCGTCATGCCGATCGGCGGTGCCGACATGCCGGTGGTCATCGCGCTGCTCAACTCTTACTCTGGTCTGGCGGCAGCGGCGACCGGATTTGTCCTGATGAACAACGTGCTCATCATCGCCGGGGCTTTGGTCGGAGCCTCCGGGTTAATCTTGACCCGGATCATGTGCCAGGCGATGAACCGGTCCCTCACGGCGGTGCTGTTCGGCGGCGCGGGTCCTCCGACGGAAATGAAGATGACCGCCGACGAGGTTTACGGCGGCAAGGTCAAATCGGCGACACCTGATGAGGTCGCTCTTCTCTTCGATGGCGCTCGTCGTGTGGTGATGGTCCCTGGCTACGGCATGGCGGTGGCCCAGGCCCAACACGCTGTTGCAGAACTAGCCGACTGGTTGGAGGCGCGCGGGATTGAAGTGGAGTATGCGATTCACCCTGTGGCTGGGCGCATGCCGGGTCATATGAACGTGTTGCTCGCTGAAGCCGACATCCCCTATGAGAAGCTGAAAGACTTGGACACGATCAATCCCACCTTCGAGCAGACGGATGTGGTGTTGGTGAACGGTGCGAACGACATCGTCAATCCGCTGGCACGGACAGATTCGTCGAGCATCATCGCCGGGATGCCCATCCTTGACGTAGACAAAGCCAGAACCGTCGTGGTGGTCAAGCGGAGTCTCGCCCCCGGGTTCGCCGGCATCCCGAACCCGCTCTTCGCAGCCGATAATACCCTCATGATGTTCGGCGACGGGAAGAAGATGGTTCTCGAGCTCATTGCGGCCCTCAAGAGCACCTGATTCACCCTCCGCTTGGCTTTCCTGCCCTCCGCTGTCGTATTCACCCCTGTCCTCTCGAAGCCGCCCAAACCTGGTCCATTGTCGAAGCGCTGGGCTTCGAGAGTT
>JACZQN010000126.1 GCA_022545705.1 Nitrospirota bacterium | reverse complement strand
CGGCATGTATCTAGCGCTGCAGATCTGTCTGCCTGGTCAGGAGGCCACGCTGAAGGTCGACTTGGCCGTGGTGCGCTGGGCGACGGGATGGGAATTCGGCGCGGAATTCATCCGCCTACGTACGGAGGAGAGGGAGCGACTCCACCGCTTGGTCACGTCGCTCGAAAAGGGATCGCCACCAGAGGCATAGCGCGTTCAGCTAGGCCAAGCAGGACCTCTACGGACGCGATCAACGACCTGCGCCAGCGCGACCCACGGCCATCCCGCCACGCCGACTGTGACCCAAGCCCCACGGAGGATGCCATGCCTGAGTTAAGTTACGGAGAGTGCCTGAGAATCGGCTGGTTTCTTTTGTGGCGCGGCAGTGTATTAAGCTTCTTGGTTTTTGCTTTGGGAGCCATTGTCCTGGAATTTGTTGTCACGGTGTTTGGACCACTGAGGGAGTACACGCTGGTCCTCTACGTATCAGCCACTCTCGGCGTTGTGATGTTTGGTATTTACATGATGGGTGAAGGCCCAGGTCTTGCAATCACACATCCACCGCGCGGCAGCGGAGGCTAGAGGCACGCGGCACGAGGCGAGGGGCGAGAAGACAGGCCCAAGGAAAAAGTAAAAAGGAAAAGGGCAAAAGTAAATAACGCGGGAGGCGTGAGGGGATAGGCGGTTGAGGGGCGAAAAAACGAGTTCTAGGAACTTATCGTAATAATGCTTCTGGCCGCCTTGCTCTGCTATAATGGCACACACGAAGGAGCCATTCGGTATGAAGTACTATACGTTCGAGATTGTGGTGGAGAAAGAACCTGAGAACGGGGGATACTCTGCGTACAGCCCAACCCTGCCTGGATGCTTCAGTAACGGGAAGAGCATTGAAGAAGCTAAGCGGAATATCCGCGAGGCGGTCCAGCAGCACATTGAATCACTACTCGCTCACGGCCAGTCAATCCCGCAGAACGACATACTCGTGCATTTAGAGGAGTTGACCATAGGGGTTCCGTAATGCCCCGGATGCCCCAGGTCACTGCTCAAGAGCTCGTCCGCTTCCTCAAGTCACAAGCTTTTATCGAAGACCGGAGTCCGGAAGCCATCTGACTCTCTGGCACCAGGGCCGGAAGGTTTCCGTCACGATCCCCATCCACACCGGCTGTGATCTGGGCCGTGGGCTTGCCGTTCGTATCCTCAAAGACGCCGGCTTCTCCGTTGAGGACTTCCTGCGACTCCGCTAGGATTGGGGGGATTGAGGTCATTGCTTAACATCGTACTCGTCGCTTGGCTGAGATCCCCGGGCACGGCCATAGGAGCTGGGTCCGGTCTTGCAATCACACATCGACCGCGCGGCGGGGAGAGGTCGCAAAGGGGTCCAGTTCGCAGACAAAAGAGCCCCACACCCGCGGGCGTGAGGCTCTTTGAATCGCCGGGGCAGAGACCGGCCTGCCTTACCTGTGACCACGTTCACGCTGATGCTCTCGTCCCATCTCTCGCATCCTGTGGCGGTGCATGGCCTTCATCTTTTTCTGCTGTTCCGGGGTCAACACCGCCTTTGCCTCCCGTCGGGCTTTAATCGAGGCCACACGCAGGCCAGCCTTCAGCGTATAGACTTTGTTTACGGCGGCTTCGATCTGAGCCATGGTCGCTTGGTCAGCGTGCAGGAGGGCGTGCAAGTCGACCTTCGCCAAGTCCACCTCCGCCTTCCTGGTGATACGCTCTTTCTTGAAGGCGATCTTCATCGCCCGGAGACGCGTTGCCTGCTCATCGGTGATGGCTAATTCCTCCTTGGCCATCAGCGCGTGTCGAATGAACTTGGCGGCGTCATGGCGCTTGCCGTGCCCGTACCCGTGTTCGCGTGAATCGGCCCAGCCAGGCGTCTGCGAAAGAAACGTCAATGCGCTTCCGATGACGAGCGCCAAGACCCAGAATGAAGCTTTGGGAATGTTGTTGAACTTCATGAGAGAACCTCCCCCTTTTCTGCTGAATAATTGAGATTGTCTGCAGTCTCCATCGTCGAGCCTCCCAACGAGCGGGCGCCAGGTCGTTTCTGATTTGTCAGGTCATTGTAACAAATTGTGGTGGGTCACGACGATCCTGTGTTCAGCACGACGCAGGGATAGCAGGCTGGGCCGTCGACCGAGAGGCGTCCACCGGGGGCGTGCTCGCTTCCCCACGGAGTCGCCGTGGCGGGATGGAAAAGGCCAAGGGGTCAACACGCCCAGGGCTCAGATCTTTTGAGGTGGTGAATAATGTGTCAGGAACCTTTTCTCAGGTCACATGCGCACCATGCCCGCCGCCAAGACCGCTCACCCTTGACACTCTCGGTCGAACCGCTTAGCTTGCCGGAATCGACACTGTCCCCTTAGGCAGAACCAAGAGCAATGAAATTTACTTCTAGGCAATGAAGCTGCCGTATGCCGACCAACTGCGAGTCGAACGAGAGAAAATCCTGGACTATTTGCTTTGCTCCACGCATCCTGATGGCGGTAGTAAAGCAGAGTTTTTCGGCCGGTTTGGCTTTCAGGTGGAGCAATGGGAGAGCCTGGCAGAGTCGTTGCGCCTTCATGGGACAACGCATGCCGTGGTAAAAATGGTGGAATCTGCTTTCGGTACGCGGTATGGTGTTGATGGTCCGCTCACCTCGCCAGACGGGCGTACCCCGCTGGTGCGGACGGTATGGATTCTCGAGAAGGGAACGACCATCCCGCGGCTCATCACGGCTTATCCGCTGGAGGATGAACCATGATTAAGGAACATGACCGAGTGGTGCTCACCTCTGATCTGTCCACCGAGGGGCTTAGAACAGGTGATGTGGGAACGGTGGTGCATATTCACACGGGGGGCGAAGCCTACGAGGTGGAATTCCTCACGCTTGAGGGGAGCACGGTGGCCGTTGCCACCGTCAAGACTTCGCAGGTTCGTCCGGTGACGCACCTGGACATTACCCATGCGCGGCCCATGAAGCAGCCCGTCTGACCCTCCCGCCTCTGTATTATTGGCTCTTACCCGTCTGTGGACCTCACGTCGTCAAGGGCTAAGGGTCATCAAGGGCTAAGAGTCAAGTCTTGCAATCACACATCCACCGCGCGGCAGCGGAGGCTAGAGGCACGCGGCATGAGGCGAGGGGTTCAAGGCAGAGAAAAGGTGGCCGGCTACTTTTCTGATGTCTTCAGTTGCCGTCCTCAGGGCACAAGACTGATCCCAGCTGCGCGTTTGACCATTGTAGGAAATTGCAAGATCCGGTGGTTAGTTCAGGGGGAAGCAATAAGGTGCCAGGAACCTTTTCTCAGGTCACCTGCGCACCATGCCCGCCGCAACAGTCAGGACACGGCCGACGACTCGATCCTTTTCTCCGCATCGTGGTATTGACGATTGTTGGGACGCCAGGTTGACAATAGGTAGATAATCGGTGCCTCAAGTCACAGCGTCTTGACGATAGGAATCTACGAATATTGACAATACGTTGACAATATGCCATGGTCTAGGGCGTGGATTCGAAGCGCAAGATCCTCGCCTACCTCTCCCGGCGCAAGGCCGCAACAGGCGGAGAGTTGCGGGCATACCTCGGTCTCAGTCGGCAGGCCTTGAGCATCCACATCCGGAGTCTGGTCGAAGCCGGACAGGTGGTTCGGTCAGGCACGACCCGAGGCGCTCGCTACGCTCTGGCGAGCCGAGCGCCAGCGCCGGCGGTCGTCTCGCGCTCCCTGCTCACGCGGGGCTGCGATGAAGACCGCGTCTGGGAAGAGCTGGCCACGCGCTTCAACCTGCCGCGCGTTCTGCGTCCCAACGTGGAGGCGATTGTCCGCTACGCCTTCACCGAGATGCTCAATAACGCGATCGAGCACTCGAAGTCCGACCGCTGCACGATCCGCTTCACCCTCGGAGCGGGAGAGGTCTCCTTTGTAACCCGGGATCCTGGGATCGGAGCGTTCCATTCCATTGCCTCGATGCACCACCTGCCGGACGAAGAGACGGCGCTCGTCGAGCTCCTGAAGGGCAGGACCACCACGATGCGCGAGGCTCACAGTGGAGAAGGCATCTTCTTCACGTCGAAAGTGGCGGATCGGTTCGTGCTGCGATCCCACCGAATCCAGATCGAATGGAGTCGGGCCAGGGACGACGTCTTTGTCTCCAAGCAGCGGTTCCTGGCAGGCACCGACGTGCGCTTCGCAGTCCAGCGCAGCACTCAGCGCCGGCTGGAGGAGGTCTTCGGCGAATTCGCACCCGAGGAATACGACTTCCAATTCCAGAAAACGAAGGTGCTGGTGAAGCTGCTGCAGCGGGACTATGTCTCCCGCTCAGAGGCCAGGAGGCTCCTGGCGAATCTGGAGAAGTTCAGCGAGATCGTGCTCGACTTCCGAGACGTGAAATCGTTGGGACAGGGGTTTGCAGACGAGGTGTTCCGCGTCTTCGCCGGCCGGTATCCTGCGATCGCGATCTCTACCGAGAACACAAATCCTGTGATCGATGCCATGATCCGTCACGTGGCGTCATCTGCTTCCGCTCGAAGCCGGTGAAGTGCTCGACGCAGTCCTGTCCCGCCGCGATCGCCTCGTCCAGGGACACCTGCAAGGGGATGTGCCCCGTCACCTTGAGACCGAGGCGGTGCGCCTCCGCGATGGCCGCCTCGTACACGGGCTTCTTAAGCAGGCTGTAGACCTTGATCTGATCGACGCCGGCCTCGGCGAGCTTGCGGACGGCCGCCCGCGCTTCGTCAGGCTCGTCGCACGCCTCCGAGAACGGCCAGATGGGCGGGTCGCCGTCCACGATCGCACCCGTGCAGACGATCTGCGGGAGCAGGTCGCTGCCCGAGAGCGCGCGGGACTGCAAATCGAGGATCGCCTGCGTCGGGGCGCCGGTGTCACGGACGCAGGTGACGCCGTTGGCGATCAGCATCGGGCCGAAAGTCTCTGGGCTGGCCGACAGGTGCACGTGGGCGTCGAACAGGCCGGGCACGAGATAGAGTCCGGTGCCGTCGATGACCTGAACGTCCCCATGGATCCCGACACCGCCGCCGACTTCGGCGATCCGTTCCCC
>JACZQN010000125.1 GCA_022545705.1 Nitrospirota bacterium | reverse complement strand
GCGAGGGCTCCGGTCGATCCTGCGCCATGACCCGGACAAGATCATGGTGGGCGAGATCCGGGACCTGGAAACAGCACAGATCGCGATTCAATCCGCGCTGACGGGCCACCTGGTCTTCACCACCGTTCACGCGAACAATGCCTTCGACGTGATTAGCCGCTTTGGGAACATGGGAATCGAACCGTACAACTTCGTCGCGTCGCTGAGCTGCATCCTGGCCCAGCGTCTGGTCCGCGCAATTTGCCTGGCTTGCAAGGTCCAGTACACCATCGACCGCGCGCAGTGCGAGGAATCCAGACTGGATTATGAACAGGTGAAGGATCGGGCCTTCTATCGAGGCAGAGGCTGTGCCGAGTGCAACGGCCTTGGATATCGGGGCCGTCACGCGATTACCGAGTTCCTGGCCCTGACTGACCGGATCAAGGAGATGATCCTGGATCGCAGGCCCGCTTCGGAGCTTCGGAAAGCCGCGATCGCCGAAGGCATGACGAGCCTGCGCGAGGCAGGCATGGAGAAAGTTTTTCGGGGCGAAACGACGCTGAGAGAAGTGAACCGGGTGACGCTCAGTCAGTGAGTAGAGATGATGGCCCTGTTTCCGATCAGACATCCACGGCTCGGCCTCAGCATTGATGCAAGGACAATTACGCTGGCCGAAGTCCGCCGGGATTGGCGGCGGGGCTGGACCAGTCTTGCCCTTCGCCGCAGCAGCGAGCGCGAGCTGCCGCCTGGCCTGATCCGCCCATCGGCAACCGAGCCGAATGTCTCGGATGTGTCGGCACTGGCCGCGGAACTCCGCGCCCTGCGCGGCAGTCGGAGGACCGCCCCGGGCCCCGTCTCTGCCGCGCTCTCTCTACCGGACCTGTGCGCACGGGTGGGGCTGTTGGACTTCGAGCACGTACCGGAGAAACAGGCCGAGCGCGACGCGCTCGTGCGCTGGCGCTTCCAGAAGGAATTCAACACGTCGCTCCAGGACAGGCGTTTTGCCTATCGAATCTTTCGCGTAGAAGAGGGACAGAACGGTCGTGCCAACGGCGCCGGCGTCATCCGCGCCCGTGTCTTGGCCGTGGCGATACGCGGCGAGATCATCGACCAGTATGAGCAAGCCTGCGAGCAGGCCGGCCTCGTTCCGGTGAATGTGGGACTGGGCGGTCTGCGGCTCTTCGACCTGTACCGACACGCGCTGAGCCCGGTGGATGAGCTGTTCTTCCTCCATTTGGGAGAGAGCGGCTTCTCATTTTTCGCTCTTCGCCACGGCTGCCCTGCTTTCCTCCGTGTCAAGCCGCTCCGAAACGGAACCTCCGCTGCTACCACTTCCTCCTCAACTTCTAGTTCCCTGAGCAATGAGGTGCTCGCGACCTTGCAGTTCTACACCGATCTTCACCCCCGCCCACCCCAAGGTTCTTCCAGCACTTCCGACTTCCTCCGTCCGCTGTACATCGTCGGCAATCATGGGCTTCCTGCTTCAGCAGCCGAATCACTCGGCATCACCATCAGTTCCCTCAGCGTAGACGACCTACCCTACCGGAAAGGCAGAGCGGTCGGTAGGCTGTCCTTTGCCGGGCTCCCCGCCTTGGCTGGCGTGATTGAGATGTGAGGCATCCATGAAGCCGCCACGGCTACATCTCGCTCTCACCGCTCACGGGTTCGGAGTGCTCCGCGCCGCGCAATGGGCTATGGCAGTAGTCATCCTAGGCTCGCTGCTCTCAGCCGGCTGGTTATGGCAGGACAGCCGTGATCTGGAGCAACGGGCCATTCTGTACGAGCAGGCGGCTGAGCGACTCCATGACAGGAACCGTCAGTTCGCTACTTACGCACGACAGGAGGGATTTGATGTTTCCGAACAACGGAACCAGGCGCTCGCCCGTGAGGTCGCGTTTGCCAATACCCTGATCAAAAAACGCGGATTCTCCTGGACGCGGTTCCTCGGCGATTTGGAGGAAACCGTTCGGTCGCAAGTGTCGATCGCCTCCGTCAAACTTGACTTTCAAGGTTCCACGATCACATTGGCTGGATCTGCGCTGACGCTGAAGGATCTGACCGCATTCGTAAACACGCTGGAAAATCATGTCGCGTTCCAGAACGTGGTGCTCTCCCAGCATCAGGTTCGCCAAGATGAAAAACGGGGAAGCCGAAGAACGGCAGGTTCGAAAAATCGGCCCTCACGATTCGTTGAGTTCCAAATGAAGGTGTCGTACCGACCCACGTTGTAACCGAGCGGGCCATGCTTCGCCTGATTCCGTCCATATCGCCGATCGCCATGCGGGCAGGTCGATCGCTGCTGCCGATCGTCTTGCTGACAGCGCTTGCACTGGGCACTGCGGCCGGTGCCTCCGTGTTAATCCGGCAACCCGCGCAGGTCCGCGTGGAGAAGGCATTGGCTGCCTACGAGGCGGCGCGTCGCGCTCAAACCATGCAAGAGGCCTCGCTGAAGCTCCAGAGAGAATTGGTCAAGGTCTGGACAGACCTTCCGGTGCGAAAGGACTTCCCCGAGCTGATCTTGGCTATCTCTGATCTGGCCCGCAAAGATCGGGTTGCAATCCCCGGGATGAGCTATTCATTTCAACAAGTGGAGGGCGATCTGGCTCTCAAGGCAGCCATCACTTTCCGGGTTGCGGGAAAGTATGCAGCGATCCGGCGCTTCATCCACCGCCTGGAGACAGCCTCCTCCTATCTGCTCGTTGAAAGTCTTGACGCGACCCGCAAGGCGCAGACGCGGAAAGCTGGCAGGCGAAAGGCCTTCAGGCAGCCTGCAACTCATGTCGTGTTTAACATTCGGGTGGTGACATTTCTCAAGCTTGACCCGCTCGAGGCGGTAGGGCGCGTATGACCCATCGTTCGAAATGGCTGGTGCTCACTCTCCTCCTCCTCGTGTGGGGCGTACTCCTCGTGCAGCGGTTTGTGAATGTGCCTGAGCCGCAGCGCGTTGCCCTGAAATTTACCTCCGGGCAAACGCTGTCACGGGAGGCTGCACGAGGCACCGGCGGTCTGCCGGTCCTGATCGACTCGCATACAGCCAGTGCTCAGCAGATCGCGTTCAAGAAGCCAAAGAACATCTTTGCGCCACTCTCGTTGCCCGAGAAGAAGCTTAAGAAAAAGCGGACCCGCATCGCGAAAGAGCCCAAGCCGTCAAGTGCGCCACCGGAGCCGACAGCACCGCCGCCCCCTACTCCGGAAGAACTGGCTCGCGTGCAACGGGAGCTGGCTGCCAAGCAGGCTCGGCAGCAGATGGGCCAATATCGCTTTCTCGGGTATCTCACGCGCGGAGGGGAGCAACAGGCTTTTCTCGGGAAAGGTCGGAAGATTTACATTGTGCGCGCAGGGGAGACGCTTGACGGGCTCATTCAGATTCAGGCTGTCGATGCCTCATCCGTGAAGCTGAAGCATCAACCGACCAATCTGGAAACCACGCTGCTGTTAAAGAAGGAGGGGAGTGGCATTTTCTGACGAATCGAGGGAGTCTATGAGCATTCACCAGGGCGGGTTAGGCCGGTGCAGGATGAACCAGCATGGGGTCACCTACCTCATGTTGATGTTCGCGATCGTGCTGATAGGCGTGTCCCTCTCCGTCGTCGGAAAGCAGTGGAGTGTCGCGGTCAAGCGGGATAAGGAAGCGGAGTTGCTCTTCCGTGGAAATCGGATCAAGGCCGCCATTGAGGCCTACGCGGCGCACCACGCAGTTGAGAAGGCGAGACGGCCCAACCGCTACCCGACAAGCCTGGAGCAACTTACGAAAAAACCGAAGCGCTACCTCCAGGTGGTGTACAAAGATCCAATCACTGGGCAGGACTTCGAACTGATCAAAGCCGGCGGTCAAATTATAGGCGTGAAGAGCACAAGCAAGGGGATGCCGTTCAACAAAGTGGATTTCAAGAACGCATCGTCCTACGACCAGATCGTGTTCCAAGCGAGGGCAGCGAAAGGACAGCCCTGCATGCCGGGAGTCAGTGCGATCAACCCGCTCAACCCATTAGGCTCTATTCCCTGTCCCCCGTCCGGCACAACGTCGAGAAAACAATGAACTCCGACGGTTGCGAGCTCAGGAGGGGGTGCACCCCCTTCGTGGGGATCGTACAAGGGGGCTGGCCCCCTTTGTAGGAGCCGGCGAGGGAGGCTTCAGACCCGAACCGGCGACGGAGGGGGTTCAAATCCCCTGGCCGATTTCCCACGGCCTGCCGGGTGGCATCGCCTCAACGACCGGATCTGTAACTGATGCACGCGGTGGTACTCTGAAGAGCAAAGAGCCCCACACCAGCAGGCACGAGGTTCGTCGTTTCGGTGGTAAAGCTGGAAATATGTGGTGGACGCGCCGGATGCCGATTTAGAGTCTGTCTAAGCCCTTGTCCAGTGCCAAGAGGTAGAAGTCATAGCTTTTCTGAATGGCATTCTGAATCCTTCGCACCGTGGCATGCTCTGGATCCTTGCCGACGAGCCCAGCAATGATATCCAAGGCCTCCACCGGATGGCTGTCGTCGTAAGAGGCGTGGGCATGAATCCAGCGCATCGCGTGGCGACGCTCGCTCTCGGTGAAAAGCTCCCTATATTTTTCACTTGCCGCAACCAACCGAGTCCACCCCCCGGTGACGCCCTCGACGGCGTAGTTAGTGGCCGCCATGGCTTCGGCAAGCCCGCCTGATTTGCAGACGTACCAACACCAACCCGTAATCACTGTCGCGGCAGCTGGACGCGGGCCGTCGTATAACCTGTCAAGCGGCACCCCTGCTGATTGCGCCCAGTCCTTGTACCATTCCGCGTGCTTTTGCTCGACTCGGATGTTCCTTGTCAGCCAGCTGCGGGCGGTATTGCCGCCGTTGCTCTCTTCGCTTTCCCATTCCAGCGCCGCACTGCCGCCCGCTGCCATCAGCAGTTCGTGGCGGCGCTTGTTCAGCTCGGTCCCGGCATATTTCAGCATGTTGGGCTGGGCGGGATGCCCTTTCCGGGCCTTCAGTTCGTCCATGAACTTCTCGCTCATGGCGGTGAAGGACAAGGCATCCACATCGAACATGGCCATATTACCTGTGTAGAG
>JACZQN010000124.1 GCA_022545705.1 Nitrospirota bacterium | reverse complement strand
CGGAGCCAGTCCCCTGGCTCCACGCCGGGTTCCCATTGCTCCCCGGGTGCAATGGGTGCAACGCTGCGCGACTCCCGGGTACCCGTTGCGCTGCTATTGCAACGGGTGGAACGCGACGAACCGTCATAAATAATGTGGGCTAGTCATCGTGGGAGAAGTCCTTCGCCATGACGATCTCGATCTCGTCATCCGGGGACATCCCGCGATTACGGACATGAGCAGTCCATGACGAATAGCGCCGGATGCACTCGAACATCACCTTCAGCAGCTCAGGCTTGATCCGTTTTTCCCAGTCCTGAACCCACGCGTACTCATCCCTATCCCCATCGTAGTCTTCCGGAAAGACGGCTTCTAGGCTGAACCGAAAATTGAAGCTCTTTTCTTCTTGGAACATGCACGCCTCCGTAGTGGATCCTGAGCCATTGCGAGGGGCAAGGTTGCGCGATATAATAACCCCTGATCCGAAATACGCTTGCCGGAGGGTTTCGGGCTCCCGCGCCTCTCGCGGCATCCCTTCCACGGCAGTCCGGAGCGGGTTTCCTGCCGCCTCACCGACTCGGCAATGCTCGTTATTTTCGGATCAAGGTCATCACTCGCGAAGAGGAGACTAAGCACCATGCCGATCTTTGAGTATCTCTGTCAGGCGTGTGGCCACCGCTTCGAATCGATTGTCCAAGGATCAAAGGTACCGGAGTGCCCCACGTGCAAAAACACCCAGCTAGAGAAGCAACTGTCCGCCTTTGCGGTGGGCGGCAGAGCTGACAGCTTCGCTTCAGAGATGCCCGCGGGACCCTGCGGCACGTGCGGTGACCCCCGTGGCCCGGGCGCCTGCGCGATAGATTAGCACCTGCTGCATTCTACACCTCAGCCGATGAGTGAATCCAACGAACAGTATCTCCAACAAGCGATCAGCACACTCGCTCAATCTGACCCCATCACCAAACTTCTCAACGAAGTCAAGCTCCGGCGGATGCAGCCGACGGACGTTGGGTTGCGTGCCATCACCGAGTCTTGGTTAGGTACCTACCGTCAAATCCTGCAAAAAGCGCACGCTCTTGACCACGGCTCTCTTCTCAAGCTTGACCCGTCGCCACGCCTTGATGTCCTGAGCGAGGCTGGTGTGATCCCATCCGATCACGCCGCCGTCGTCGCTCTCCGCACTGTCTATCAGCAGGCTCTCACAGACGCGAAGAAGCATGGCTGACCATCGCGCCATGCGGATGAACCTTGCCCTGCTAGTCACCGTGCTTCTGATGGTGAATCCGTCATTCGTCTTGAGCCAGGATGTGAACGGTGTGCGACCGCTCCTCACCCCTGGACGGGGTGGGTTAGAGTCGATTCTTCCCAAGGATACACACGTGCTTTCCGATCCGGCTTCGATCGAAGGGTTCATGCGTGCCTTGGAGGGTTCGCCGCCTGACTGGTCCGCCCTCCAGGGTCCTCACGGGATCGGTGACGATGAACGGCTCTTCGCGCTGAACCGAGAACGAGACAGGTTGCGCGTCGGGCGGGCAGCCCTCCGGCAGCGAGTGACGTTTATCTGGTTCGGTGAGTTCACCGCGTACGACCCACGAACGGGCGGATTTTCAGTAGCGATTGGGCCAAAAATGGTTCCGACGCGGTGGGGTATCGTCCGATTCAAGCCGGAGGGTCTGCCGAGTGAAATGGTGGTGGTGCCAGAGCCGAGCCGAAGGGATGCTCTTCGGGCGGAGTTGGCGCGTGGGGATCGGATCGAAGTGTACGTGGCGATGACGGGCAGGCTCATCCACGATGAATCCATCATCTATGGCTTTGCCCATGATGAACTCGGACAGGGGATGATTATGCCCGTCGTGCGTATTGAGAGGATCGACTACGTCCCTGTTCAGTGACTCTCTCTGACGGCGGTGGTCTGCCCAATATCCATTGAAGCTTTTCTCAGGCCGCATGCGCGGGCGATGCCGTCACGATAACGTAGCCAGCGCTGGAGCGCCTCGGTCAGACAACCAATCACCGCCTGCTGCTGTCCGGGTTTCACAGCATGAGCGACGACGATCTTATAGGCCGCGTGACGATGTGCTGCCTCCACCATCTGGTGAGCCCGCACCAAATCCAGGGAATCTGAGGACAGCCCGTGGTGCTGGACCAGGGGGTGTTGCCTGACGACGTCTTCGATCTCCTCGGTCGTTTTGGGCTTTGCAGGGGAGAGAATTTCCTGCCGGTCATTGACGCTGCCCTCCACGAAAATCGTCAGCGCGGTTGCGCCCAGGAGCCAGTGGCGCTTCATGGAAATAGCGTCCAGCCAACTTCTGTAACTGCGGCTGGAGGGCAGCAGCGCCACCTGCTGGAACTCGGTCCTGTCATAACCGAGGCCCATCATCATCGTGAGGAACAGCTCGGGATGGGATCGGCCGACCGTGAGACCGCCGGTTTCTTCCTCGTAGATGTTCTGGGCCAGGATGGTGCGAACTTCCAGCGGAGGGTTTTTCCCGAGGGTGCGCGCGAGCAAGACGGGAAAATCCCGGACATACACGGCATATTCCTGCTGGAAATGGATTTTGAGCTGATCCTTGGTGAGCGAGTTGCCGGTAAAGTGCAGCCATGCCCAGTGGTGTTTGCGGTCCATGATACTGAGCAGCCGCTCTCGGAACTCGTGCGGACGGAGTTGCTTCCTGATCACGTCTTGCCTTCGCTTAGTTCCACCGATACAATGCTGTCCCGGCGAGGAGGACCCTTCGTATGGATCCAGTGTCTCTTGCACAGCCAGACGATATTCTCACGTTGCTCTCAGAGGTCGCACTGCGCGGCAAGGGCTTTACGACTGAGTGTCTGATGGATTATGTCCTCGATGAAGGGTTCACAGAGCCGATTTACCTCAACGCCCAGGGCGAAGACCCCGACGCGTTTTATCAAGGGCATCCGAACGCCTGGGCGATTTATCAGATTCGTGAGTGGAAACGCGTGCTGACCGTCTCCGGCGGACCCGGGAAGGAACGGCGCGTCCAACTCACCGAAACGCCCTAACCCTGACCATCCTCACCCCGCATCGCGATCCTATTCGCTAGGACTCAAAGTCCCTGGTCTTTGGAGAATTGAGTCATTGATTCATTGACGATTGAAACATTTATATGAGCCAACGGTTCATTCCCCCAAGTGTTCCATGAGCCGATCACTCAACCTACAACCCAAGCATGGCTGCCAACTCAGGGGGCGAGCGGTACCTGACCGCCCGCATGCCGAGCAGTTCCGCAGCTGCCACAAATTTCTGATCATCATCAACGTACAGAGCCTGCTCGGGACGTACCCCTGCCCGCTCCAAGGCAGCCTGATAGATTTTCGGCTTGGGCTTTCGGTGCCCGATCTCATATGATAGCACGCAGCCATGCAGCGCAGCGATGACCGGGTACTGACTACTGAGGTGCTCGAAGTGCAGTGGGTTCGTGTTGGAGAGACCATACACGCATGTCGTGTTGCAGAGCTGGAGGACCATCGCTGTCACAGGGAGGTTTTCACGAAATCCAGCGTTCCAGATGGCTTTGAACTCGTCATAAGTCGTCCGTAATCGATACTGGTCCCGCATGCGTTCATAAAATCCCTCGGATGACAGCTTGCCTTCTTCGTATTCCTCGATCAGTCCGATGTTCCACTGTTGCACGGACGAGAGGAGCTGTGCGTGAAACTGCAATCCCGCGAGCTCTGAGGAGCGAGCCAGCCCTGAGGCGATCTGGAGCGGATCCACATGGATGAGGACATTGCCCAGGTCGAAAATGACAAGCCGCGTCGTGTTCACGAGGGCCCCAGTCTAGGAACTGGTGGCGCGAAATGCAACGCGTCCGCTTATGCGGAGGCAAGCCATTGGTTGCGGTACAACGAGCATCCATCTAGAATAGTAGCAGTCGAGTCAAGATCCGGCAATCTGATGGCCGAGCACAATACAGAGGGGTGGTATGGGGATGGTCAAGCTTGTCGTGCCTCAGGATGAAGGCGAGTTGGCGCTGATCAAGAGCCTGCTAGATGGGAACGGGATCCGGTATTTCGTCCAGAACGAGTACTTTGGGAGTTTGTATCCTGGGTTGCCATTGTCGTTCAATACGCGGCAGGTGATGGTAGACGAGATAGATCTCGATCGAGCCCTGACGTTACTGGGAAAGTTAACAGAGGAGCAATACCCCGACGAGGCTGGCTGAGCGGTGGCACGAGGACGGTGTCTGAACAGGATCGTCAAGGTAGCTGCTACTTGTAGTACCAGCCACCGAGTAACTCATCCTCTTCGAAATAGAGATACCGATGTCTGACGACGGCCGGGCTCTCCCAGTCTTCGTAAATCCATTCTTCGCGGCGGATCCCGTCCTCGGTATGGCTCACGTTAATCGTGTAGGGAGAAGCCCACGCTTGGAGGACCTGCTGGCGGGTCATCCCCACCACGACCTGCTTGTTTGCGATATGCTTCTCGAAGGTCGGGTCTAAGAGCCCGGGCAGGAATCGCCAGCCAAGCATGAGCAGCAGGATAAGGGACAGCAGGGCGTAAATGGTCAAGCGCACGGGGCGGCGGCAGATGAAGGGCTTGGGAGGCGGCTGCTCTGTCTGGGGAGATTCGGGAGTGGGTGCCTGGCTCGTGCCGGTGGGGCCTGCCTCAGGCGGAGCATCTTGTATTGGGGTGTGTGACGTCGCCATAAGAAAGCGTGGTGAGTCTAACAATGGGCTGGGGGGCAGTCAAGGAGAGTGGGAGCGGGTGGCCAGGTGGCCTCCTGTGCTCACGCAGCGTGCACGAGAAGGCCGGGCCGGGTACCCGTTGCTCCACAACGTGCAACGGGTGATGACGCGCGCAGTTGGAGGCCACCTGGCGACCTGCTTCGCGAGTTGGAGGACTAGAGCCGGGTGCCTGGGTTGACCCTCGTGCTCCCGGAGCGCGCACATCACACTGTGCTCGCTCGACGGCCGCAGTGAGGGCCAACCCAGCCACCCACATAGGAGACGTGATCCAAAAGTGAGAAGGAGATGCTCGCTGGACGCGCGCAGTTGGAGGTGACCTGGCCACCCGTACTCGCGCAGCGCCGTAACTGGAGTGGTTCTGATTGCGTGAGTCAGTGGGCTTGGGCGCAGTCAGC
>JACZQN010000041.1 GCA_022545705.1 Nitrospirota bacterium | reverse complement strand
AGGGGAGCGAGCACCTTGAAGACATACTCCAGCGCTTCCGGTTCGCCGAGCCGCGGTAAGCGCCACAGGGGCTGGATGGGAACAGGCCTTCGCTTGAGCGATCAGACGGGACTGACCCTTGGCGAACTGGTGATTGCCGTTGCCATCCTGGCCATCTTAAGCGCCATGGCCGTCCCCGCGTATCTCAATTTTATGAAAAAAGCCAAAATGGTCGAGGCTGAGAAGGCACTCCACGAGATTCAGAAGCTTGAAGACATCTACTACAATGAGACCGACACGTACTCGGATCATCTTGCAGCGATCGGCTTCTTTCCGATTCCATCGCTCCGGTATTACACGATTACGATTGAGCTCCGCAAAGGGAAAGGGAAAAGCCTCTACGAAGCGACCGCCAAGGGCAACCTGGATGGAGATACAGACCTGGACGCCTGGGATCTGGCGATGCGTGAAGACGGCACGACGCAGTTGCTGCACGGCTGCATCGCAGGCGGGGAGGGAAAGATCAACTATACCTGTTCGGAGTAGTCATGGAGACGCGTGACACAGCACAGACCCTCACTGCTTTCGAACTACAGCTCATGTGCGCAGGGGGCCGAGCTCTTCCCACCCTTTGCTCACCGACGGCTTGTGCTCTGCGCGCTTAACCCACATTATTCATGAACACTTCTGCTACAATCGCGACGAACCGTCATGAATAATGCAGGCTAGGACTTTTCCTTTTCATTGACTTCGCCGTGGGGCCCGCATACAATTTCCTCGCCGAGGTTCTTCACGGTGCCTTCCCAATTCATCCACCTACATCTGCACACTCAGTACAGTCTCCTGGATGGCGCCAATCAGATTGATCCACTCATCCGGCAGGTACGGTCCTTCGGAATGCCAGCGGTCGCGATCACCGACCACGGGAACATGTTCGGGGCGATCGAGTTTTACCAAAAAGCCCAAGCGGGTGGGGTGAAACCCATCATCGGGTGCGAGGCCTACCTCGCACCCGGCAGTCGGACAGGGCGTGAGAGGCACCTTGCTCACAACGATTATTACCACCTCATTCTCCTGGCCTCCAACCTGACTGGCTACCTGAATCTGATCAAGTTAGTCAGCAAGGCATACCTTGAGGGCTTCTATTACAAGCCGAGGATGGACAAAGAGTTGCTCGCCCAGCACTGCGACGGTCTCATTGCGCTGTCAGGCTGCCTCAGCGGTGAAGTCCCCTACCTCATCGGCCAGCAGGACTTCGAAGGGGCCATGCACAGCGCGGGGACTTACCGCGACATTTTCGGAAAAGACCGGTTTTTTCTTGAAGTCCAGGAAAACGGACTGGAGCAGCAGCGCATCGCGAACAAAGGGCTCGTGGAAATTCACAAGAAACTCGGCATCCCGTTGGTCGGCACCAATGACTGCCACTACCTGAAGAAAGAAGACGCGCGACCACACGACCTCATGCTGTGCTTGCAAACAGGAAAAACGATCAACGATCCCAACCGCCTCCGGTTTCACACCGACCAACTCTACGTCAAATCTAGCGAGGAGATGGTCGCAGCCTTTGCGGAATTGCCTCACGCGATCCGGAACACGGCCCGGATCGCCGATGACTGCGAGTTGGCGCTGGCCTTTAACAAGAGCCACCTGCCTCAATACCAGGTGCCCGAGGGATACACGCGGGAAACCTATCTCGAGCACCTCGCCACACAAGGCCTGGCAGACCGGATGCGGGAGCGGGCGAGGAGGATCCCAGCCGAACAGTACGACCGGCGCCTCCGAGAAGAGCTGACCGTGATCCTCACGATGGGGTACGCGGGCTATTTCCTGATTGTCTGGGACATTATTAATTTCGCGCGCTCCCGGGGTATCCCGGTCGGGCCAGGCAGAGGATCGTCTGCCGGAAGTCTCGTCGCCTATGCGCTCCGCATCACCGACATCGATCCTCTCGAGTACCACCTGTTGTTCGAGCGGTTTTTGAATCCCGAACGCGTAACCATGCCGGACATCGACATGGATTTCTGCATGGACCGCCGTAGCGAGGTGATTAACTACGTCATTGACAAGTATGGAGAGGATCACGTTTGCCAGATCATTACGTTCGGCACCCTGGGAGCCAAAGCGGCGATTCGTGACGTGGGCCGCGTCATGGAGATTCCCTACGCGGAGGTTGACCGGGTCGCCAAGCTGGTCCCCAACCAACTCAACATTACTCTCCAAGAAGCCCTCGACCGGGAACCCCGCTTGGGGGAGATGATGCATGCGGACCACAAGATCAAAGAGCTCTTCGCAACCGCGCAGGCGCTCGAAGGACTGGCACGGCACGCCTCCACACACGCAGCAGGCGTGGTGATTTCGCAGGAGCCTCTCACCGAGCATGTCCCACTGTATAAAGGGGCCAACGACGAAATTGTCACCCAGTATCCCATGGGCGACATTGAAAAGATCGGGCTCATCAAGTTTGACTTTCTCGGGCTCAAGACCTTGACGATGATCCAACACGCCGCGAGCGTGATCAATCAGCGTCGCAGGGAGGGGACAGGAGACTCCCCCCTGGAGGTCAGTGGCCTCCCGCTCGATGATCAGGCAACGTACGCGATGCTGTCGACCGGACGGACCTCCGGCATCTTCCAGCTTGAAAGTCCCGGGATGCGTAGCCTGCTGATGAAGATCAAGCCCGAGTCGTTCGAAGATCTGATCGCCATTCTGGCTCTGTACCGGCCTGGCCCCCTGGAAAGCGGCATGGTCGATGATTTCATCAAGCGCAAGCGGACCCCCTCTCGGATTTCCTACGACCCGCCGCTACTCGAGCCGATCCTCAAGGAGACCTACGGGGTCATTGTGTACCAGGAGCAGGTCATGGCGATTGCCAACCGGGTGGCTGGTTTCACACTCGGGCAAGCCGACCTCCTCCGGCGGGCGATGGGCAAGAAGAAACCAAAAGAGATGCAGAAACTGAAGGCGCGTTTTATCGAGGGAGCCAAGCAGCAGCATCTCCCCGAGAAGAAAGCGGAGCGTCTGTTTGACCTGATGGCCCATTTCGCCGGCTACGGCTTCAACAAGTCCCACTCGGCGGCCTATGCACTCGTGACCTATCAGACCGCGTATCTCAAAAGACACCATCCAACTGAGTTCATGGCAGCTTTGCTCACGACTGAGATGGGCAACGCTGACAAGATGGTCGGCTACTTTACGGAATGCCGGGACCTCAATATTCACATTCTTCCTCCGGATGTGAACGAAAGTCAGAAAAACTTCACTGTGGTGGAGGGCGGCATCCGCTTCGGCCTGGCGGCGATTAAGAACGTCGGCGAAGCGGCCGTGGAATCTATTATTGAGACGCGGATCCAGTCCGGTTCGTTCCGGTCATTTTTCGAGTTCTGCCACCGCATTGATCTCCGGAAAGTCAACAAGCGCATGCTGGAGGGGTTGATCAAAGCCGGCGCGTTTGACTCAACCGGGGCACGGCGGTCACAGTTGATGGCCGTCCTCGAGCAGGCCATCGAAGAAGGCGCGGCCGCGCAGCGGGAGCGCGAGCAGGGCCAGACCAGCATCTTCGGTGACGGGACGCACACCGACGACGCGACCGCCGACTGGCGCACGGCTCCCCTCCCCGAGATGCCGGAATGGGACCAGGAACGGTTACTCAAATACGAACGCGAGCTGACAGGTTTTTACATCACCGCCCACCCGCTCGCGCGCTACGAAACCGCCATCAGCAGATTTGCCACTGCGACGACGACCTCGCTGGCCGACGTTGCCGACGGTAAAGAGGCGACGCTGTGCGGCATCATCTCCACGGTGAGGAACATGACGACGAAGAAGGGAAACCGGATGGCCTACTTCCAGCTGGAAGACCTCCTGGGACTGGTCGAGGTCATCGCCTTCCCGGACCTGTATAAAAGCGCCGGTGCGCTGATCACCCCGGAAAGCGTGGTGCAGGTCACCGGGACGGTGGATCGCGCCGAGAAAGGCCTTCGCCTGAAGGGAATCCGTCTCGAGTCCCTCACCGAACTTCGGGCCCGAGCCGTCACCCGAATCAATATCCGATTGGACGAATCGCCGGGCGCGTTGTCCCGCTTGGGGCAGCTTGAACAAGTCCTGCGACGCCATCCAGGACTTGCCTCGATCTACTTAACCTTCTGTCTACCCTCTGACGGAGTTGAAGCCGATATGTCTGCCCTGCCTCACCTCACAGCCCTGCCCAACGAATCGTTCATCGCCGAGGTTGAGGAAGTCCTCGGCAGGGGATCCGTCTCCTTGGTGTAGCCAGCGGCACGGAATCGACGACGAAGAGGGTGCTCATGCGCGAATATTTGGAATTCGAAAAGCCCATCCGCGAAATCGAGGAACGTCTTCAAAAGCTGATCAGCACGGGGGGCTCGCGTGCTTCGGTCCAGGAGGAAACCAAGAAGCTGAAAGCACGGTTGGCTCGGACCGAGGTTGAACTGTACCGCAAGCTTACGGCCTGGCAGCGCGCCCAACTGGCGCGGCATCCCCAACGACCCGGGGTGCTTGATTATCTAGACGCCATGTGCCGCGACTTCATCGAGCTGCACGGCGACCGTGTCTTCGGGGATGATCAGGCGGTGCTTGGCGGCTTCGCCCGCTTCAACGGTCGCTCGGTCATGATTATCGGGCATCAGAAGGGGAAAACGCTCAAAGAGCGGATGCAGCGGAACTTTGGGATGCCGAACCCCGAAGGCTACCGGAAGGCGCTCCGCCTGATGAAGCTGGCGGAAAAGTTCAGTCGTCCGATCATCACGTTTATCGATACACCGGGCGCCTATCCGGGTATCGGAGCCGAGGAGCGCGGGCAGGCAGGAGCGATCGCGCGCAACCTGAGTGTCATGTCGCGGCTGAAGGTCCCGATCGTGAGCGTGGTCATCGGGGAAGGCGGCAGCGGAGGGGCACTGGCGCTGAGCGTAGCGGACCGCGTGTTGATGCTGGAGCACTCGATTTATTCGGTCATTTCTCCGGAAGGCTGCGCGGCGATCCTGTGGGATGATCCGAGTAAGACGCCGGATGCGGCTGAAGCGCTCAAGATGACCGCAAAGGATCTGTTGGGCCTCGGCGTCATTGACGACGTCATTCCGGAACCCCTCGGCGGCGCGCACCGTGACCCGCAGACCGCTGTCGACCGCGTGGCCAAGAGCCTCACATCCCACCTCGCACAGCTCGCTGACTCCTCCGGTGAAGAGTTGCTCGCGCGACGCGCCCAGAAGTACCGCAAGATCGGAACGGTGGTTGAGTCAGTGGCAGGCAGAAAATGAGGGCAGCCTTCGGATTCGTCGCCGCTCACGGATTGTGCCACGTGGCCCCCTCATACGTCGGGTTCGTTTGATGGGTGATCTTCACCGTACTCCCGTCTTGGACCGCCGAATCCAATGTCCCAACCTTGCGGTTCACACTGACCATGATTTCGCCTTTTTCCAGAAACGGCCTCAGCCCGGCGAGCCGATCCTGGTGTGATTCCAGGAGCGCCTTCACCGTTGTTGGACCAGCGATCTCGAGTTGCAGCTCGGTTTCCTCCACGCTCTGCCGTAACGTTTCCCCAAACAACAACACTGTAACCATGATTGATTCTCCTCTCTCGCTTACCCGCTCCCGATCCGGACACGCTGGTGGCTCCACGCATCCTCGCCGAGGTTCATCCCGACAGCCTGTGGCTCCCTGTGGCAGCGAAAGCAGTCCTGGCGCGCCGGGTGACGACTGGAGAGTGCGCGCCTCTCCCCGGCTGCGTGGCACCGCAGACAGTCGTGCTCTGACATAACCGCCCGGTGATCCACTGTATCGGGGACCGGGGGATTCCGGTCACGCGGCGACGGCAACTGCGCGACCAGCAACACCACGAACGCCGCTGCAAGAAGAAAGATCCAGTCTGCCCTCTGGAATCTCATCGTCTCGAGGGCGACGGCCCGCCCCCGGCGTTCGGCGCCACTTCGTACGCATCGCGCAAGAGTTCGGCCACGTGCTTGACCAGCACGCGCCCTCTCAGCCCGTTGTTGAGCTGGATCATACAGGCCGGGCAGCTCGTGGCAACCACATCGGCCCGGGTTTCGGCAATCGCCTGCTTCTTGCGCTCAAAGATCCGCTGGGCTGTCTCGTAATCCTTGATGATGTAGGTCCCTGCCCCGCCCGCACAGCGCTCGGCATCCTGCATCTCGATCAGCTCGACCCCAGGCAATGCGGCCAGAACGCGACGCGGCGCCTCCGTCACGCCGGCAGCCCGGAGATGGCAGGAGGAATGATAGGTCACCTTGCGGGCAGGCCCGGCCGACTTGCTGCCAAGTGTGGGACCCGTTGTGGACTCGGCGACAAACTCGGAAATGTGTTGTACGCGGCGGGCTAGGCGCTCGGCAGCATCCTGCTCCGGCTCTCCCTGGAACAGTTGCGAATAGTCCTTGAGCATCAGGGTACAGGAGGCGCAGCCAGTCACCACCGTCTCATACGGCTCCAGCGAGGAGAGGTTAACCCGCGCCCCTTCTTTCATCAGCTTGACATGCCCATACGTCTGGATCGGCGTGCCCGAACAGCGTTGTGGCGGCAGGGCTGGATTCACGCCATGCCGACGCAGCACGGCAATGACCGCATCCCCTACCCCATCGTCCAAATAATTGGCCGCGCAACCATGGAAATACGCCACCGCCTTCCCGTTGTGTGGGCCAAGAGGCCGAGTCAACTCCACATACCGCTCGCGCAAGTGCCGGCATGCTAACCGAGGGATGACCATGTCGCGAGGGATGCGCGCTGTCTCGGCAATCCGGCGCATGATCGGGCGTGTGACCCATTCCAGCCAGAGGCGCGGCCACGGCCGGTTCCAGATCCCCTGCGTCCTCGCGGCGGCCTTGAGAAGCGGTTCAAACAGCCACGAGCGCGCGTGCAAGGCAAACACCAGCCCGGCCATCCGGTTGGGATGCTCAGCCCGTCGCTTGAGGATTAAATCAGACACGTCGACCCCTGCTGGGCAAACGGTTCGACAAGACTTGCAGTTGACGCACGCTTCCACCACCCGTTTGGAATCGAGGTAGCTGTAATCCGCGGCAGTCACGATCTCATACCAGCCCCTCGAGCTCATGTCCTCGGATTGGAACACGTCGTACACCGGGCAGACCGAATTGCACTTGCCGCAGGTGGCACAGGCCTTGGAGAGACGAGTGTAGTCGATGTGCTCCGTGAACGGCGTCTCGCTGATTTTGACTCCTGGATTGAAGACTCCGCTCGGGTCCAAACTGCGCTTGACGCGCAGGAACAGAGCATAGAGCTCATCCCCAAACATGCGACGCACGAGCTCGGCTCGGACGCGCCCGTCACCATGCTCCCCACAGATGGAGCCTCCGAAGCGCGTGAGAACGGTCTCGTGAATTTCACGGTATCCATGCACCATCTTGGCAAAATCTTCAGCATCGTTCACATCCAAGAGCGGGACAATATGCGCGTTCCCATTCCCGATATGGCCGAAGATCGCGACCGAAACGCGCTGGTCGCCGAAGAACTTTTCCAGGTAGCGGATGAGTTCGCTGAGCCGTTCAGCAGGCACGACCACGTCATCCACGAAGTTGATGGGTTTTTTCTTGCTATCATAGCGATACAGTGTCGGGTACAGGGCTTTGCGCGCTGCCCATAATTTCTCTCGCGTTTCACGATCGAACGCCACGACTGGATCCGATGCCAGGCGGTAGCGGCGGCAGATCGCGCCCAGGCGTGCACCCAGGTCCCGCAAATGCCCCTCAGGATGGTCAGAATCAAAGTCAGCTAACAGCGTCGCCGCAGCATCGGCTGGAATGCCGTACTGCGCGCGCCCGATCAGATTCAAGGTATTCGCGTCCATCACCTCCAACGCGCTGGGCGCGAGGCGTAACAGATCGACGACCGCTTCACCAACCTCGTCTAAATAACGGAAATGGATGAAGGCTGTGGCACTCGTCTTCGGTCGAGTCACTAAGCGAATCGTGGCCTCGCTGATAATCCCAAGTGTGCCTTCGCTCCCCACGAACAGTTTCGGCACATCGAACAGCCCGCGACCTAACCCATCGGCAAGGCCGAACAGGTTATATCCTGAGCTGTTCTTGCTGACCGTGGGCTGCTTGGCGCGGATGAAGTCGGCAGAGTGTTGCACGAGCCCCAAAATGTCGCTGAGCGGCGGATGGTCTCTGAGGAGCGCCTGCAACCCCGTGCTGGTGAGGTCATACGGTCGGGCGGCGAGCCACCCACCGGGCTGAATCCAGACCCGCAAGGCCTCTACGTTGTCCTTCACCGAGCCGTAGCGGAGCGTGTGCGGGCCCGAAGAGTTGTTGGCGACCATGCCGCCGAGCTTGCACATCTCGCCGCTTGAGGGATCCGGACCGAACATGAGGCCGTACGGAGCCAGTCGAGCGTTCAATTCCGCGAGGACGATGCCCGGCTGAACCCGTGCCCACCGTTCCTCAGGATTCACTTCCACAATGCGATTCAGCCGGGACGTGTCCACAATGATGCCGGACCCGATCGCCGAGCCGGTCAGGTTCGTCCCAGCCGCCCGGGGTGTCAACGGCACGCCAGTCCGAACCGCATACTCGGCCACGGCCTGGAGATCAGCCTCCGACTCCGCCAGGACCACCGCCTGAGGCATGAGCTTATAGATGCTGGCGTCCACCGCATAGGCGGTCAGGGTGGGACTGTCGTCCCGGACCTTATCCGGACCGAGCGCACGCCGCAGGTCGGCTGCCACAGGGCGTTTCTTTGTGGGTAGGATAAGTGGCATGGCATCCCCAGATCACACACCACGAGCTTGTATTGTAGTCGCAGCACCGAGACAAGGACAAGGCCCAGGAAGGCGTGAGCGGAGCGTACGGGGGAGGAAGGGCCGTCAGACAGAATTCGTGGGATCAGAGATCACGGATTCAGGGGATGCATCGTCGGTCGCGCCAGCAGCAGGGTCCCCGCTGACCTCCAGACCACCATCCCCGACCGGCAGCCACGCTTGCTCGGATGGCCCCAATTCCTTGACTTCACGCAGCGGCGGGAGGTCAGCGAGATCACGGAGGCCAAAATGCTGAAGGAAAAACTTCGTGGTCCCGTATAAGATGGGCCGCCCAGGCGCTTCCTTCCGACCAACGATCCGGACCAGCTTGCGCTCGAGCAACGTACGCAGCACGCCAGCAGTCTCCACGCCGCGGATCTCTTCGATCTCAGGGCGGACGACCGGTTGCTTGTAGGCGATGATAGACAGTGTCTCCAAAGCGGACCGAGAGAGTTTCGGGACCGACTTTGCCTTTTCCAGGCGCTTAATCCAGGGAGCATAATCCGGCCTGGTGACGACCTGATAGCCGCCCGCGAGCTCGACCACCTGGAGGCCGCGTCCATCTCGGTCGAAATCCTCCCGCAAACGCTGCAGCGCTTGCTTGACTTCCGCCCTCGAGATGGAACCTAAGACGGTGACGAGCCGGTCCACCGGAATCGGTTCATGCGACACAAACAGCAGCGCTTCGAGCAGAGCGCAGAGCTCACGCTCCTCACGCGCCGCCGACCAATCAGCTTGTATGTCGTCAGGTTGGATGGGCACCTCGGTTGCGCCGTTTCCGGAAGGGTTTTCTGAAGAAACGGCTTCCTGATCCTGAGTCTCGGTCATGCTGCGCATACCATCCTCCTTGGCAGGACCTTACAGATCGAGTGGCGCCTCGCCGTCAATCACGGAGAAGGCTCGGAACATCAGGATGGAACCGAAGGCCTCCCCCTGGAACAAGCGCACGAGCCTCTGTCGGACCAGCTCAAGTAGTGCCAAGAACGTCACGATGATCAGCACACGATGCTCCTGCCCTTCAAACAAGGACCGGAACGTGACAGATTCCTGGTGCTCCAGCACATCGAGGATCGCATTCATGCGGTCTTTCACCGTCATGGTGTCCGGTTCGATTTCGAGGAGGCGCCTGTCCGGCGTCCGTGCCAAGACACCCTGGAGGGCATCCACCAGATCAAAGAGCGAGACCTCTTGGAGTATCGGCTCGTCGGAGACGGCTCGCACTGAGGGAGCCTCAGATCGACCAAAAATCTCCCGCCAGAGCCGCTCACGGTGGTCAAGGTGGTTGGCGGCTTCCTTATACCGTTTATATTCCAGAAGCCGGCGTACCAACGCTTCCCTCGGATCGAGCCCGTCCTCCTCCTCGGGCTCAGCCTCATCCTTCGGCAGGAGCATCCGCGACTTGATCTGCACCAGGGTCGCCGCCATGACAAGGAATTCTCCAGCCACTGTCAGGTTGAACGACTTCATCACGCTCAGGTATTCGAGGTACTGTTGCGTAATCAGGGCGATCGGGATGTCGTAGATGTTGACCTCGCTCGTCTTGATCAAATGGAGCAGGAGGTCAAGGGGCCCCTCAAACTGCTCCAGTCGAACTTGATAGCCAAGCGCAGCCTGTTCCATGAAGCACCGCGACCCTGGTCAGGGCCACTGGCAGGTCCTTATACTACCTTTTGTGGGTCGAAGCAATGTCTTTTCTATATGTTGGGGTTGGGTTGAGCGACAGAGGCTCATGCTACTGAGAGCCCTTCCGGAGAGCCAACACGAACACCGCCATAACGATCACGACGGCACCCGCGATCGCATAGAAAAACACGGGACTCTGGAGTCCTCCCGGAGTGCGGCGACTGGCGCTGACCTTGGTTCGAACAAAGTTGGGTTTAGTGTCGAACAAGACCTTCGAAAAGTCATCGACCCCTTGGAACTCGGCGTCTGAAAAATTGGCCAGCGCCCGGAAGGTCGAGCGTCGGAAGTACGCATCACCTTCAAAGACCGTGAACGCAAAAAAGGCCTCCCGCTCGAAGGTAGCCTCAGAAAAATCCACCATCCTGTGGAATCGGCTCCCCGAAAAGCCAGCACCCATCTTGAAGTAAGTCCGCGAGAAGCTGGCGTCTTGCTCGAACATCACCTCGAGAAACTCGGCCAGGCCATTGAACCCGGACCGGAGAAACGTGACGGTGTCTGCAAAGGTTGCCTTGTGGAACCGCGTGTGCGTGCCGAAGGCGGTGTTCTGAAAGCGGGCTGGCTGAAGAAACAGGGTTTGGATAAAAAAGCCCTCCGACAGGAATACCGACCCGGAGAAGTCCACCGGCCCGAGAAAAGCTGTGTGGGAGAGATCCACGGCGCGCTCAAAAGTGGTCCCAGTCATCGTCACCGGTCCCTGAATGATCAACAAGCCCTCCTTCACCTTTGCACTGATCATACCGCGCACCCTCGAGTCACGAATGGAGATCGGCCCGGAGATCACTCGAACTTCATTGAGCGCTTGTCTGCCAAAGGCGGCCTGCAACTCCGGTGGTGGGTCCTGGAGAGAATCCACGCTGACCAGAGGCAGCTCATTCAGCAGTAAGTCTCCAACCACAACCACCCCGGCAAGATCCACCCCTTTCCCTTCCTTCAGCGCCGCCAGGAGTTCTTCTGCGCGGACGGCATACGCCTCCCGTTCTGCCTCACTACACCCCGTATCGAGGTGGCGTGTGAAGGGGACCTGTGCATCAGGCGTTGTTGGCTCGACCACGCATCCGGCAGGGGAGGCCGTCCCCAGAGGGGAGGTGGCCGCCGTCACAAGCACACAGGTTGTGAGCCCGAACCGGCCCAGGAAGCGGCGTTGGGTGGACAACCTCATGAGCGCGTTATACGGAATGACCATCATGAAAGCAAGGCTGCCCCCAGCCGAGATGCTCTAGCCCACATTATTCATGACGGTTCGTCGCGAAATCGTGGAGTCGCACAGCGTTGCACCCATTGCACCCGGAGAGCAATGGGTACCCGGCGTGGAGCCGCGAAGGACCGAGGCGTACTTGAACAGTACGTTGAGGGACTGAGTGGCGAGCCCGCCCGCCTGCATGCAGCAGCCGCATGCAGGCTTGTCGCAGCCGCGAATCCCGGGTACCCGTTGCTCTTCGAAGATGCAACGGGTGAACAGCAGAAGTGTTCATGAATAATGTGGGCTAGATGGTCTCTACCTTGCGCCTAATACCAGATGCGCCCGGCGATTTTGCTGGTAGCAAGTCTCGTTCTGCTCGTCGCAGAAGGGTCGTTGCTTGCCGTAGGAAGTGATGGAGAGCCGGGCCGCATTCACCCCCAGTTCAACCAGGTAGTTCTTCACCACCCGGGCCCGCTTCTCGCCGAGCACCAGATTATACGCCTGGGTCCCGCGTTCGTCGCAGTGTCCCGCGATCGTGATGCTCCGCTCGGGATTGGAGTTCAGCCACTCGGCGTCGCCGCTGAGGGCGAGCTTCGCTTGGTCTCTGATCCTCCAACTGTCGAACGCAAAAAACACATCTTCCAGCCCCGCGATGGCCGTCTGTCGCTGCTCTTCCCGCATTTCTTCTTCGGCTTGACGCGTGGCCTCAGACGGCTGCGCCGTGGCGACCACAATCTCCTCGGTCACCCGCTCTTCGCCAGACAGCGCAGGGGGCGGAAAAGGAGCCTCCTCGGCCAGGTCCCCCACAAAGACCTCCGGTTCCAGCCCCTGCTGTTGTGCAACGGGTTCGCCGAGCTGCTCGCCTCCCAGTTGCTCTGCTTGCCCCGCTGCGGCAGCAGGCTCGCCTTGTACCTCCCCGGCTTCCGCCACCGGTTGCTCCTGTGCGAGGGCCGCCATGCCCTCCTCAAGCGATTTGGAGCTCGAACTCGCTTGGATCCCTTTCGTGCTACAGCCCAGCGCGAGCAGGAGGACGATTCCAGCCGCTCGTGTCAAACCAGTCGTCCAAAACCGTGCGTCCATGAGTCATTCTCCTCCGCTAAGGGTTGCTGTGCCTGTCCTGTCGTTTCCCGCCTGGACGCTCACGCCGGCGACCAGGCCGGGAAACTAAGATGCGAACCGCCGAAGGTGAGGCGCTCCAGACCGGTTCCGTCGATGTTAATCATGTAGATATGGCTTTTGCCTTTGAGCGTCGAGCTGAACACCAAGTGCCGACCGTCCGGCGACCATGAGGGAGAGTCGTCGATTCCCGGGCCAGAGGTGATTGTTTTCCGCTTGCGCCCATCCGGACTAATCAAACAGATGTTGAACTTCCCCCTGCCCCGGCATACATACGCGATCCAATTGCCTCGTGGCGACCAAGCCGGGGCAGCATTGTATTTCCCGTGGAAGGTTAGCCGACGTACATGTGACCCATCCGCACTCATGAGATAGATCTGCGGACCACCGCTACGGTCCGATGTGAAGGCCAATTCCCTGCCGGTCGGGGACCAGGACGGCGAGAGATCTCCGGCACGATTCGCCGTCAACCGCTTCGCCAACCGCGTCCGCATGTCCATCTTGTAAATCTCCGCATTGCCATCGCGGGTTGTCGAGAACGTCAACTGTGTTCCATCCGGCGAGAAGGCGGGCGTAATATTCATCCCAGCCCAGGATACCAGGGTATGACGCTTCCCCGTCTCCAACTCAATGATCTCGATGTTCTGCCGCGTCCGATGTTTGTAGGATGTATAGATCAGAAACCGCCGCTTCGGAGACCAACTCGGGCTGATATTCAGCAGGCCATTCGCAGTCACCTGTCTTGGCGAGTACCCGTCATAATCCATGACAAACAGCTCGCGACTGCCACCTGTACCCGACACGAAGGCAATTTTGGTTCTGGCGATGCCGGGCTCACCGACGTACCGATAGACAAGCTCATCCGCCAACCGATGGGTCATCATCCTCAGCAGCGAAGCCCGGCCAATATAGCGCTTTGGCGCCCCGAGCCCCCCGCTCCCACGATCATAGATGTACCGGTCCAGGAGGAGATCCGCATCCTCGCTTGTCAAGTGCCCTCCGACCACCACCGCGAGCCCTTTATCGGAGGCCTGCTCAAACAGACGATGGTTGGCTCCGTCCTCTCCATTCAACGTCGCGCCCAGCCTCGTCAGATCGGTGACCTCGAAGACGTGGGACCGCCTCAGGTCTGCAATGAGAATTTCTTCAACCCTTCGGCCGTGATCAGTCCCGGGGGTTCCATCCTGGAAGCTGAGGACTCCGATCGGGATCTTCTGAAAGTCAGGGCGACTGGCTTCAAGGTACACGTCTGCCGCGTCCGACTCCATGAGGCCGAGCCCCAAGGTTCCAAGGACAAGATACGCACTAAGAATCAGAGTCTTTCGCATACTCAACCGGCCTGTCCGGCCACGGTAAAGCTGAAGTGTGCGTCGAGAGTTGATTCGGACATGCTTCCCGGAAACTCTGGCAAGGGATCAGCCGCCTGCACGGCACGCTTTCCCGCGTCGTCGTAATACCCGTTGCCCGATGTCTCCTCGACCACCACATTGCTGATGCTGCCGTTCCGGTGCAGACGGAACCGTATCACCACCTGAAACGAACGCCCGGTCACGTCCACAGGGGGCGCGACCCATAGTGCGCGGATCTTGCTTTGTACAAGAGCCAAGTACCTTTGTAAGGTGGAATCAGCCCCGGGCACCTGGATCGCCGTCAACGGTCGTTCAAGCAGCGCTGCTTTGGAAGCCAAGGCAACTTCAAGCGACGACTGCTGTTCGGGTTTTGGCTTCCCGATGTCCTGCAGCCGTTCGGCCAGTTTCGTAGCTACGCGTCGCCTCGGCTGACTCCCTTGCTTGCGTGGAGCGGTCGTGTCTGAGACTGACGGCAAGGCTGGCACCTCGGGAAGCTTGTCCAATACCTTGCCAACTTGGAGCTTCTGAGCACTAGATCTACGCAGCGGCGCGGTCGGCATTGTCGGCTTGGGCCGGCCAAGCTCGGGCACCTCCGGGGGCCGTTCGATCCCGTGGAATGCCTCGCGAAGTTGGTTTGTAAACCGCTGCTTCGCTTCGTACGTCTCTCGTAACGGCGGTACCACGGGGAGTGGCGCAGCACTCGGCGCATGTGGTCTTCCCGCCACTGGCTCGGAACGCTGAGGGATCCTGCGCCTTGTGGGCACTTCAACCGCCTGCACCTTCGGGAGCGTCGGCAAAGTCGGTCCTGCCGCCACTGAAACGTCAGGCTGCGGGACTGTCTTTCTCTTGGGAACCTCGACAGCCGGGATCGGTGCGATCCGCTGGACGACAGGAGCCGGGCGCTCTGGCCGCGCGGCAGGAAGTGAAGGGGATTTCAGCGCCGGAGGAAGGGCCTTCGGCTCTTGCGGTGCCTGCTCGATTGGAGGTGGGTTCGGAGCCTCGATCGGGAGTTTCGGCCGAGGCTGGATCGTTTCAACAAGGATCGGCATGCTGACCAATGCAACGTGGTAGGAATCCAAGGATGGCTCGCTGGTAGCAGAGATGGGCACGCTCAGCATCAATGCGAGCAGGCAGAGGTGAAGGGTGAACGACAGAGCCACCAGGCGCGCGGCTGGCGGCCGCTCCGGGACCGCAAGCGAAAGCGAGAGGAGACTCGGATAGGATTGAGCACTCATCGCGGTCCCTGATTTCGGCTGCTTCCGCACGGCATCTCTGTGAGTCTTCGGCTACCGCGTACCCTTCCTGGAGCGCTCTGGAGCCCTCCGTTGGGGCATCGCGAGATCCGTCACCATACCCAGCTTTTCAATCCCCGCCAGCTTGACTTCATCCATGACCTGCACCACGATCCCATAGGGCACGCGATGGTCCGCGCGGAGATAAACCGACACTCCTGGGTTTCTTTGCTGGGCCTCGCTCAGCCTGATCCCGAGTTGCGCAACGCTTACCGGGTCATTATCCAGGTACAACTTCTGGTCCGGTTCGATCGTCAGCACGATCCGCTCCTCGGGTTGGATCGTGTTGCTGACGGATCGCGGGAGCTTAATATCCATCCCACGATGCAACATGGGTGCGGTGACCATAAAGATCACCAACAAGACGAGCATGACATCCACTAAGGGGATGACGTTGATTTCGGCCAGAAACCGACGCCGCCGGGCCTCAAAGATCATCCACGCACCCCGACCTGTTTCATCCGGACCAAGAGTGCGTTCAGCAACTCAATGCTAAACGCCTCCATGTGGAACGCGGAGTTCCGAATCCGCGTCAAAAAGTAGTTGTACGCAATGACCGCGGGAATCGCTGTAAAGAGCCCGGCCGCTGTCGCGACGAGCGCTTCCGCAACGCCGGGCGCAACTGCCGCAAGGCTGGCCGTTCCTTGCCTTCCAATCTCGGTAAACGCATTGATGATGCCCACCACTGTCCCGAGCAGCCCAATGAACGGCGTGATATTGCCCGTCGTAGCCAGAAACGGAAGATAGGCCTCATGCCTCGTGATCTGACCCTGGAGGAGATATTCTACGACCCGACCCAAGTAGTGGCGTTCCAGTGCGACAGCTTCTGTCGAAAGGTCATCGTTCGGGACAGCCGCAAATGGGCCGGATGGAACCGCATCGCGCTCCGTGGAGACACGATCCACGATGCCGAGAAAGACCGCGGCGCTCGGGCTGGCCTTCAACTGACCAGCGAGACGGCGGAGTTCCTCCTCATCATGCTGCGCGCTCGCATATGCGTTCAGGAACTCGCGTTCTTCCCGGGCGACCAAACGGAACAGACGCCACTTGTAAATGATGATGGCCCAGGAAGCCACTGAGAACACGAGAAGAACCAGCAGAATGACGATCGAGACCGCCCCGAGCGAACCGAGAAACTCTATGGAACCGCTCTCCGTCATTGGCCTAGCCCACATTATTCATGACGGTTCGTCGCGAAATCGCGGAGTCGCGCAGCGAGACGGGCGCGTGGAGCCGCGAAGGACCGAGGCGTACTTGAACAGTACGTTGAGGGACTGAGTGGCGAGCCCGCCCGCCTGCATGCAGCAGTAGCCGCATGCAGGCTTGTCGCAGCCGCGAATCCGCGATTGCAGCAGAAGTGTTCATGAATAATGTGGGCTAGGGGTCGAGCGAGCCGATGAGACCGGGTACTCTCTAGCAAGGGAACGAAGCAAGATACCCGTCGGTCTCTACATCCACGTACCTTTCTGCAAAACTCAGTCTCACTTCTGCGCCTTTTATCTTCGGGGTTACCGCGACACTTCGGGCCAAGCGTTTTTGGAATCCCTGGCTCGGGAGATACGGCTGCATGCAGAACTGCGCAGCCTCCATGGATGCCGTTTGGATACGGTTTATTTCGGCGGCGGCACGCCTACCACGCTGAGCCCGGGCTCACTCTCTCACGTTCTCACTCTGGTGGAGCGGTATTTTGGCATTCAGGACCGTGGCGAAGTCACGGTGGAGGCGCATCCGGACACGGTGACCGAGTCAGGACTCCGGAGCCTTGTGCAAGCCGGCTTCAATCGGATCAGCTTCGGTGTGCAGTCCATGGACAACAAGGAATTATTACATGTTGGTCGACGCAGCGTCAGTGAGTCAGTCCGGACTGTCGTCGCTGCCGCCCGGAGGGCCGGCTTCATGAACATCAACCTGGATCTGATTTACGGTTTGCCTGGGCAGACAGACGAAAGTTGGCTCTCAACCTTAGACCAAGCCTTCGCCTTGGAACCCACCCACCTGTCTTGTTACGCCCTCACCGTCGAGGAAGGTACCCGTCTCGACGTTGACTTGCGCCACGGGGACACCGCTGGCCCAGACGCTGAACTTCAAAACGCGATGGGAGACGAGGCCTGTCGCCGTTTGGCCCTGGCAGGATCTGAACGGTACCAGCTCTCAAACTACTGCCGCCCGGGATACACATGCCGCCATAACATGCTCTATTGGGAGCGAGAGCAGGAAGCGATTGTGTTTGGCTTGCGCCTCACAGGCGGCGTGGAGCTCGGTATCATCCGTACAGGCCTGTGGGGCGGCGCATTAGATTGGTCTTGGGAACAAGGGCTCAAGCGGCTGACACGCGAGGGACTGCTTAAGGGGGAAGCAAGTTGCATGAAGCTGACAGCGCTTGGGCGCCGCTTTGCCGATTCCGTCGCCGTGGAGTTGCTTTGAATTCACCACACGTTGGTCAGGAGGGCTTCGCTTCCACCCTCGTCACCCGAAATTCCTTCCTTCCGAGAAATTCCTTGTTCGCGAAGAGCTGGAATTCATATCGCCCGGGACTTGGGAACTGTACGACGGGCAGATTGATCCCGAAGTCGTTGATCGCCAGCATGTCAGAAATGGTGAGGGTCAAGCCAGCCTGTGCGATCAAACTCTCAGACTCAGCACTGACCAGACGCAACACGACATCGTAGGCTCCTTCCGCGTCGGTGAGGCAAAAATAGACTCCCATCTTGTGATGCGTGACCGGGAAGCTCGTTGACCAGATATCCGTGAACAACCCGACAAGGGTCTTCTTGTTGGTCGCCTTGTCTTCAATCACCATGTCACAGACGAGAAGGGCGGTGAGGGAAGGTTTAGGAGCAGCCATCTCGATGCGCTGTTAAGGCAGGGCCCAGGTTGCTCCACGCCACAAGTTAGCGAGCCAGTACATAGTGAAGAGCGGTGTCGGCCAGGATGGCCGCCCAGGCCCCCCCGTTCAGGACCACGAGAGGGCGATCCTTCTTCCAGACGTGAAACAGAGCTGATGCAATGGCCAACTGGGTGAGGAGTGAAAACGGCCGGGGGATGT